>JAWOIY010000023.1:0-117037 GCA_046484425.1 Desulfobacterales bacterium | reverse complement strand
CATACTTTAACCGCATCTTCGTCGATGTTCTCAAAAGTGTACGATTTTGTGGATTCCTGGACTTTTCCAGCCCTTTCAAGCCATTGTCGTTGAAGATGAACAAAACTGTTCAGGCCGGTCTGCGCAATTTTCAAAAGGATTTCCGGAAGCATCCCAGTGTCTTTAAAAAGAGTTTTCATGGTTTCCGGCTCGGTGATAATCTGTGACCATGCTTTCCAGGTTTTTAGAGTTCTTTCCCATGATTTCTGAAACCGACTTGTTTTATCCTCTATTTTTGAATCCGGTGTAACACCACCGGCAGTATTGAAGGCGGACCACATCGAGGCCATGGATTCCCAATATGCCATGGATGTTCTCATCCAGTCCGAGAAAAAAGTTTCCGGTCCGATTTCGTTTTTTTGCTTGTCATTCATCCCTCACCTCATTTTATGGAACCTTTATCCCTTTGTTATAGTTTGTATCTTCAAAACATAGAATGTCAATAATTAAGCGATATAAAAGACAGGATTGAAATATTTGTCATACGTTCTGCTTCATGGGGGAAATCCCCATTTAATGGGACATTCCCCTATAAAAATGAACCCTTTGTCTCATGGACATATTTTTTCGAAACGTTGATAATATCAAAAATAATTTTGTCTTTGATGAAAGGGTGGGAGGCTACATTTCTTGCCCGTATTGGCAGAATGGTTCCTCGATTAGGAGGAACCATTCTTTTCATCATCCCATCATTTCAGCTCCGATGGCCTGTTTGTGGATTTAACCGGTAAAGTCATGACAACCAAAAAATGGGAGGAAAAGAATATGAGCAATAGCGTTTACAAAATTATTGAAGTGGTGGGTACGAGTGATGTTTCGTGGGAGAAAGCTGCGGAAAATGCGGTGTTAACCGCCGGCAAGACCTTAAGAGATTTGAGAATTGCAGAAATATCAAAACTGGATATGACCTTTAAAGACGGCAAAGTGATTGCCTATCGTGCAAGAGTTACACTCTCTTTCAAGTATGAAACCTCTTAAATGAATCGATTATTTAACAGGAGAAGGAAGAGATTTATGGGATATGGTCACGATGAAGTTTTCAGGCGGAAAAGACTGCCCGATATCGGTCAGATCGTGCGGAGCAAAAAGTATGGTACGCTTTGGAGAGTCATGGAAATAAGGGAAATCTGGCAAAATACGGTAGACGATCCCGAAACCCGATTACCTCATCTGCTTCCAGCCATTTATCTATCCTATTGGCGGGTAAGGAAAGGGGTGCTGCCGGGTATTGGAAAAATCTTAGGGTATTCATACACACTCCATGACAATACTTTTGAAGCCAACTGGGAAATCGTGGAGGAGTAACAAAACAGTATATTAATAACGGCCAATTCATTTTTTTAAGGAGGGTGTTGATTAAAACACCCTTTTTTTGTGGACAATGATGTTGAATCTTGAAAAAAAGGAAATATAAAACTTAAGCAAAATAATCAACAACCCCATTTGAACTTGAACATAAAATTATGATAAAAGCCGGATTAAGTGACAAACCGGAGGTTTTTTTTATGGCCAAAAAGCCGACCTATGAAGAATTGGAGCAAAAAATCAAGGCCTTGGAAAAAGAAACGCTCAACCGGATGGCGGCTGAAAAGGCATTTCAACAAAGTGAAGAAAAATACCGGTTGCTCGTAAAAAACCTTCCCAGCATTGTTTACAAAGGGTACCCGGACTGGTCTGTGGAGTTCTTTGATTCTAAAATTGAACAGATTACCGGATATGGTGCTGACAAATTTAACTCCAAAGAACTAAAATGGAAAGATGTTGTCCTCCATGAAGATTTCGAATCTGCCAGAGAGACTTTCATCACGGCGCTTAAAACAGACAAATCATATGTTAGAGAATACAGGATCAAATCCAAAGAAGGAGGTATTCATTGGATACAAGAAAGAGGACATATCGTTTGTAATGATGAAGGAAGGATTGAATATGTAAGTGGCGTTTTTTTTGATATAACCGATAACAAAGAGGATCAGGAGAAACTTCGCAAAAGTGAAGAGATGGCACGGGCCCTTTTGAACGCAACCACCGATGCAGTAGTGCTGCTCGATCATGAGGGAATCATTCTCGATATCAATGACACATATGCTCAGAAATTTCAAAAAACCCAGAAAGAAATGCTGGGATTATGTATCTGGTATCTGGTCTCACACGAAGGCGCCGGTCTCAGAATGGTCAATGTTAATAAGGTCTTTAAAACCCGCCAACCGGTACGAATTGTTGATGAACGGCACGGGATTTGGCATGACACCATCATTTATCCTGTATCCAATCCTTCAGGAAAAGTAAAATATGTTGCTGTTTTTGCCCGTGACATCACAGATCGAAAACTGGCTGAAGAACATGTTCATACCCTTACCCAACAGCTTATAAAGGCACGGGAGCTCGAGTGTCAGCGAATTGCCCGTGACCTTCACGATAATGTGGCACAAGAACTTTCTCTGTTAAAAATCGGCTGGGAAACCCTTTTTGACAACCATCCGAAGATACCCGATGAAATTAGACAAAAAACCTCGGAGCTGTCAAAAATTCTTCAAAGATCCATATCGGCGGTCCGGGATATGGCTTATGATTTACACCCTCCGGGACTTTACCAACTCGGTCTTGCCAACACCGTTTATCAATACTGTGAAGAGTTTTCAGAAAAGAATGAAATAGATATCGACTTTTTTGCTGCAGGTCTGGACGATTTAAAAATCCCTTCGAACATCGAAATCAACCTGTACCGACTGATACAGGAGGGGCTCTGGAATATTATAAAACACGCTGAAGCAACCAAAGTAACCATTAAACTGGTCGCATCTTATCCCAACATCATCCTTCGCATAGAGGACGATGGAAAAGGATTTAATGTCAGGGAACGATTGACTGCGGCCTCAAAGGAAAAACGGATGGGGCTCCGGAGCATGGAAGAAAGGGTCAACCTTCTCAATGGAAAGATGAGGATTCAATCCCACCCGAAAGAAGGCACAAAAATTTTTATTGAGGTTCCCTATAAGGAGAAAGAACGTGGCTGAACAAAAAAGTATCATTATCATTGATGACCACCCGCTTTTCAGGGAAGGACTTAAAACGATTATCGGCCGCGATACCTGTTTTAAAGTGGTCGGAGAAGCCGGCAACGGTCATGAAGCACTCGGAATGGCCAAAAGGCTTAAACCGGATCTCGTCGTTGTCGATATATCCCTTCCGGATCAAAGCGGCATTCAACTCACCCGTGATTTACGGGAACTCCTTTCGGATACAAAAATCCTTATTGTCAGCATGCACTCAAAAATAGATTATATTGCAGAAGCGTTTCAAGCCGGAGCAACAGGATATGTGGTCAAGGAATCCGCCTCCGAAAGGCTTCTCCAGGCACTCAGATCTGTTGCAAAGGGAGACTATTACCTGGACAGCTCTGTTTCCCACGCCGTTGTTGAAAATCTTATGAAATCCCCATTAAAAGCAGCCAAGATAACGGATGCCGACTATGCCACCTTGACACCCCGGGAACAAGAGGTCATGCGACTGTTGGCAGAAGGACTTTCCAGCAAAGAGGTTGCTGAAAAGCTTTTCATCAGCCCCAAGACCGTTGAGAATCATCGCGCCAATATTATGAGCAAACTCGGTCTTCACAGCACCATCGAACTGATCCGATATGCCGCAAAACTTGGCTTGATTGATGTGGATCTCTGGAAAGAGTGAACCATTCAGCGTTTTTCCGCGACATTCGGGATAACTTCCCGGCCAGCGGGAATTTCCCCTATTAAAATAAACCTTCCCCTCTATGGACAAAAGAAATTACAAGCTGCTATTAATTAATTAAAAATCGGCTTGTGACTTTCTTTGAATATCACTTGATTAAGGGGGGAACATGATATCTTCTCCGTGTAAAAACTGTTCCAAGATAAATCTGCCGAAGGAGAAGTGCGTCAAAGAGTGTAAATTGCTGCACACTATACAGGATATGGAATTGACCGCCAAACATACAAACGACGGAAGTGGAATAGACTATACCGAAGAGTACAGCTTCAACATCCCTCTGTCGCTTTCAATGGGCTCTTTTTGACAAAAAAATGCATGAGTTTTTCCGCCGCACAGAGAAATTACAGGTTCAAAATTTATCTGATGAATGCCAACCAATAATGGTCTAAACACATTGAATGTTGGTAGCGGTCAAAAGGAAAACAAAAAAATCCATGGGTGTATCTCCGCGTATAGGAAAACGTACTGAAAAAAAGAGTTTTCTTGACATGGCAACCCTGATTCGAAGCATTCAGCGCGCTGAAGGAAATACGGACTGTTTTCGAATGGGAGTGATAGATTGTGATCAGGTGAGCTGTAAATGGCGCCCTTTCTGCCTGGAAGTGTATCCGGCTTTGGGGAAAGGTGAAATTTAAGCCGTTGTGTCAAAAAAGATACCATACAGTTCGTTTCAACCTTACACACCTCACCACCTGTCTGGTGGTTTTCAGTCTCTGCCGGTAAAAAGGTCTTAACCTTTTTGGCCCATAAACATAGGCATGAAATCAAGCATGATCTCATTGCAAATACGGTAAAATACCGGCAGGGACTTGATCTTCTCTCCTTGTGTTTCACATCGCACGTTTCATCTCTTTAAAAAAATTTTCCGCCTGGTTGATATAATTTATAAGGTATACTATAAAATCCTAAACTTATTTTTATAACGGGAGCCAAATGTTTTTGATTGCCGGTGTTACGCCCAAAATAAAGGTGCTTGACAACATGCCCAGGCGATGCCCGGTGTGCGGTCTTCATCAGGCCTACACCAAACGGGTGGATCACTATTTGAATCTGTTTTTCATTCCGATTTTAAGGGTCAAAAAGGGCGAACCGTTCATTATGTGTGAAAGATGCGAAGGAACGGTGCATGAATTCAAAGAAGACGATGGCCAAACCTGGCCGAATATCACAAATACGCAGTGTCATTATTGCAAAAAAGAATTAAAAAAAGATTTCGAATACTGCCCTTACTGCGGCACCCCTGTGGATCCGGATATTTCATAAAAACAGAATATCGAATAAATCATTATTCAGCGAATTTGACAAACTCGCAAAAAGTTTTTTGTGAGCGACATTGCGCATTTGGGGAATCAGCGTTTCAAGCGGTGAAGCGTTAAGAATTTCAAGCTGTTTGAGGCGCTTGCGCCGAGTTCTTGAAATTTAGCTGAACCGGTGGAAACGCCCTCAAATGGTCACGGAGCGAGCAATATCGACTTTTTACGAAACCATCAAACTTGATATGATTGAAAAATCGGCAATAGATCTTAAACTCGAACGTCACGTGGTGTTGGTCGAACCGGAAGTACCCTGGAATACCGGCAACATCGGTCGAACCTGCCTGGGTGCCGGCGCATATCTTCACCTGATCAAACCGCTGGGTTTTTCTCTTGAAAATCGAGAACTTAAAAGGGCAGGACTCGATTACTGGCACAACGTCAAGCTTTCTGTCTGGAACAACTTTTACAATTTTCAAAAAGAAATGCGGCCGGCAACAGAAGAAGTCGTTCTGTTTACGAAAAACGGGTCTATTCCCTTCTGGTCCATGCCTTCGCCGGAAAGGCTCTTTCTCGTTTTCGGATCAGAAACCAAAGGACTTCCGGAAGCGATACTGTCCAAATATAAACACGCCACCTACCATATCCCCATTACATCCGATATACGGTGCCTGAACTTGTCCACGGCGGTCGGAATTGCACTGTATGAAAGCCTGCGCCGTTAGTCCGCGAATATTGCAAAAAAATAGGGCGCGGCATATATCCGCGCCCTATTGTTACAAAGGATTAATTCCTTAACGATACGATTTAGAACAGTCCCTTTACCTTTCCGGTTTTTACATCCACATCCACCCTGCGATATGCCGGGTCGGAACTGGTTCCGGGCATCAGACTGATGGCACCGCAGCAGGGGCAGAGGAACTTGGCGCCGGAGAAGATCAGCACGTCGCGGATCGGAAGTGTCCAGCCCTTGGGTGTCCCCTTGACCGCCGGGTCATGGGTCAGTGAGAGATGGGTCTTGACCATCATGGTGGTGTAATCGTCGTACTTGGGATCGTTTTCGAGCATCTTGGCTTTGGCCTCGGCCTCGGGAGTCCAGGCAACGCCGGCTGCACCATAGACGTTTTTGGCAATGAGCTCTACCCGGTCACGCAGTTTCGTTTCCAGGGGATAGAGGAACTTGAACTCCGGTTCAGATTTACAGGCCTCGATAACCGCATCGGCAAATTCCAGGGCTCCGTCGCCGCCGTCGGCCCAGTGAGTGGAAACCGCACAGCGGGCACCCGCTTTTTCGGCATGCTTGCGAACCAATGCGATCTCGTCCTTGGTGTCGGTGTGGAAGCAGTTGATGCAGACCACGGGGTTAATACCGGACATCCGGATGGTGTTGATGTGTTGCACCATGTTGGCGACACCCTTTTCCAGCAAGTCGAGGTTTTCTTTCTGATACTCTTTGGGCAGCGGCAGACCGGCCACGACCTTGGGGCCGCCGCCGTGCATCTTCAGTGCCCGAATGGTGGTGGTAAGGACGGAAACATGGGGTTTCAGTCCGCTGTAACGGCATTTGACGTTCCAGAATTTCTCAAAACCGATGTCTGCACCAAACCCGGATTCGGTGACATGATAGTCAAATACTTTCAGGCCGACCCGGTCTGCGATGATCGAGGACTGCCCCACGGCGATGTTGGCAAAGGGGCCCGCATGGACCATACAGGGTTGATATTCGGCGGTTGACATCAGCGTCGGATTAATGCTGTTTACCATCCAGGCGGTCATGGCGTTACCGACTTCCAGGTCGGCGGTTGTGACCACTTTGCCGCTCTTGTCAAAGGCCACGGTGATGTTGTTCAGTTTTTCACGCAGGTCGGTCAGGTCGCGCACGATGGAAAGGATCGCCATGATCTCGGAACTTACCGCAATTCCGAACCTGGACTGCATGACAAAGCCGTCAAATCGCCCGCCCATGCCGATGACGATGTTCCTCAGAGACTGGGCACAGAAATCCATGATCCATCCCATTTCAACCCGTGTGGGATCGATGTCCAGTCTGCGCATGCGCGTCAACCGCGCAAGCTGTTCATCGTTGTAGTTCCGCTCGTGCTGCATTCTGGCGGTCAGGGCGACCATCGCCAGGTTGTGAGCGTTCATGATATTATTGATGTCTCCGGTCAGCCCCATGGAGAATTCGGTCATGGGAATGAGCAAAGAGTTGCCGCCGCCGGCTGCGGTGCCTTTAATGTTCATGGTCGGGCCGCCGGAAGGTTGACGCAGACAACCACCCACATTCATGCCGCGTTTGCCCAGACCTTCCATCAAACCGCAGGAGGTGGTGCTTTTTCCCTCGCCAAGGGGGGTAGGGGTTATGGCGGTCACTTCAATGTACTTGCCATCCGGCTTGCCTTTGAGCCGATCGATGATCTTCATGAAATCCAGTCTGCAAAGTCTCCCCTGGGGAATGATCTCGTCTGGTTGCAGACCCAGTTTATCGCGCCATTCCTCAGGAGTAGGCATGTTTTCTTCGGCCGCTTCGGAAATCTGCCAGTCGGCCATTTCTACCGCATTGTAAGCCATTTACTCAATCCTCCTCTGTAATTAGGGTTAATAAAACAGGAACCCGGTCTCCACCTGTAGGTTCCTTTTGCTTCAGTTTAAATAAGTTTGGGATTTTGGGTTCTTAACTAATAGTTTCGGTTAGAGCATTTTCTTAAAGCATAAGTAATTCGATTTGGCAAGCAAAATAGTTGCTTTTTTTAACGTCAGCAATAATGCAAAAAAAATAATTATTGTCAATAGAAATTTGAGCTTAGCCTTGCAACTGATTTAAGCGGAAATAAAACCCTTGAAGCTTCATCAATTCTGCATGATTTCCGGTTTCGATGATCTGTCCTCTGTTCAGTACGATAATTTTGTCTGCTTCCCGGGCCGTTGAAAGCCTGTGTGCAACAATAATGGATGTCCGGCTGGACATCAATTTGATTAAAGCTTCCTTTATTTTTTGCTCGGTTTCCGAGTCGATATATGATGTTGCCTCATCGAGGATAATAAGGTCCGGATCACTGGCAAACGCCCTTGCAATGGATATGAGCTGACGTTCCCCGCTCGAAATGGATGTCCCTCCTTCGGACAGTATCGTATGCACACCGTCGGGCAATCTGTCTATGATGTTTTGACAGTTCGAATCTTTCAAAATTTGCTGAAATGTGGTTTCCGAAATATCATGTCTTCCCAGCAAAATATTTTCTCGGATGGTCTCGGAGAACAAAAAAGGATCCTGGGTCACCAGCGCTATTTTAGACCTTAATTCCGGGATCTTTTTTTCTTTAATGTCAACACCGTTCAATAGAATCCTTCCTGCGGTCGGGTCATAAAAACGGATAATAAGGTTGATCATCGACGTTTTCCCGGATCCCGTAGGTCCTACTATCGCCAAGGACTTACCGGCTTTTATGCTAAAGGAAACATTTTTAAGCACAGGTTCACCTTTCACATATTCAAAAGAAACATTTTCCAAGGCAATTTCGGAGATTTTATCCACCGTTGTGCCTGAGAGTTCCGGTTTAAATTCAGTCGGAAAGCCGGTATCTGAAAGGGGTTTTTCTATGGTTTCCGAACTATCTAAGATCAGGAATATCCGTTCAGCCGATGCCATGGCATTTTGCAAAATATTGTACTTTTCGGCGATGTCCCGGATGGGTCTGAAAAACATCTTTATGTAAGAAAGAAACGCGACAAGGGCACCAAGGCTTATGGTTCCCGACAGGACGCCGCCGCCGCCGTAATAGATCACCGCTGCAATTGCAGTCGCACCCAATACTTCAATAACGGGCATAAAAATTGCGAAAACATGAATCTGTCTCATTCCGGCCAGATAGTGCTCATGATTCAGTTTTTTAAAACCAAGATAATTTTGCTTTTCTTGTAAAAAGAGCTGTATCACCTTGATTCCTCCGATGGTTTCAGAAAACCGGGTATTTATTTCGGCGATCTTAATTCGCAGTGTCCGATAAACCTCCCTGGCCTGACCTGAAAAGTGGGCAGAGGCATACAGAACAAAGGGGAGGACCGCAAATGAAACCAGCGCCAGTTTAAGGTTGATGCCCAGAAGAACCACTGTGATTCCAACCAGCAAAAAAAGATCCTTAAAGACAAATGCAACGACCGAAGTGAATAGCTCATACATGTTTTGAATATCATTGGTTACCCGTGTAACCAGCCGACCGACCGGATTGCGCGTAAAAAATGAAACCGACAGGCCCTGGATATGTTGAAACAGGTGTACCCTCAGATCATGCATGACCATCTGACCCGCATATTCCATGATTAAATACTGAACAACACTGAGAATAAAATTGAAAAATACAATGGCAAGGAATACGGCGGTAATCAAAGTCACACCTGAAATATCTTTTTTTCGCAAGAGTGCAAGATCTTTACCGTCAAGTTTTTCAAGGTCACGATAAGAGATGAACCCAAAGGTATCTTTTATTTTAAACAGATCCGGATAGTTGCGGACAACGGCTTCGATTTCAGGATCGGCAGTATTTACTTTTAGAAATCTGGTTTTGTCCTTTTCCGAATCCGCCTTTGTGTTTTCTCCCGATTCCCGTTGCGGCACAATGTATCGATCGATGGCAATCTTGGTAACATACGGCAGCGAAAGGTCAAACAGGGTAATAAAAATTACCAGAACAATAGAAACAACCAACAGCAGCTTATACGGTTTTGTATATGGATAAAGTCGTCCCAGCAATTTGATATCATAGGGTTTGCCAAACTGTTTTTCTTCAAAATATCCATAATCAATGCGCATATTCTTCTTCTATCTCCTGGAGGCGGTATGTTTTTGCATAATACTTGTCATTGGCCATCAATTCCGAATGCGTGCCTGATTCGACAATACGGCCGAGATCAAGGGTAATGATCCGGTCTGCAAATCTGAGGGCAGAAAGTCGGTGTGACACAATAATAATGGTTTTTTCCCTCCCCATGGACCGAATGGTATTAATAATGGTTTCACCTGTTTTAATATCCACCTGGCTGATGGGATCATCCAGTAAGATGATGGACTTATCCGCAAGCAGCGTCCGCGCAAGGGCGACACGCTGTTTCTGACCGCCGGAAAGGATAACCCCTTTTTCTCCGACGATGGTATCAAATCCACGAGGGAACGTATTTATGGTATCGTAAAAACATGCGCCTTGGACTGCTTGTGTCAATTCCAATTCTTTTGTCTCTTTATTGCCAAACGTAATGTTTTCACGGATGGTTCCGGCAAATAAAAAAGGTTCTTGGGGCATATACGAAATCCTGGACCTTAAACTGCGGATTTGAATCTTGGAGATGTCGATCCCGTCTACCATAATGCGCCCCCGAGAAACGTCAAAAATCCTGGGAATCAGGCTCAAGAGGGTCGATTTGCCGCTTCCCGGAGGACCCACAATCCCGAGGATACTCCCGTGATTTATTTCCAGGTCAATTCCGTAAAGAGCCGGGGCATATTCGGATTTTTCCATATCCGGCACATATGAAAATGTCACCGAATCAAACACAATAGATGTCTCTACATCCTTCATAAAAACGGCCTCAGGTTTATCGTCAATTTCCGGGTGTGTTTGGATAATTTTATGGATCCTGTCCAAAGATGCTTTGCCCCGCTGGATCAGGTTCGTAACCCATCCCGTGGCCATCATGGGCCAGGTTAACAAACCAAGATAACTGATAAACGCCACAAAATCTCCGGGCGTAATGGTTAGAGTTATGGTTTGCCGGCCCCCGAGAAAAAGGATGATGGCCAGGCTTAAATTTGAAAAAAAGACCATCATAGGGAAAAAAGATCCTGTAATTTTTACAAGTCTTAAATTTTTTTCAACATAATCCCTTGACACCGATTCGAGCCTGGATGCTGCCTCCTGTTGGCGGTTATACGCCTTGATGATGCGAATACCCGCAAATCTTTCCCTTACGACTTCGGTCAGATCCGAAAAGGCCCCCTGAACCTCTCCGTAATAACGATGCATCCTTTTGCTGAAAAAACGTGCGCCGAAAACGATCATCGGCATCGGAATAAGCACGAACACCGTCAGCTGGACGTTGATATAGGCCATAAAGCCGATGGCTGCCGTACCGAGAACCACGGCATCGGTCACAGCTACCATGCCCATTCCCGTTGCCATCCGAATATGTTGAATATCATTGGTGGCATGGGCCATCAGGTCGCCGGTTTTGGTTCTTTCGAAATATGGGGCTGAAAGGGTTTGAATATGGGCAAAAAGTCTGTTGCGCAGACCTTCCTCCATCCGTCTGGATGTTCCGAGGAGGCAACGTCTCCACACATAGCGAAAAATGCCGATCAAAACGGCGATTCCGACAATGTAAAGCGCATAGATCAACAGCGATAACATATCGATCCGGTAATCGGTAAGATCGTCTATCGCCCACTTTATGATGCGAGGAATAAATAGTTGCAGAAAATCAACGATGATAAGACAGATAAGGCCCAGGGCGATTGGCAGCCGCTGTTCAGAAAGATACGGTTTGATTAAATAAAAAGATTTCATAAAATTTAATATCTTAGAATTCGTATTTATTATATATTCTGACTTGGATCAAACCGACCTTGAAACGTTGTATTTCCAAGATTTGATCCAAAAATCAAAAATATTTATATTTAATAACGATGTCAAACAATTGTGATTTAATTTTTAACTTTTTCAATGGATAAAAAGGTTCCCATTCACGTATCTCAAAAATAACCGCAATAAATTCATCTAATACCCTTGTGGTTCATTACATTGACTTTCACGCCAGTGATTGTTATGTAAATAGTTATGGAATCCGGAAACATCGTTGAATATATTGACCGCCAAAAAATAATGTGTGCGGTGGTATTGGAAGTTAAAAATCAAAGAGTTAGACTTCTAACCGAATCCAACCGGGAAGTCAACCTTTCAGCCGCCCGCCTGTCTCATACATATAAAACCCGCCTTGACCTGTCCATGGGAAGAAATAGGATGGTCGACGCATTAAAAAGGATCGTCGGTCGACGCAATGCACTGATCCATCGTGTTGATATTAAGGAACTTTGGGAAGTTTTAAGCACCGAACAAGAATGGATCGACTTGAGGACGATGACGGAATTTTGCTTTCCGGATACGCCAAATGATGACCATGAATCTGCTGTGATCAGGGCCTTTTTCCAAAACAGGCTTTATTTTAAATTCCACCACAATCGGTTTTTCCCGAATACCCAGGAACATGTCGAACGAAAAATCTCACATGAAAGAGAAGTTGCCAGAAGGAATCGTATTATCGAAGAAGGCGGAGACTGGCTGGCAAACGTCCTAAACGATAATGATCCATCAATACCCGAGGATAAACGAGAAATCGTAAATTTGCTCAACTCGTTTTATCTTTTTGGAAAAGAAAGCCATAACTGCGACCTTGCCATGGCAATACTTTCTAGAGCGGGCATAGATCCTGACGAAGAGACCTTCAATGTTTTGGTCAATTTGGGCGTTTATGGTGAAAACGAAAACATAGATCTTTACCGGTACGAAATACCAACCGTTTTTCCTGATGAGGTCGAGCAATATGCTACTCGACTCATTGCTTCAACCCCGTCTACGATAGACACCGATCATCGAAAAGATCTGACAATGCTCTCTCTAATGACCATAGACGGTCAGTCAACTTTAGATTTTGATGATGCGATCAGCTTAGAGAATTATGGCGATCATTATCGTCTGGGCATCCATATCGTTGATGTTGGACACTTTGTTAAAAAAGGAGATCTCATTGACCAGGAAGCCCTTTTACGCGGAAGTTCCATTTATACGCCTGACCAGAAAATTCCGATGCTGCCGCCCAGTCTTGCCGAAGACCTTTGCAGTCTCATAGCCGGCAAATTGCGCCCCGCAATCAGTTTATTGGTAAAAATAGATCGATCTCATGAAATAATAGATTATGAAATTGTTCCGAGCCTGGTCAAGGTAGCACAGCAGCTGACATACTACGATGTCAATATAATTGCAGATGACCATGAGGAAATCATTACCCTTCGAAACATCGCAGAAAAATTCCGTCAGAACAGACTCTCCTCCGGAGCGATACAAATAACCTTGCCGGATATCAATGTCTGGATCGGTGATGATGGAGAGATCGTCGTGAGCAGGATTAACAGGGAAAGTCCTGGAAGAATGCTGGTTTCGGAAATAATGATCATGGCAAACTGGTTAATGGCCAAGTTTTTGGCGGAACATAATATGCCTGCCATATACAGGTCTCAGACATCGCCCAAGGAAAGACTGTATAAAGGGAATGGAGGAACCCTGTTTCAAAACTGTATGCAGCGAAAACTTTTAAGCCGTTTTATACTCAACCCTGTACCTGAAAACCATTCCGGGCTCGGGTTGAATGCCTATGTTACCGCAACGTCACCGATCCGAAAATACTTTGACCTTGCCACTCAAAGGCAGATTCGATCGGTTTTCGGTCTGGAAAAACCCTCGACCCATGAAGAAATAAATAATATCATTCAGACCCTTGAACAGCCAATGAGCCATGTTGCCAAAATACAATTCAGTCGCAATCGATACTGGTTATTCAAGTATCTCGAAAAACAAATCGGGCAGAAAGAAGAGGCTATTGTCCTTTATAAAAAAAGAACCAACTATCAGATACTCTTAACAGAATACATGATAGAATGCGAGCTGCCTTTATCGATCGGCATAGAATTGAAGCCCGAAGATTTAATTCAAGTAACCATACAACATGCCAATGCAAGAAAAGACGCGTTATCCGTTTTTATGGGATGACCGCCAATTTTTGTATGAGCCTTGAGCAATACATCGCGAAACGCCGGCCAGGGGCTAATATATCAATGCGTGTATTATTCTGGTACTGTGAGGCTTTTGACTGGAAACCTGCAATGAGAACACTTCCCGATGTTCCTGAAGCAGAACCTTCCGAGAACAAAAATACCGTTGTGGCGTTTGTCCATATCGAGCCGGGAGACGTTGAAGGCGACAATTCTGCCGAAACCAAGCTGGTAAAAAATGCCAAGTGGCTGGCTAGAAAATGGGAAATCACCCGTATCATTTTACATTCCTTTACCCATCTCGGTCGAGAAAAAGCCGACCCCGAAAAAGCTCGGGCATTGTTGGGCAGGGCACAAGAGCGGCTTCAAAATGCCGGATACTCCGTAGATCAAACCCCGTACGGATACTTTTTGGATCTTGAGATCAAAGCGCCCGGCCATCCATTGGCAAGGGTATATAAGGAATTTTGACCCGGATCAGAGTTCTTCAAACCAATTCTTTTCCTGATTTTTTTTGACGCTGCCTGAATTAAAAATTCTCCCGTTCATTGCAATATAAACACCCGGATTTAATAGCTGAACCGCAGCAACAGCACAGCCGATATTAAACGCGGCATCGCTGTATTTAAACCGGGCCGGTTCCATTGCACCGGTGAGTACGATAACCTTACCGGGTATGGAACTCAGTTTTTTAGCGGTTTGAATCATGGTGTCCGTTCCATGAGTCAATATAATACGGGGGTATTCCTCTGATGAAACCATATCGAAAATCATCTGGCGATCCTCATCGGTCATGTCGAGGCTGTCCTTGTGCAGAATGGGCGATATTTCATACAAAAAGGTTACATTCGCTTCCTCTAATATCTCTCCGATCTTTGGTTCTCCCACTTCATAGGTACTTTTGCGGTCAAAGTATATCTTGTCGATGGTTCCACCCACAGTATAAATTTTGATTTTTATTTTCGCCATGCCATTATTTTTATTAGATTTAAATAGTTGAACGGAATGGGTGATCCTTCTCAGATATCTAAAACAGACGCGTTATCTCATCCACTTCAAAACTGGGCCACTGTACCGGTCCCACCTCGCTTACGGCTTCAACGCCACGACCGGCAGCCAGTACCTCGCCGATTCGTGAAATATCGATCCCGGCGGACCGAATGCCGTTTATCACTGTTTCGGTTTCATTCTCACGAGAGCAGATCATTGGGCAGTTTTCCCGACAAAAGGGGGAGTCCCAAACGGACAATATGTTTGATCTCCTTTAAACTGGAGACAACAACGTCGCTTTCAATCTTTGCGGTACCGGATCCTGTTCCATAATCCAGAAAGACAGTGATACATCCCGCTTTTTTTCCGGCCTGGATGTCGAAAACGTAATCGCCCACCATCATCATCTGTCTTACATCCACATTCAAAATTCGGGCTGCCAGCATAACCCCGTCACCACTGGGCTTGAGCTTTATAGGCGTATCTCTGGAAATAATAACATCAAAATATGAAATATCGATACCTTCAAAATTCTTCAAGGCTCGCTCAACGCTTGAAAGGGTATTCCGGGTAATGATCCCAATTCCAAGTCCCTTTGAACGGAGATGATGGATCAAGTCCTGTGCCCCCGAATTGGGTTCCGAACTCACCGCTGCTTTTTCTTCAAAACGTTCCAGTATCGAAAAAGTCCGATCGCGCTGAAAAGGGGTCGGGAGATTCTCTATGAATTCGAGGACAGGTGAATCTTCCGGACAGCCGATGGTTTTCTTCAAAAGGGGAAAATTCAATGCACCGGGTTTCGTCAGGGTCCCGTCAAAATCGAACAACACGGCTTTGATCCGAAACGGCCGATTCAACATGGTTTCATCTCATCCCTGTCTAACAGCAAGGTTGTCCTAATATCTTGAAGGCGACGGGGGCAATTCGTGATGATACCGTCAACTCTCCAGGAAATAAATTTTACCATATCATTTCGTTCATCGACGGTCCATACAAACACCTTTGAACCCGTACGTTGAAGCCGATGAACGAACGTTTTGCGCGCAAGGCGATGATGTATCGCCATCCCGTCCAGAAATTTCGGCATAAGACCCGGTGCGATGCATAAAACAGCGTTTTGAAAATTTTGCCGGATCGTATGCCGTTTGGAAAAAGAAACGATCAGAATGAGCGGAAGTTGGACCCCGCGTTTGTGCAGCCCAAAAAGCAAATTGTAATCCGAACTGGAGATGACACTCCCTTTTGCAAGTGATTGCGCCCCCAATGTTTCCAATAAATTATCTATTCGTGTGCAATGCTTAAGCTCAATATCCACAGGGATGGATCGGGTTGCTTCAAGACAATCGGATAACAAGGGAGCACGATCATCATTTGCGGTGAGGGATTGAATCTGAGTATATGTCAGATTGCGCCATGGCGGCGTCGCGGAATTCAGGCGATCATCATGATAAACGATAAAACGGCCGTCGCTGGTTTCAAAAACGTCCATTTCAATCATTTCAACTTTTGCATCCACAGCGGCCATTATTGCAGGGATGGTATTTTCAATGTGCCGGTCACTTAACCCTCGATGCGATATTATTTTGGGGAAATGATCAATACCGATCACAATGATATCCCGGGAAACCAGTATATGTTATGAAAAAACCGCTTACAGATCATAAGGCGTAAGGCTTTCAAAACCATGGTCGGTGACAAGAATTGTCTGCTCGAACTGAGCGGAAAGCGAACCGTCTTTTGTAACGGCCGTCCAATTGTCTTCGAGTATGACCAGTTCTTTTTTGCCCAGATTGATCATCGGTTCTACGGTAAAAACCATGCCCGGAATCAAATGGATTCCTTCTCCTCGAATACCGAAGTGGGGGACTTGGGGCGGTTCGTGAAATTCAAATCCGACACCATGCCCAACAAATTCTCTGACCACAGAGCATCCCCGTTTTTCGGCATATTGTTGAATGGCCCATCCAATATCTCCAATGGTATTACCCGGCTTAACCATTGATAAAGCCATTAAAAGGCTTTTTTGGGCCACGTGAACGATTTTCCTGGCATCCGATCCGGGTGTTCCCACAAAAAAGGTTTTGCTGACATCGGCATAATAGTCGTTTAAAATCGGAGTTACGTCGACGTTGACAATATCTCCCTCGTTCAAGATCCTTTTTCCGGGTATGCCGTGACAAATGACTTCGTTTACGGATACACAGACACTCTTGGGATAACCCCGATAGTTTAGAGGTGCAGACACCGCACCGTGCTTAAGTGTGAATTCGTGAACCAGCGTATTAATGTCATCGGTGGTAAGACCCGGTCTTATTTCGGACTCGACCATTTCAAGGGTATCCAGCGCCAGACGACCGGCCCTTTTGATGCTTTCGACATCAGCCGCCTGTTTCAACAGAATCCTGTATTTTTTAGCATATTCCGCTTTGAGTGTTTCCGTATCCGTTTCGTTTTTACCCAGGCAGCATTTTTTGTATTTGAGACCACTTCCGCAGGGGCAAGGAGCGTTTCGCCCGCCCTTAAAAATTTTGTTTTTCATTCCATTCTCGATTTTAAAATTTGATTTTTGATGGTTTCGTAAAAAGTCTTTTGTGAGCGATAAAAATATCGGCCTGAATTGACCGATATTGCATTATTCTTTTAACCTCTTCTGATAACCTTCGTATTGATATATGCGATAAAATTTAATGTCAATTTATTACCGGAATTCTGCTGTTCGCTGGCTGCGAAATTATTTGCCGTATACATCATAATGCACTTTATCATATTGCAAATCCTCCCTTGCATGGGGGGATTTTTTTTCAGCCGGATATCCGATGGCAATGATCGATTCTACGTTCAAATTTTCCGGAATACTTAACAGTTCGCGAATATACTGTTCCGCGGTTTTGGTCTGGTCATGCATCCGCTTTCTAATCTGAATCCAGCAGCTCCCGAGTTCCAAGGATTCCGAAGCAAGATGGATAAAGATGGATGCGATGGAAGCATCCTCAATCCATACATCACATTTTTCAGGATCAGCGCATACCACGATCCCCAACGGCGCATTTTTTAAAAATGACGCCCCATGAGGCTTGGCTTTTGAAAGCTTTCCGAGTAAGACGCCGTCGGTAACCACGACGAACTCCCAAGGGTTAAATCCCCTGGACGAAGGCGAACGGAGCGCTGATTCAATGAGCAATTCCACTTTCTCGGGTTCTACGGGTTTATCCATGTAGCTACGAATGCTTCTGCGATTTTGAACCAGTGATAAAAACATATGAAATTCCTCCTCCATTCATCATTCAAATTATGGTAAAAGTGTGATAAAAGATTGAATTATAAAGTCGATTCTAAATTTTTGCAAGGATGCGACCGAAAAAAATGAAAATATTGCTCATCTATCCATACTGGCTTGAAAAACGAACCGACATCCAGGATGTGGCCGTTCTTCCCATCGGCATCTATTACGTCGGCTCCGTTTTAAAGGAGAACCATTACGATGTCGAAATTTTAAACTGGTGTCGGATAAATGAAACCCCCGAAGAAATCGAAAAATTCCTGATCGATAAAAAGCCGGATATCATCGGCTTTTCTATCCTGCAGGCCAACCGCTGGGGCGGCATAGAAATTGCCGGAATTGCAAAACGGGTCGATCCGAAAGTAAAAATTGTTTTTGGCGGGATAACCCCGACCTTTTTATGGAAGCATTTTTTAACCCATTTTCCCGAAATCGACTTTGTTGTTATCGGTGAAGGAGAATATACGTTTTTAAACCTCGTAAAATTTTTAGAAAACCCTTTGGAACGAAAAATAGAAGCCATTCGAGGCATTGCCTTTAAAAAAGACGGCAAGATTGTACGGACGGCACCTGCCGATACGATCCATCATTTAGATGCCCTGCCGGTTCCCGCAAAATATTTTATTTACAACCATCTATCCCTGACACGAGGCTGTCCGGGAAAATGTAGATTTTGCGGATCGCCAAAATTTTGGGGTCCTAAAGTCCGATTTCATTCCGTAGAATATTTTGTGGATGAGCTCGAGCGCCTTTACAAAAAAGGCATCAACTTTTTCTATTTCTCGGATGATACCTTCAGCGTGGATAAAAACCGGGTGATCGATATCTGTAAAAACATACTGGAAAAAGGGCTAAAAATAACATGGGTCGCCATATCACGCGTCAATTACATGAGCGAAGACATCCTGTACTGGATGAGAAAAGCCGGCTGTATTCAAATCAGTTTCGGCGTTGAAAGTGGTTCAAAAAAAATCAGGAACCTTCTGAACAAGAAAATCTCCACCGCCGAGATCGAAAACGCGTTTTCCATGACATTAAAATACGGCATTTTACCGCGCGCCTATTTTATATATGGCTGTCCGGAAGAGGCGCATGATACCATTCAGGAAACCATCGATCTGATCAAAAAGATCAGACCGCTGGTCATCCATTTTTTCGTTCTTTCCCTATTTCCTGGGACTGCGCTGTATGAAAGATACAAGGAAAAAGAAGGATTAACCGATGACATCTGGTTAAACAAAATCGAGGACATCAAATATTATGAAACAGATCCAAAATTATCCCGAGAAGATGTCCTCACAATCGGGAAAACATTGCGGTCCCGATACCATGAGTTGATTCCCGAAATAGTGGATGCCATTGAGCTTGTCGATAAAAAGGAATTTTATCCACTGCATGCCGATTTTTGTTCCAGGCTCGGGATGACATTTGACCATGGCGACTATGCCAAGAATGATGCCGTCAAGGACAAAGAGAGAATCGCTGAAAAATTATACTTAAAGGCATTAAAATATCACCCACACCCAAGTGCTTATCTTGGATTGGGGATACTCAATCAAAAGAAAAGCGCTTACCATGAATCCATTAAAATCCTGTCAGAAGGGATTCGGTATTTTCCAGACAACGAGCATCTCAACATGTGTCTTGGCGTTAGCCACATGAATATAGGGGATTTTAGATCGGCACTGTCAATTTTTTTAAAATATCAACATTCAAAACAGGCGCTGGAATTGATCATTAACTGTTATCGTGCATTGGATGATGTAGAAAAGGCATCGTCCTTCTCAAAAAAGCTTGAATCAACGACCTAGCATGCTCTCAACCCATTTGCCCTGAAAGTCAACGATATTCACTTTGAGAGATGCCGTAAAGGCAAATTGGAATTTCATTGCTTGACTCAAAAAAAAAAAGGACTATAATGCCCGCGTTATTTTTTAATATAAATGTTTTTGTAATCATATACATGTTTTATTTTTTGTTTCCAGGAGGAAGATCATGAAAGTGCTGGTCAGTGACAACCTTGGTGAAGCCGGTATCAAGATGTTTCAGGATGAAGATGGCATTGACGTTGATGTTAAAACCGGACTGTCACCGGAGGAACTCAAAAGTATCATTGGTGATTATGACGCTCTTGTCATCAGGAGTGCCACAACGGTAACGGAAGACCTTCTGAATGCAGCGACGAAATTGAAAGTTGTGGGTCGCGCAGGAATCGGTCTTGATAACGTCAACATCCCGGCAGCCACCAAACGGGGCGTTATTGTAATGAATACACCCGGCGGAAATGTTATCACCACTGCCGAACATGCCATTGCCATGATCCTCTCTTTATCCCGCAATATCCCGGAGGGGACTTCGTCATTGAAAGCCGGAAGATGGGATAAAAAGAAGCTTCAGGGGAGAGAAATATATAACAAAGTTCTCGGTGTCATCGGTTTGGGGAAAATCGGCTCCATCGTGGCAGACCGCGCTAGGGGTTTGAAAATGCAGGTGATAGTTCACGACCCGTATGTCACGCCGGAACAGATTCAAAAAGCGGGCTATGAATGTGTCTCCCTTGAGGAATTATACCAGAGATCTGATTATATAACGGTTCATGTCCCCAAACTCAAAGACACCATCGGTTTGATCAACAAGGATGCTTTTCAACAAATGAAAGACGGCGTAATGATTGTCAATTGTGCCCGCGGTGGTATCGTGGATGAAGCCGACCTTTACGAAGCAATGCGTTCCGGAAAGGTTGCCGGAGCGGCGCTGGATGTTTTCGAAACCGAACCTCCGGGGATTTGCCGGCTTTTTGAATTGGACCATCTTATTTGTACACCGCATTTGGGGGCCTCCACCCAGGAAGCCCAGACAAAGGTGGCCGTCGACGTGGCCAGCCAGATCATCGATTATTTAAAAAACGGAACGGTTTTAAATGCGGTCAACGTCCCATCAGTCACGGGAGACATTCTTAATAAACTTAAGCCATTATTAACTCTGGCAAATCAGATGGGAAGCCTTCAGGCACAGTTAAATAAAGGTGCCGTCAAAGAAGTGGTCGTTGAGTATGCCGGGGATTTCAAGGGTCTTGATCTGTCACCGGTTTCCATAGCGGTTTTAAGAGGGCTGCTGGCCCATGTGGTTAAAGACGATGTGAATTTTGTGAATGCTCAGATCCTCGCCAAAGAAAGGGGAATCAAGGTAACCGAAGCAACCAGTGATGACTCCGGAGAGTATATAAACCTGATCACTGTCAAGGTGATGACCACTGAAATGACCAATACCGTTTCCGGAACCATCTTCGGGAAAAACGAGTTGAGAATCGTGAAAATTAATAACTTCCGCCTCGAACTGATTCCAAACGGGCATATTTCGCTGCTATACAACTATGACAAGCCCGGGGCTATCGGGAGTTTCGCAACGCTTCTCGGCAGGAATAATATTAACATCGATCAAATGCAGGTCGGGCAGGATGAATCCGGCGAAATGAATATTATCTTTCTCAAAACCAATGTATCGATTCCACCGGAAGTTATCGAGGAAATGCACAGATTGGAACTCATTAAAACCGTGACGCCGCTGGAATTTGATATTTAACCGAAATCACCGATAGGGATATCATGAATAAAGATATCCGAGATAAATCCCATATTGCCCATGAAGACGTCCTTGCATTAAATTTTATCCGTAAACCCGGTGCCTATGTGTTTCGAAAATACCATAAACAGGGATTAAGGTCTCATATCATGGAGGTGCTGGATCCGGGAGATTTTTTAAAACAGAACAATGGAGAAATTGTTGACGGGATTCGAGTGTTTCCATGGGCCAAGCCTCTAAAAATGCTAAGAATTTTTAGAACAAAATTTTCTTCCACAAAAGAAGTCTGTGAAGAGATCAAGAAGCTAAAAATTATCGAAAAATATTTTCCACAGGACGCCTATGCAAAGTCCGATGAATTTATTGTGGATTATACCTGGAATAATAACAGAGACTTCATCCTCTGCGGCCTCCAGGAGTATGTGGAAGGTGAAGTTTTGAACCCATGGGACCAGATCCCTAAACACCAATGGGCAGATATTTTCATGCCCATAAAAGATTGCGGCTCCAATGAATTTCAAATGACACCGGAGCAGTGGGTTCATAACTTTCAAAAAAAAATAGAAAACTTCATCGTGTGTGTAAAAAAATTGATTTTGGAAGCGAACTTGATTCCCGACTTTGCCGGTGCGGAAAATCTTCTCGTCACGCCAACCGGAAGTATTAAACTCGTGGATATTAACAATATCTCAAATGTTTCTTTTGGACCGGACATCACTTTAGATGACAAAGGCTATCCGGTGTGTGATAAATCCATTGAGGCAATATCGATGCTTGAAAAAGGAATACTGGAAAAACCCGTTGACATGACTGACAAATTATACAAAATATTTCTCGACCCCCAAAGGATGAAGGACGTCAGCGCCTTAGAGGAAAAGTTCCATCTCTCCGTCATGGGTAAGTTGGTCTATAGTTGAGCGCTTTTTTCACGACGAAAAAGAATTGAGGAGCCAAATCAGACACGGATTTTGTTGAATGAAAGGCTGTCATTGTTTAATAATCCATAAGATTATGGGAAGCAGTATCGCCAGAATAATCAATACCCCCGGAATCGACAGGTAAGCCTGATACCGCGGCTTACCCTTTAAGCGCGCTTTTTTAACTTCGGACAGAAACCAGTTACCGATCATTACTGCAGCCAGCAGCGGAGCCATTATTTTTAGAATATATAACAAATTCGACACGTCTTTCTCCATTCCACACATAAAATTTAAAGTGGTTTTCAAAATAAAGTGCCACTTTAAGGTTTAAACCAGACGGTTTTTCTTTCCGTCAATGGAGTCTTTAAATACCATCTAATTTCTGATTGGTTTGTGTTGACCTATCATATCCTTTAAACAGAATGTTATTCCAGGAAAGGCTATAAGCCGGGCTATTTGGCCATCAAGTGACGGACCGCTCCCTCCAAACCATCCAGGGTGAGTTCAAACATGGGAAAAATCTGTTGAATGGTGCGAATGGTCGGTGTCCGTGCCCATATCTGTGAAGATACGGGATTTAACCATACACAGTGGGGAAACGTCTGGACCAGAAACTTGAGCTGTTCGATGCTCGGTTTTCCGCTTCTTTCCTCCACATGGATGGAGCCGTCCGCCGCCATCAGTTCATAGGGTGCCATGCTCCCGTCTCCAATCATGATGAAGCGGGTCTGCGGATCAAAAGCGATAAAATCTTCAACCTTGAAAGGTTTTTTGATTCTGGCCGGATCTTCCCAGAGAAAATCATAGACCGTGTTGTGAAAAAAAAATGTTTTAAGATCTTTAAATTGATCTCTGGCATAGTCAAAAAGAGTCTGAACAACCGGGATATACGGATCCATGGACCATCCGCCGTTATCGATAGCCAGGACGACCTTGATTCGGTCTTTCAAACGCCTGGAAAAGACAATTTCTATTTCTCCGCCGTTTTTCATGGTCTGATAAATGGTTTTATCGATGTCGACCACATCTTTGGAGCCCACGGGAACCATGTTGCGAAGCCGTTTTAAGGCTTCAGCCATCATATCCTGAGTCAAAAGGCCTCTTCGGGAGTAGTCTTTGTATCTTCTCTCCATGGCGACTTTAACAGCAGATTTGTTGCGGGAGACACCTCCCACGCGCATGCCATCGGGATGGTGTCCGGAATGCCCCACCGGTGACGTGCCGCCGGTTCCAATCCACGTTCTTCCCCCCTCATGTCTTCCTTTTTGATCTTCAAGGCGTTTTTTGAAATATTCAATCAGTTCTTCGGGGGTCAGATCGATTATATCCGAGGCGTCCATTTCGAGTGCGGCGGCAAGTGACACGGGATCTTCCAGCCATCCCTCAAGCAGTGCCCGGGTAACCTCATCGAGCACAAGGGGTTCGAGTTCAAGCATGTCGGCACCCTGAAACCGGTGGGCAAACACCTGATCATAGACATCAAAGTACCGCTCACTTTTGACCAGAATCGCCCGGGCAGACGTGTAGAATGTGTCCATGGAATTGATGAGTCCCATGTCCAACGCTTTTTGAAGCGTCAAAAACGAAGTCGGACTGACCGGAATTCCGACATTTCTTAACTGATAGAAGAAATCGATAAACATATGCGATCCTATGTTGAACCGGTCAGCCTGGGCGGTGTTACGCCAGACCGTGACGGTTTGTAAAACTCACGGCGTTTTTATAATCCTGACTTTTTTTGAATAAAACGCCCAAAAACGGGATATTTCCTTTTGCCAGTAAATCGGGATCAAAGTCAGGATCGGTTTTAAGCGCCCGGATCCAGTTGATCAGCTCCCGGGTGGCTGGCTTTTTTTCAATGGCATCGACTTTACGAAGCCCGTAGAATGTCGATATGGCACTTTCCACGAGATTCGAATCGATATCCGGGAAATGAACCTGAATGATCTTTCGCATCATCTCCGGATCCGGAAAGGCGATATGATGGAAATTACATCTCCCCAGAAACGGGTCAGACAGATCTTTCTTGGCATTGGAGGTAATAACGATAACCGGGCGGAATCTGGCACTGACGGTCCGGTCAATCTCAATGATGTCAAACTCCATCTGGTCCAGAACATCGAGCATGTCGTCCTGGAAATCGGTATCGGCCTTGTCGATCTCATCGATCAAAAGAACGGTTCTTATTTTTGAGGTAAAGGCCTGGCCGATTTTGCCCATCTTAATATAATCTTCGATGTTGCTGACATCCCGTTTCGAATCGCCGAACCGGCTGTCATTCAAACGTGTCAGCGTGTCATATTGGTAAAGGGCGTCCACCAGTTTCATGCTCGATTTAACGTTGAGCACAATAAGGGGCATGTTCAGACTTTCCGCAATGGCATGGGCCAACATGGTTTTACCGGTGCCGGGCTCTCCTTTGATCAATAACGGCATCTCAAGGGCCATGGAGACATTGACGATACTGGCCAGCTCAGCATCCAGAACATACCGGCCGGCTCCCGAAAATCGATTGTTTTGATGTGTGGCCATTTATTAACCTGTAACTATTTAGATTTCTGAAATAAATCTGTTTTTAGGAAGCTTCAGGTATGCTTAAATTTTTACTGGAAGCTGTTTGAGTGGATTACGGCTCGTTATGAAAAAACCATTCCGGATTAGCTTGAATGCGATCATATGGCCTTAATACCAAAATCATTCTTAAAAGCTAAAACCGGTTTTTTCATTACGAGCCGTAATCTACGAGTTCTTTCAGAAAAAATTTAAGCATACCTGGAGCGATTCATTTTCAAAAGGCTAACCTTTTAGAAAAATGTCACGAAAATTATTTTGCCGTAAAAAAACATACAATTACCGACAAATGCTTTTGTATTTATCGTATCGCGATTAAAGAATTTTTTCAAGCGTATCAAATCAAGATTCAAATTTTGTCCCCGAATATGGCTGTAAAATCTTTCCCGGTTTGCTGCGCTCTATTGGAATTGATCGGAATTAAGGGTTCGAAACCCGATCAAAATATGTTTCTTTTAAATGACGTTTTAGAGTTTGCCGGTATTTTGTTTTGTAGTTGCAAAACACGACATCTGTGGTATTAAAAAAGAATTTGGAATCCATTTCCAAAGAAAAACATTTTGTCAGTGAACTCCTGAAATCAACCCTAACCGGAAAGGAGGTACGAAGAATGAAATCTATCAAGACAGCTCTGGCAGTTGTACTGGCGCTGCTAATGGTTACCGCCGGCATGGCCGTTGCAGGCACGCTTCAGGATGTCCAGAAAGACGGATTTATAAAGGCCGGTGTAAACGGCGGCGTTTTCGGTTTCAGCATGCAGGACGAGGAAGGCGTATGGAAAGGTCTGGATGTGGATACCGCAAAGGCCATTGCAGCCGCGGTATTCGGCGATTCAAACAAGGTAAAATATATTCCGCTCACCGATGTCCAGGGCCTGCCTGCACTTCAGTCCAAAGAAATTGACGTCCTTTGCAGCAATACCACCCAGACCCTTACCCGAGAGACCACAAACGGTCTGAATTTCGTCCATGTCAACTATTACGACGGCCAGGGATTTTTGGTGCCGAAAAAAAAGGGAATAAAAAGTGCGAAGGAACTGGGGGGCGCCACCGTATGTATTCTCCCGGGAACCACCCCCGAAATGAATGCTGCGGATTTTTTCCGAAAAAATGGCTTTACGTGGAAGCCGGTGGTCATCGAGCAGACCGATGAACTTTCAAAAGCATTTTTTGCCGGGCGCTGTGACGTTCTGACCTCCGATATTTCTCAATTGGCGGCCTACAGGTCCGTGGCCCCAAACCCCAAAGACTACGTGTTGCTCCCTGAAATTATCTCCAAAGAACCCCTGGCACCGGTGGTTCGCCATGGTGACGACCAGTGGTATGATATTGTCAACTGGACGGTTATGGCCCTGATCCAGGCTGAGGAATTCGGAATTACATCCAAAAATGTCGATGAGATTCTTCAAAGCAAAGATCCTGAGATCCAGCGCTTCCTGGGGGTAACCCCGGGTATGGGAAAAGCGCTTGGGCTGGATGAAAAGTGGGCATACAACATCGTTAAACAGGTAGGAAACTATGGCGAAATCTTCGAGCGCAATGTGGGTGTGAATACTTCCCATGGTCTTGAGCGCGGCTTGAATGCCCTGTGGACCGACGGCGGCATCATGTACGCCGCTCCCTTCAGGTAACCGAATATATATGGATGATATGGAAACAAATAAGGTATCGGCATCTATAAGAAATTGTGAAGAATACCGTCCGAATTGAATATGCCGAAGCGTTAAGGATTTTATTTTACAGGGGGCCTGACCTTATCTTCGGAGTTCATTGTGCTGCTGCCGGGACTTGTCCTTTATACGGCCGCATTCGTTGACGAAGTGGTCCGGGCAAGGATTCAGTGTCGAATTACAGTAGAAACTTGAAAAAGGAATTTTCAAGGAGGGGTTAAGTGTTTTTATGGACAAAGAGACCCCGGTACGATCGAACCAAACTGTTTCTCAGCCAAATTCTGCATTAAACATCAAATCCCCATTTCCACCCGGTCTGCCAAATTCAGTGCAGATGCCAGGATTTCACCCTTGAACCTGTATTCAAGGGCAGTCTTAAGCATCTCGAGATGGATGACCCTATTCATTTTAGCAAGAACGGATATTGCGGCCAAGACCCAGTCAGGGGACTTGATTTTCTGTGATTTAAAATCTACCGGATGAATCCCGGCATTACTTGGCGGGACTGTAACCCCGGATGCCTGTATGATCAGGGCGTTTTCATTCAGCGCATTAAAAAGATATTTTTTGCGGTCCACACCTTCCTGGCTCAGCGCCAGAACAACATCCGGATCCTCGATTCCCGTGTAGCCGATCTTAAATGGAGACAGAATCACTTCCGTTATGGAATGCCCTCTGAGTACGGTGATGTTGTACTCATTTTTCTGGGTGGTTTGAAGTCCGGCTGTAAGCCCGGCCATACACAAGATTTCACCGGCGGTGATGATCCGCTGTCCGGCACTGCCCAGAATAACCACATCCTTTCTGCCGGGTTCAGGGGGCTCCAACTGCGCTTTAATTTTTTTCGGGGGCGAGACCGGCGCTTGCTCGTCGGCCAGTTCCCTGTAATATCGGCCATATTCTTTTCTGAGGTTTTCGGATACCGGATTTTCGAGGGACGGCATTCTGGCAAGGGATTCCTCGATAATTGCGGACGTCAGCCTGTTACGTCTGGTATAGCGTCCCGGGCAGATTCCCCAAATGTCGAGAATGGAAAACCCCTGAAAGCCAACGGCGTTCTCTATTTCTTCCGAAAGATTTTTCGCATAACTCGAACAGCGTTGCACATAAGCGGCGCCTGCCGATCCAGCCATCCGGCAAACGTCCAGCGGATGTTCGATCCGGTTGAGAAAACCGGACCCCACATGGGCCGTTATGGGTGTGGTTGCTGAAAACTGGCCGCCGGTCATTCCGAAATTGAAGTTGTTCAAGACCAGCAGCGTTATATCGAGATTTCGACGGCATGCGGAAAGGACGTGGGCGCCGCCGATCCCCAGTCCGCCGTCCCCCATGGTCACGATGACATTCAGTTCCGGACGGGCCAATTTCAAACCCGTGGCATAGGTCAACGCCCTTCCGTGCAGACCGTGAAAGGCGTGGGTATTGAAAAACGTATCAAAAAGCCCGGAACACCCGATATCCGTAACAATAACGATCTCCTCTCCCTTTAAACCCAAGTTCGAAAAGGCCTGGTCAAGTGCACGGGTAATCCGATCATGGGAACACCCCGGACAGAATACCGGCGGCCTGCTGCTGTTCAGCAGACTATACATGCGCAACAACCTCCTGGATCTGTCTGGGGGATATGAGGCGGCCGTCCATTTGGCCAAAAAAATCGATGGTTTTATGCGGAAGGATACGCTCTATTTCCCGAACATACTGCCCGAGATTCATCTCCGCCACAATTACCCGTTGGACACGTTCTGCGTGTTTACGGATAAGCTTTTCGGGAACCGGCCAAAGGGTTTTGAGAATCAGAAGGGACACCGGTCTTCCGGCGCTTTTTTGCAAACGATAAACGTCGCGCGCGGCACGAGCCGTAATCCCATAGGTCAAAAGAAGCGTATCCGCGTCTTCTTCCAAATACGATTCATGATAACTGAACCTGTCCACCTGGGAAACAACCTTGGTTTTGAGCCTGTCCAGGATTCGGGCAATTTCATCGGAATCGGTGGTAATATATCCGTCGGTCCCATGCGTCGAGGAGGTCTGGCGAACGATCACATCACCGCCGATGGGTAAGAAGTAGGGTGTCTTGCTGCCGGAAGGCGCTTCAAAAGGAACAAACGATTTCCCGGCCGGAGGAGCTGTGCGTTCGATAATTTTGGGCACTTCAACGGCATCCATATCCATATTCTCTCGGGTCATCCCGATCTCTTTATTGGATGCAATAAATACCGGACACCTGAATGCTTCGGCAAGATTAAAGGCTTGAATGGTCAATAAATAACAGTCAAGGACATCCACAGGGGCAAGTACAATGGCCGGCAGCCCGCCGCTGTTGCCCCATCGCAGGAACTGGATATCGCCATCCGCACCCCGGGTCGCTGAGCCTGTGGATGGGCCGAGCCGCTGAACATCGACAATAACAATGGGAATCTCGCTTCCGATGGCAAAGGAAATATGCTCGCTGTACAGACTGACTCCCGGACCTGATGTGGCGGTCATAACTTTTAAACCGCCCATGGAAGCCCCCAGGCAGTAGCCGATGGAAGCGATTTCGTCTTCACCCTGAAGGCAGACGCCCCCTAAGGGCGGCAGCAGTTTGAGCATGGTATTGACTATGGAAGTTGCAGGGGTGATGGGATACCCGGCAAAAAAACGGCATCCTGAAGCAACCGCCCCCCAGGCCACCGCTTCATTCCCTTCCATGAGGCAAAATCCCATATTAATTCTCCGAATCGGGACTATCCGCTCTCACCAGTAAGCTAAATTTGATGGTTTCGTAAAAAGTCATAAATTTCTTTTTGCGAGCGTTTTAAGTATTGATGGTTTCGTAAAAAGTCGATATTGCTCGCTCCGTAACCATTTGGGGGCGTTTCCATCGGTGACGCTAAATTTCAAGAACTCGGCGCAAGCGCCTCAAACAGCTTGAAATTTTTAACGCTTCCCCGCTTGAAACGCTGATTCCCCAAATGCTCAAATGTCGCTCACAAAAGACTTTTTACAAGTTTGTCAAGTATTTGTAAAAAAAAAGCTCCAACCTAAAACCAGATGTATTCGGACCTTTTACGAGTTTTTCAAAATTTGATGTCAAAAAATACCCGAGGACTACGGTGACGTCTTCCGGTGAATGGAGATAATTTTCACATCCTTAACCGGTTTGCTCGCTGAATCGACATCGACGGCTCCGATCTTATCCACCACGTCCATCCCGTTCACCACTTTTCCAAATACCGTATGTTTGCCGATTAGCCAATTTGTATCCACCAGATTGACGAAAAATTGGGATCCGTTGGTGTTGGGGCCCGAATTTGCCATGGCCAGCGAACCGCGTACCGGCGGATGGTCTGATCCGTTTTCTGAATAGACATATCCTAAATTTTCGTAAGCTTCTTTGATGGTCAGTGTTTCGAGCCTGATCTCAACCTCTTCTTTTTTTCGGTCCAGTTCTTCCTGTGAGTTGATGCTCAACGCCTGAAACAAAGGCATGAGCAGGTTGCGCTGAAACTCCTCCTGACCGCGAATCATCAAAAAAGGATGTGGGCCTTTTTGTGGATCGAATGCATTTATATTGTCCAGCCCCAGTCCTTTGGCGTCTATTTCGTCGGCAAAGGCATAGCCCGGCCCCCCCCGTCCGTTACCCAGCGGGCAGCCGCCTTGGATCATGAAATCCTTGATCACCCGGTGAAAAATCAGACCGTCGTAATAGGGGCGTTTCACCTTTTTGCCGGTCTTGGGTTCCTCAAATTCTTTGGTACCTTCGGCCAGACCGATAAAATTGTCGACCGTTTTTGGGGCATCGTTCCGAAACAGCTTCACTTCAATATCCCCGAGGGTTGTTTGAAAGACATACACAGGATTCTCCTTTATTTCTTTTTCGCCGGTCCATCCCGAACCGACCATTAATAAACATAACAATATACCGAATACGATCGTCTTTTTATTCATTTTCAATAGGAATCCTTTCCTGCTTTAGAGCATGAGATTACACAACGATGGCGTGTAATCATTTTTTATATAAATCATTCAGTAGTCCATACTGATACCAAGAGATCTGAATAGAGTCTATCAAAAAATGATCGAAATCCTTGTGAATTCCGAAAAAGCGCGAAAAGGTTATCTTTTTGAGTTTATTTTTACAATGGATGTGCTGTAATTATATTGGTCCGAGACATATAAGACCTATTTTGACGGCTTTAGAGTTGTTTTTGAAAATCTGACACGGACGAGGAGGAAATTATTACGATGTTTTTCAAATGCCTTCGCATATTGATTCCGGCCATGCTGCTGATCCTTACAGGGTGCGCGCATCATAAAAAAATCCCTGTTGAAAAAACAAAAACCGTTTATCAGGGTCAGGGTATGGAAGAAAGCCTCATATTCCAACAGGCTCCGCTGTTTCTGGTTCACGACAACACAATGACATACAATCGCATCGGCAGGCCTTCAGCGAAATACGACCATCAGGGAAACGAAAAAATTTATGTAGATACGGACCATCCCGCCATTTATTATCAAAAACGTCAATTTGCCACCCCAAAAGGGCGATACACCAACTTGATTTACCGGGTTCATTTTCCGAAGGTACCTTTCAGTCTGATTCCCTTTTATCTCAGTGCGGGAAACAACGTCGGACTCATGGTGGTAATTACCTTCGATTCCGCCAAAAGACCGGTTTTGGTAACGACGGTGGGCGCTTGTGGCTGTTATCTCGCCATCGTCCCGACCTCTTTTTTACCCGGTGATGCGTTGCCGGTGAAATGGCAGGATAAACCGCTTAATATCTACGGGGAAATTTTGCCGGCACGTCTGAACTATGCAAACCGGAACACTTCCAAATTGCTGATTCACATAAGACCCGGTGTTCACCGGGTTATGGATCTTGAGGTTGTGGACGAAAAAAACATAAAAACTTCTCGATTTTTTACCATCATACCTGCACCGTTAAAACCGATTCAGGAGCTCGAACAAATCCCTTTAGACAATACTACAACAAGTTTTTACTATGATACGGGTGTCTTGAAGGGCCACGTCAAGGGATCGATCAAACCCTGGGAGTCGATTTTTTTAAGTCTGTTGAGTCTTGATTTTTTTGTAGGAACCGATAAGGTTTACGGTGACAGCAAAGAAACCGGCAACCCTTTCTATACCAGCCTTAAGCCCTGGAATCGTAACGCCTCGGCCATGTGGGATTTTGAGGCATTTCTCAAGTTCTGGGGATGGAGATTATAGCCGAATACACTTTTCACGTATATTCGGGTTAGGGTTTGGTTTTATCCGAACCTTTTTTCAGTTTTTCTTCCAGTTCCGCAAAAAGGGCTTTTTGCTTCTGGGCCTGTTTATCCTGAAACGATTCGATTTGTTTGGAAAAATCTTTTTTTGAATCCTGAAATTTTTTAAGCGCCTCCTCGAATTTGTCTTCCTTTTTATCCCTTGAGATTTCTTCTATTTTCAAATGATCCTTGATAAAAAGTTGGTTTCCGAAAGCGCCTTCCACCATATCAATAATCCCCATGCCCCTCAGCTTGTTGCATATTAGGTTGCCTTGTTCCAAAGAAAAAGATAGGGTTCGGCAAATTTCATCCATAGAAGGATGTCTTGAATTCTTGTGGGTGAAAATCCTTATGGCTGCGACCACAAGATGTGCATTGGAATATAAATTATGCTCTTGCATCATAACCAAGACTTTCGATCAAACAGAATACTGTGTTTTGGAATCAAACATTCCAAGATAACGCTATCTGGCTTCTTGACAATAAATTATTAGGAGAGTAACATTTATGCGAAAATTGTCAAGGTGCAAAAATGCATATGCAGGGTTGGATCTTGTGTGTGATTTCGAACACATCGCCCTACCAACCTAAAAACTTACACAGGAGGGAAACATGACCGACATCATTGATATCAAAGCAAGGGAAATTCTCGACTCCAGAGGCAATCCTACCATTGAATCCGACGTCTATGTTTCCTGCGGTGCCGTCGGCCGTGCTGCAGTCCCATCCGGCGCTTCTACAGGAAAACGTGAAGCTTTGGAGCTTCGTGACAAGAAATCAAAGAGATACGGCGGCAAAGGCGTTGCCACGGCCGTTAAAAACGTGATGGATAAAATTGCTCCTGCGGTTCGCGGAATGGATGCAGCGGATCAGATCGCTTTGGACAACGTCATGATTAAACTGGACGGCACCTCCAACAAGTCGAAACTCGGGGCCAACGCCATTCTTTCCGTATCAATGGCGGCTGCTCGAGCCGCTGCACAGGCTTTTGGGTTGCCGCTTTACAGATATCTGGGAGGAATAAACGCCCGGCGTCTTCCCCTTCCCATGATGAACGTCATAAACGGCGGCGCTCATGCCGCCAACAATTTGGACATTCAGGAATTCATGATCGTCCCTGTGGGCGCCAAGTCCATCACCCAGGCAATCCAGATGGCCGCGGAAACATTTCACAGCCTGAAAAAGATACTCAAAGACAAGGGGCTCAGCACCGCTGTGGGGGATGAGGGCGGTTTTGCACCGGATTTTGCGTCTCATGAAGAAGCCATTCAGTTTATTATCAGGGCCATTGAATCTGCCGGATACAAGCCCGGAAACGATATCGGACTGGCCTTGGATTCTGCCGCCAGTGAGTTTTACAAAAATGGAAAATACATCCTCACTTCAGAAGACAAAAAACTAGATGCCGAAGCGCTGATTGATTATTATCATAAGCTAATTGATAAATATCCCATTCTTTCTATTGAAGACGGTCTCGCTGAGCAGGATTGGAAGGGATGGGCGTTAATGACCGATCAGCTCGAAGGATCCATACAGATTGTCGGCGATGATATCTTTGTTACCAACCCCAAAATATTCCAGAAAGGGATTGCAGAAGGCATCGCCAATTCCATTTTGATAAAATTGAATCAGATCGGAACGGTCACCGAGACTTTAGATACCATTGAGATGGCAAGGCAGTCCGGATACACGACGGTAATATCTCACAGATCCGGCGAAACGGAAGATACCTTTATTTCAGATTTTGTCGTGGGAGTCAGCGGCGGTCAGATAAAAACCGGCTCCATGTCCCGCAGCGACCGTATCTCAAAGTACAACCAGCTCATGAGGATTGAAGAGGAACTCGGAGAAAGCGCTACGTTTGAAGATGAAATATTGTAGATGCTCTTCTATTGACTTTAGAATATCAGGCACGGCAATGGTTCTATAAATCGGGATGCGATACCATCAGAAAAAATCGCTGGTTATTTTCTTCTTTTTTTTAACATTGGGTTTTCACCCTGCCGCTCTTCGTGCCTATGTCCTGCCGGGTCCCTACCTTCTCAAATTAATGACTCAAAATCTTGGCAATGCCAAGCGCCTCATGGTGGTTCAGAAACTGGTGCTGCATGATGACACATTGAAAAAAAGCGGGGTTGAACTCAGTGAAACCTTAACGTTCATCTTCCCGAATATCTTCCGTTCAGATATTTTATCAGAAAACATTCAAAGAATTCATATCTTATCCAAAAACGAAGCCTTGACAGTCATGGATAAAAAAATTTCAGACGAACCCGAAAGCCGCTACGATCTTTACAAAGATCTTCTCCTTTTCAGGTCCAGAGAAATTCTTCAAAAACGGTTGTCCCATCTGGGTGTAAATACTAACATTTCAAGCCTCGGACGTTTTCAAGGTAAACCGGCATATGTTCTGGGTGCCCAATATCCTGATGAAACCGCGCACCAGATATGGCTGGATAAAAATACCTTTCTGCCTTTTCGCTGGATAATGACAACCAGCGCAAATCAGCACCTGGAAGTTGTATATCTTGATTGGAAAAAATTGGGTCACAGCTGGTATCCGATGCGTATCGAAATTTTTTCCAACGATGCCCTGGTTCGCGAAATTTATGTACAGGACATCAAAGAGGATCCTTCTTTTCCGGCAGATTTTTTTGACATCCGGAAACTTAAGTTACAATATCCCCGGCGTGCTTCTGATGAACAGGAAAACGAGGCTAAAGAGGATTTGGATGAAGTTCAAAAAACCATTGAGGAATTCAAAAAAATATATAAATAAGAACTTAGGGGCTTTGCCACAATTGCCATAAAAAATGGTTATTTTAAAGCGCTATATATTTCCAAAACCGCCAAATTGTCTTTGGGCGTAACATACTGAGAAAAAGCACGATATGGATCATAAAACGAAATTTATATTTGTTACCGGAGGCGTGCTCTCATCCTTGGGTAAAGGGCTGGCTTCTGCAGCTATCGGAGCACTCCTTGAAAGCCGTGGACTTACCGTAACCATACAGAAATTGGATCCCTATATCAATGTTGACCCCGGAACCATGAACCCTTTCCAGCATGGGGAAGTCTATGTAACGGATGACGGTGCTGAAACGGATCTGGACCTCGGACATTATGAGCGGTTTACCAATGCCACATTGAACCGGGACAACAACTTTACTACCGGAAAAATATACCATTCGGTCATCACCAAGGAACGCCGGGGAGATTATCTGGGCGGAACAGTTCAGGTCATTCCCCACATTACCGATGAAATTAAAAGATGCATCAAACTTGTGGCGGGTTCCGTTGATGTCGTCATCGTTGAAATCGGCGGAACCGTCGGTGATATTGAAAGTCTCCCCTTTCTGGAGGCTATCCGTCAATTTCGGGCGGATGTGGGCAAGGAAAATGCCCTGTATATTCACCTTACGCTGGTGCCATATATCGGCACAGCCGGAGAAGTTAAGACAAAACCGACCCAGCACAGCGTAAAGGAACTCCGCAGTATCGGTATTCAGCCGGACATCCTTCTCTGTCGTACAAACAAATATCTGCCCAGAGAAATCAAGTCAAAAATAGCCCTTTTCTGCAATGTCACTGTAGACGAAGTGATAACGGCAAAAGATGTGGAATGCATTTACGAAGTCCCCCTGGTGTTCCATAAGGAAGGCCTTGATCAGAAAATTGTCGAAAAGCTGAACATATGGACAAGAGCCCCTCGTCTCGATATCTGGGAGGAAATTGTCAAGCGGCTCGAATCGCCGAATTCGTCGGTTGCCATTGCAATTGTCGGCAAATATGTCGATTTAACGGAATCCTACAAAAGTCTGAATGAAGCCCTCCGTCACGGCGGAATTCCCAATGACTGTCGGGTCAATCTCAAATTTGTGGATTCTGAAAAGATCGAGCAAAATAATTGCGCAGAAATTTTAGGCGATATCGACGGCATCCTGGTTCCTGGCGGCTTTGGATCTCGGGGTATTGACGGCAAACTTTGCGCCGCAAAATATGCCAGAGAAGAACGAATTCCGTATTTCGGTATCTGTCTGGGCATGCAGATCGCCGTCATAGAATTTGCGCGGAATTCAGCGGGCATGGCCGGCGCCCATAGTCAGGAATTTGATAAAAATACGCCCTATCCAGTAATATATCTGATGAAGGAATGGTATGACGATAAGACCGGAACCGTTCAGCGGCGGGACATCACTTCGGATAAAGGAGGAACCATGCGCCTTGGTGCTTACCCCTGCATGATCAAAGAGGGCACGCTGGCCCATAAGTCTTACGGTATATCAGACATTTCAGAACGTCACCGACACAGGTATGAATTCAACAACGCGTTTATTGAAAGGCTTGAAGAAAAGGGACTGATCATCAGCGGAACCTCTCCGGATGGTGAGCTGGTTGAAATAATCGAGGTTAAAGATCATCCCTGGTATCTGGGCTGTCAATTTCATCCGGAATTCAAATCACGCCCCATGGATCCCCATCCCCTGTTCAGAGAGTTCATCCGCGCTTCGCTGGCATATTCCAAAACCCGATCCTGAGCCGTACTTGACCCGGCATTTATTAATAAGTTGCGGTTTATCGACTTAAAGCCCTGTTCATACTCCCTGATCGATACCCTTCCAAGTCTACGGCCACATGAGAAAATCCGATTGTTCTCAATTTTTCGATGATGACGGGTCTGATTTTTCGATCGATTATTTTTTCAATATCTTTGGTATCGACCTCAATTCTGGCAACGTCGCCATGCACTCTAACCCGGCATCCCGTAAAACCAAGGTCAAATAAAACCTGTTCGGCCTGCGCCACCATGTTAAGGGCTTTAAAGGTTATGGGTGTTCCATATGGAATTCTGGTGGCAAGGCATGCCATTGGCGGTTTGTTCCATGTTTTTAGGTTCATCTGCTTTGAAATCATCCGGATATCGTTTTTTGTCATTCCCGCATCCACTAAAGGCGCTTTGATTCCCATTTCGCCGGCAGCGGCAAATCCCGGACGATAATCATTTAAATCATCGACGTTTGCCCCATGGGCCACGTGTATAATTTTCCTTTCTTTTGCGATTTTCAACAAAACCTCTAAAAGATTTTTTTTGCACACATAACACCGATCTTCGGTGTTGGCAGTAAAATCGCGCAGGCTCATTTCCTTTGACTGAATGATCATGTGCTCGACACCAAGTTCTTTGGCGAACACCGTTGCTGCCCGAATTTCCCGTTCCGGATGAAGCGGAGACGCTGCGGTAACGGCAAGCAGATTGCGACCCAAAGCTTCATGAGCCGCTGCCAGCAAAAAGGAGCTGTCAACACCGCCGGAATAGGCTACCAGGAGAGATCCATATCCTTTTAAGATCGAAAGAAGATGATCCTTTTTTTTTGCCAAGGGGTTCTTGTCCATATTCAAATAAAAAAATGTTTACAAAGCATTTTGATTCATATATATAATTTTTTCCAATTCCTTTAGGGTAATATAACATATAATTGGTTTTATGTACAACGCCACAATCAATTTCTAAGAGGTTTTTTATGGGAAAAAACAGTTTGGTTAAGTCGACGACCAAAGGGAAAAAAAAGGCTGCCAAAAAATCAAAAGCCGCTCCAAAAGTCAAGGCGGCATCTAAGCCAAAAGCTGCTCCGAAGACCAAAGCCGCACCTGAACCCAAACCTGCCCCTGAGCCTAAAAAGAAAGTGGTTTCTGTGAATGAACTGCTTCAGAAAAAGTTCGATGTTTGGAAGCCCGAGAAAATTTATACGGTAACTCCAGACGTGAAGGATGTCACGGCACCTCCCTTTATTTCCGGGTCGGAAGAAGAACAAAAGCGAATCAGGGATCTCCTGCTGAAAAAGTTTGATTTGGCTGAGATTAAGGCTGCCGGCGATAAAGCCGCTGCTGAAAAAGCTGCCGTCGATAAAGCTGCTGCTGAAAAAACTGCTGCCGATAAAGCCGCTGCTGAAAAAACTGCTGCCGATAAAGCTGCCGCTGAAAAAGCCGCGGAACCTAAAGTTTCGGTATCATATGAGCCGCCTGATAGCGGAGACACCCTCCCCGCAGACCCCATGGAAAAGGGCATGAAATATCTGGCTGCGGCTGTCGTCCTCCTCATCGCACTTGTTGTTGGAAGCAGTATGATAAACAATGGGAAATATTATATCCGTTCAACAGACGGTGCACTGGAAATCTTTCAGGGAAGGTTTGCCCCCATGGGTGAAGAGCTCCTGATCTCTCTGCCCGGCATTCAAAAACCCGAAAAAACCAAAGACATTTATTCTAAAACCGATGTATACCCGATTATTTTCAATTATTATGTGGAAAAAGCGGATACGCTCCTGAAAGTTCCGGGCCTGCCGGATTTTGGAGGAATAAAACAATATTTAAATACAGCGATGCTCTATAAGACAACACCTGACTCTGCCGAAGCTGTTTTCAGCCGATTAAACAACATCGATCTAATGATTCTTGTGTACAAGGCGGATGTGGCTGCCAGCAAACCCACCCTTGCCGATCTTAAAGAGGCAAAAGGATTTCTTTCCGAAGCCGCGCGCCTGGACGTCGATGATGCAAGGCTGGATTTGATTAATGAAAAAATGGATGCCGTGGACAAAAAGATTGAATCACTGAAGGCCGAACAGAAAGGGGCAACATTACCGGCACCTACACCTGCGCCGCCGGCCAAGACCGAAGCACCGGCACCCTCACCGCACGGATAGTCAATGGATTGTAAGCCATAGATAAAAAGCGGGCGGTCGTAAAAACGGCCGTCCGCTTTTTTTTGTTTTTCCTCAGAATTAAACTTTTCATTCGGCCTTTAAAAGGCGCCTTTTCTCGAAACCGTTTCGTATGTAAAGCTTCACAAAACACACGAAGATCATATATTTTGATATGTATCAATTAGCAGATTTCACCTCATGGCAAATTATGTCAGAATTAATATCGATTATAAATTTTTACATTCTTGATCGTGTTTGAATTGATAAACATTTGGAGGTAACTATGGTTTTTTGGAAGCGACTTCTTATAACAGTTTTAGTAATGTTAGCGGCAAGTTTTATAATAAGCGCCATTTGGAAGTCGGCATTTAACATGATAATACCCAGTTATATCGCTGGCGTTGTTGCCGGATTGGCAGCTTTACCGGTTTGGGAATTTCTCAGGAGGCTTAAACCGAAGAAAGAAAAAAATTTGCATTCAACAAATCGTTAACCTTCAAAACACGACAACTTAACCTGCTATCAGAAAAATATGATATCTGTATATCATATTATCGATGCTTTGACTCTTCTTTATTTAATAATCCCTTTCGGGGATTGGGAAAAAATCCAACTGAAACGTCAGAACAGATTTTGTCATTGACAATAGAAAAATGTTGGATATGAATAAACAGCGATCGAAATTTTTTCTATCAAGTAATCATAAGGAGCATTATGAATGGCATATAAGGATATCTTAAGAAACGCAATAAAGACATTCGAAGATTTGGAGAAATGGCTTACCGGGCGGAAGGCAAGAGTTGATCCCAGGCTCAAGGATGTAATCGCCAAATATCCTATGAGAGTAAATAGTTATTACCTTGGGCTCATTGAAAAGATAAATGACGGTATCTGGAAACAGGCAATCCCTAATGTCGAGGAACTTGAGCATTATATGGACCTGTCAGAAGATCCACTGGATGAGGAAGGAGATATTCCGCTGGGCGGTCCAAGGACAATAATCCATAGGTATTCTGACAGGGTTTTATTGTTTGTATCAAACGAGTGCGCAATGTATTGCAGATTCTGCACCAGAAAACGAAAAGTGGGTGATGACCGTAAAAATCCATCCATAGAGGATATAAATAAGGGAATTGAATACATTGCATCTCACGAAGATATTAGAGACGTATTAATCTCCGGTGGGGATCCATTACTGATTCCAACAAAAAGACTTGATGAAGTTCTGGAAAAACTAAAAAAAATTGAACACCTTGATTTAATTAGAATCGGTACAAGAGTCCCATGCGTTTGGCCGCAAAAAATTATTGAAGACACTGAATTAATTGAGATGCTGAAAAAACATACGCCCCGGTCACTTAAAGATCCGCAGTTTTACATAAACACTCACTTTAATCATCCTAATGAAATAACTGACCAAAGTTATCGTGCTGTTAAAATTTTAAGGGATCTGGGCATTCCATTAGGAAACCAGAGTGTTTTGCTAAAGGGAGTTAACGATGACACGGATGTAATGAGAGACCTGGTACACAGCCTCGGTAGAATGGGAGTAAGACCATATTATCTATATTACGCTGATCTTGTTGAGGGAACAGGTCATTTTAGGACAGAGGTTTACAAAGGAAAAGCGATCTGCAGAGACCTTTGCGGAGGCACCACAGGTTTCCTTCGCCCGACATATGTAGTAGACGCACAAGGCGGAAGGGGTAAAGTTCCGGTAGATCTCGGTTATACAGATGGAATTCGTGAAGATAAAAGAGGGGGAATTATTACTTCAGCGATTGGACTGGGAAAAGTCTATATAAACGATCCAATTGAAAGAGTGGAAGGAAAACCGACAAGACATAATCCGAACAGGAAATAAGGACTATAAACCCTATCAAGCAATGGGTCCCCTATCTGGAATTTTTGATCAGCGGGCTGCTGAAAAACTTAATCACATTTCAAATAGGTGGTGTTATATCATGGTTAATGGAGTGTCTTTATGAAAGATTAAAAAAATCGAATGGCCTGAAAATCCGGAAGCCCCGTGTCGATCTGACTTTAGCGAAAATAGGCTTGCAAGACATACTGAGACACCATACGGTGCGTGTTGAAAAAAGAGCCATTCAGGGCGATGTTGTAGGCCATCATATCCTTCCAACGCTCATGATCATTGTAAAAGAGGGGCAGAATCCTATTTTCCAGTTTGGTGTAAAGATCTTCAACATCAATTTGCCGGGATGATTCGGGATCGTCTTGCAGAACACGTTGTCTATGACCGATGCTCCATCCTGTTAAATCTTCAATATGGCCTTCGACCCACCACCCATCAAGTACCGAGAAGTTTATCACACCGTTAACTGCGGCTTTCATGCCGGAAGTGCCGGATGCCTCCATAGGTCGAAGGGGTGTATTCAGCCACAAGTCTACACCGGCCACCAACAATTTGGCCCGGTACATGTCGTAGTTCGGCAGGTAAAGGACCGTTACATGCTCGTTGAAATCCCGGGAGGATTGAAATATGGACCGAATGAGGTCTTTACCGGCATCGTCCTTTGGATGGGCTTTGCCGGCAAAAATGATTTGAATACGACCAACCTTGGCTGCAATGCCTTGAAGCCGCGCCGGATCATTCAATACTAAGGTGGCTCTTTTGTATGTGGTCGACCGCCGGGCAAAACCGATGGTGAGAACCTCCGGGTCCAAGGACATGCCATGCTGTTGACGGATAAAATCAATTAGCTGATGTTTGGCGGCTTGATGGGCATTCCAGATTTCACCCCTCGGGATATTTAGGGCATTGCGTAGTGTATAGGGATCGTTGCGCCAGTTCGGAATGTACCGGTCAAACACACCGGCCATGGATTCTACAACCCAGGTATGGGTGTGAATCCCGTTGGTGATGGCATCAATCCGGTATTCCGGAAACATCAGTTGTGCCGTTTCGCCGTGTTTTTTCGCCACGCCATTGATGTATTCGGAATGGAATAAGGCCAGGTAGGTCATATTTAAGCGGCCATCGGTATCGATAATGTTGTCGTGATTCAACTCGTCCGGCTGAAAAAAGTCGCCAAGCACTTCCTGGACCATCTGCACGTCGAAGGTGTCGTGACCGGCAGGAACCGGCGTGTGCGTCGTAAATATACAAAGCTCACGGACTCTTTCCAAGTCCTGTTGATAGCGGTCCATCAGTTCGAGGGACAGCAGGGCCGCGTGACCATCGTTCATATGATAGGCCTCCAGGTTGTCATGGTCTAGAATTTGAAGTATGCGCACGCCACCCAATCCCAAAATAACCTCTTGCTTGAGGCGATAACGCTCGTCTCCGCCATACAGACAGGCAGTCAGCTCCCGATCTTGGGGTGCGTTGGTTTCAACATTGGTATCCAGAAATAGCACAGGTATCCGATATCCAGTAATCCCTTCTACTTCATAAACCCAGGCTTGAACCAAAACGGTGCGGCCTTCGATGGTGACTGTTATCTTTTCAGGCAACACAGTCATAAACTTCGAGGGATCCCATTCCACCGGTATTTCAATCTGGTTTCCCTGTGCGTCGATTTCCTGGTGAAAGTAGCCTCTGGTATAGAGTAGGGAAACGCCAACGGCCGATACACCCAAATCGGCAAACGATTTTATGCTGTCGCCAGCCAAAATTCCCAATCCACCAGAATAAACTGGCAATTCTGGTGCGAATCCGACTTCCATAGAAAAGTAAGCGACTTTCCGCTCCTGGGGATTGTATTGGCTATAAGGATTCATTGATGTGGTTTCCTTTTAGTAGTTATGTTTGTTTTCAAACCAGCGTTCTACGGTTTCATCGAGTTCAGTTGTTGTGAGATCCCTATCCTCTACCAGAAGAAAGTAATATGCCAAGATCGCTTCTTTAAACTCCTCTTCTTCGGCCGCGTCGACAAGATGATGAAAGACCCCTGTGTTGTTGTCAAGGTTCTTAAAGTAAAGGTATAAAACGATTCCGATTCTGATACCCTGTCATCGTCTTTTCCTTATTTCAGCCATGGGAAAAAACACTATTCTTTAAGCTTTATCTTTAAAAGACCTTCTTCTACTTTGATATTATCGACCCCATCAGAAAAAGTCTTCCAGAATCCTTTTTCGGTACCAAATTCTTTAACCAGATCTATATTTTTTATTCCTCCCATCCAGGCATTCGGTATGGGTACACCCATTATGGTAATACCCTTGAGGATGACTACTGGTTTACCCTTGTCATATGTAAATGCCACTCCTGTTCTGACACGAAGGGTTTTGCCCCCAAGTACGGGAAAGTCTTCATCTACAGGCAATAAAAGCTTTGCACTAACAAGATCATCAGACAAATCAATGGCCAATTTTCTTGCAAGATCGGTATTTTTTGCCAGTAATGCGTTCAGTTCCCTTTCAGTGAAAATTATCTCCCTTTTGATGTTTTTTTCATTGTATGGTTCCGGTTCGAGAGTGCCATGTGGATCAAGCCGATCTGATTTGGATCGTTTATTAGGGATATCTTTTCTGTTTAAATTAGTTCCCATCGAATCAAGCTTTTCTAATTTAGTAGTTAAAACCTGCTCTTCGTGACGGTTCAGTGTCACAGGCTTGAATTCTGATGGGAAAAAATAGGTTTTGAATACTAAGATTGTCACCCCTGCGGTGATAATCACAGTAACAACTATTAAACCAAAGACTTGCAAACCACCAAATCGCTTACTGTCTGTTTTCGAAGCAGCGCTATTGTTGTTTCCCATTAGATTTATACCCCCATAACACCCACATCCTATCTAATTCACACTCAACTTCAAAAGATGATTACAGATTTTGTCCTTTAAAGGTGTTGCAGGAATTGATGCTGCCGGTCTTAAAGCCGCGATTAAACCATTCAACCCGCTGTGCTGAAGTTCCGTGTGTGAAGGAATCGGGAGTAACATATCCCCTTGACTGTTTCTGTAAACGGTCATCCCCAATCATGCTGGCAGCGTTAAGCGCCTCTTCTACATCACCAGGTTCCAAGATATTTCGCATCTTTTGCGCATGATGTGCCCAAATTCCGGAAAAGCAATCAGCCTGTAACTCCATCCTTACCGATAAATTATTATATTCTTTCTGGGAAAGGCGGGACCGCATGGCGTGAACTTTGTCGCTGATGCCCAAAAGTTCCTGGACATGATGGCCGACTTCATGGGCAATCACATAAGCCTGGGCGAAATCTCCCGGCGCGTTCATCTTACTTTTTAGATCCCGATAAAAGCTTAAATCTATGTAAACCTTTTTATCTCTGGAACAATAAAATGGCCCGATTGCGGCTTGGGCATACCCGCATGCGGACTCTACCATGCCTGTAAAAAGAACCAGATTCGGTTCCTCATAGGTCCCTCCCATCTGTTTAAACAGGCTCCTCCAGGTATCTTCGGTGTCTGCGAGTACCACGGAAACAAATTCGGCCAGTTCATTATCAGCTGCTGATGACTGCACGGGAAGGGTTTGTACTGAAGATCCGCCACCCATTTCTGAACCTTGTTGAAGGAGAATTGACGGATCGATGCCGAAATACATCGCAACGATGACCAGTAAAAGCATCCCGATCCCACCACCTTTAACGCCACGAGACAGGCGAATGCCTCTTCTGTCTTCAATATTATCGCTTCTTCGACCACTTCTCCAACGCATCGCTAATCCCTCCTTAGTTGTATCTACTTCGTAGAACCACGAGATGAAGAAAATTCAACCTCTGGCAGTTCCCTTTGGGTTGCCAGATCCAGCGCAAAATAGTTTTGTTTTTCAAATCCGGATTTTCTGGCGATAAATGTTGCAGGAAAGGATTCAACAAGCGTGTTGAATCTACCCACGTAACTGTTATATCGATTTCTGGCCTTTTGGATATCTTCCTCAATTTCATCCAAACTGTTTTGCAGGTCAATAAAATTCGCGCTGGCTTTAAGATCCGGATACGCCTCAGCTAGCGCCAGAAGTCCACGCAGCGATTTGGATATCCGGGTCTCCTCTTCAACACGATTTAAGATACCGGCCGGACCGGCCAGATAATCGCTTTTTGTACGAAAAAATTTAGCTTCGTGTTCACTGTATCCTTCAATTGCTCGAATCAAATTAGGGACCAAGTTAAAGCGGCGTTTCAACGCGACATCAATACCGCTCCATGCTTCCTCAATCCTGTTTTTGTACTTGATAAACCGATTATAGGTCCCGATAAGCCAGGCAACTGATACGAACAAAACAAAAATAATTAAAATAATTATCGGCGCCATTACAACTCCTATCTTAACTTAAAGTCCTAAAAGACTGCCTATTATCAGAGAAAAACCGTCAAATAACGCACGCAATATCACAAACACTCTCAACATAAAATGCCCATTCTCGATATCCTTTTTGCCTAACCTGTTATAATAATTTTTGAAAGGAGAAATCACTCTCTCCAAATTTTTCTATTGCATGGTTTAAAAATAGTGTGGGATTCGTTATTTTTTCCTGATCGTAAAAAATTTAGTGCTGTCCGGCTTTCAGTATTAAATCTATTGATAAATTGAGACTACCTCACGAAAATAGGACTTGTCAAAACCTTTGATTTTAAGCAAGCCAGCAATTATCTGATTTGGCATTTAGTTGACAATAGTCGTGTTTTCCTTCAATATACAATTATCATTATTCTGAAGGAAAACTTTATTTCTTGGACTTAAAATTGACAAACTCGTAAAAAGTCTTTTGTGAGCGACATTTGAGCATTTGGGGAATCAGCGTTTTAAGCGGTGAAGCGTTAAAAATTTCAAGCTGTTTGAGGCGCTTGCGCCGAGTTCTTGAAATTTAGCGGAACCGATGGAAACGCCCCCAAATGGTCACGGAGCGAGCAATATCGACTTTTTACGAAACCATCAAAATTAAATTCGGACCAATCTGTTATAAGTTTTCCTTCAACAATCAATCAACAACTATTTGAAGGAAAACCTCATGTTTTACAGGGAGATGAATGACAACCAACGGCGTGTTTTCATTGATACTGTTCAGCTATACGAGGCCTTTGCAGCCACACTTCAGAAAAATCGATCCTACAAGGGCGGTATGCATTGGAAAAAGGCCAAAGGCCGGGAATATCTCTTCAGATCGCATGACCGCTATGGTTATGGAAAAAGCCTGGGACCTCGTTCGCCGGAAACGGAGAAAATTCTGGCTGATTTTCGACTGGCCAAACAGCAGGCCAAAAACCGTTTGTCTGCCTTGCAAAATCGCCTTAAGGAACAGGCCCGGTTCTGCAAGGCAGCACTGATCCAAAGGGTCCCCAGAACTGTAACCGGTATTTTAAAGGTGTTTGACTATCACAATATCTTAGGTCACAATGTTATCGTCATCGACACCAACGCTATGTATGCGTATGAAGCCGCGGCAGGTGTGTTTTTCGACACTCCCATGATGTCCACCAAAGATGTGGATATTTTATGGGATATACGGCGCAAACTTACGCTGGTCACGGATTCGGATAGTAAACCTGACGGACTGCTCGGTATCATTCGCAAAGCTGATCGGTCTTTTGAGGCTGTCCGTTCAGAAGATTTTCGGGCGGTGAATCGGGACGGATATATGGTCGATCTTATCAAGCCCTTACCGAAAAAGATCCTGCAAAAGGAGCCCGTGCGTATCGGCGGACCTGGTGACTTGAAAGCTGTTGAAATCCGGAATCTGCATTGGTTAATCTCTTCACCGAAACTTGCGCAAATCGTCATTGGGGATGACGGCATGCCCGCACCGATGATCGTTCCTGACCCTCGTGCCTTTGCACTACACAAATTCTGGTTGAGCAGCCAAGACGATCGTGAACCGGTTAAAAAGCAACGTGACCGGGGGCAAGCGATAGCTGTTGGGAAGCTGGTCATTGAACATTTACCGCAGTATCGATTTGATGCTTCCGAACTGCGTATGTTTCCACTGTAAGTTGTCCAAGATGCAACAGATCTTTTTGGTTTATCCTTGTAATTTTGTACCTACTTTGTGCAATTCGCTCAGCCATACGAAGCACAATGCACACAACGGATCATAACGAAGCTTTTCGAACATGATGATGGCATATTATGGCAAGACAACGAAAAAAGAGCGTATCCCAAAAAAGACTTCCCAAAAATAAAGCACCCCTTCAAAAGAGTCAGGTCTCCAAAGCGGACTTGGACCGGCTGGAGTTCCACCGGAATGCCGCCGCGTTGATGCCGGACCCCAAAGACAAAAGGCCTGGCGTCGCCATCCTGGTCGAAGCCCCCAGGGGGGAAGCCAGCCAACGATTTTGTTCATGCAGCGCTCGGCGCTCACAGACCTGTTCCCATCTCATGGAGTTTTCCCGAATTCTTCCGGCATACCGGCAACAGATCGAAAACAACACCCCTGCCGATGATTTCAAAACGAGCTTCTGGTATCAGTTTGCAAAGGTCATGGCAGATGGGGCTTCGATGAAAGCGGATTCCGTTCGCCTTGCCGCCGCCTCTCATGGAAACGAAAAAGCGCTATTGGTCGTGAGCGCGTCCGGTGAAAAACTGTTGACTTACTTTTCACAGGGGATGGATCGCTCCCGTTTTCTCGAAAGATGCACCTTCTCCGACGAGAAGTTGGAAATCCCGACCCGGGGTGATGTAATATCGAAACTTTGCTTGCTGACCCTTACCAAAGACGAGCGGATCGTGATGGACCGTGGTTTCAAGACCCGCCGCCAGGTCTTTGAGGAGAGCATTTGGTACAAAGTCGCTTATCACGGTTACCGGGAATTTTCGGCCGGAGGCGGCACATTCTATCCGGCCATCGAAAAAAGCACCGGTGTTTTTGTCTTACAATTTCAAGATACCGAAAAGCGGTGTCCTTTTGCCGTGGACATTCCGAGACACCGGGTCAGTGCGGTATTGAGCGCCCTTAAGGGGGTGATATGTAATACTCACGAATTAGCCGTTAACCCCATCCCGCTAGATGCCATTTTCGATGTCCGGCTCAACGAAAATTATGATATGGAAATTCAACCGCTGCTCCGCCTGATACAAAAAGATGGTGAGGCGAAATTTTTTGAGCGGGAGAACCTCAAACGATTTCAATACGGGGACTTATATTACATCGAGGAATTGAGAATACTGGCCGAAGATCAATATCCGAAACTCCCTCCGAACAAGTTTAAGGAACCGGTGAAAACCGTTATTAACAAAAGCCAAATTCCCGCCTTTTTGGAAGAATTTGGAACAGATTTAGCTGATGACACTTACCGGATCGATGAAAATATCAAGCGGCTCAAAATCCTAACGGATTTCGATCGGGTGGAAATCACACCGGAAGTGCTGGAAAGGGACTGGTGCTGGATCTCTGTCAAATACGGTATGGGCAGCCAGTGGATTTCCCTTTCGGACATCCTGGCGGCCAAGAGGGCCAAACAACGATACGTCGCCACCGATGAGGGCTGGATCGACGTCGAATCGCCGAAGTTTAGTCCTCTCGACACCCTTTTCGAACGTATATCGGACACATCTCAACCTATTGAAAATACAGGAATACGTCTCTCCAGGATGGATGTATTTCGCCTGGCCGCAGGCCAAGAAGATAATAGTGTTGCCTTTACCGGCGATGCAGACCGCGTTTCCGTATTAAAGCGGCTCTACCGCATGCAGCCCTCTGTCGAGCTGCCGGAACTTGAGGCAATGTCCTCCCGGCTGAGAGACTATCAGAAACGGGGTACCGAATGGCTGATGTTTTTGTTTGAAAACGGTTTCGGCGGCCTGCTGTGCGATGACATGGGGCTGGGCAAAACCCACCAGGCCATGGCTCTTATGATGTGGCTGCGTGAACGGAAAGAGGTCGCCGAGCCTTTTCTGCTGGTGTGTCCCACCACAGTCATCAGCCATTGGCATCGCAAACTCGGCGAACACGCACCCGGTTTAAAAACAGCGGTGTACTACGGGGGAGACCGGGATCTGACGGCGGTGATTGAAGGAAACGATGTTATCTTAACCTCCTACGGAATTTTGCAGCGGGATGTTTCCCATATAAAACAGGCTTCTTTTTCCATCGCGGTGTTTGATGAAATTCAGAACATCAAGAATCGTGAAACCAAAACTTATCGAGCCGCCGAAATCGTCCGGGCACACATCAAGCTCGGACTCACCGGGACCCCTGTCGAAAATACCCTGGCCGATCTGAAGGCCCTCCTGGATGTAACCGTACCCGGATACCTGGGTACAGAGGATCATTTCCTGCACCGGTATCTGATTCCCATCGAACAGGACCGTAACGGCTCACGACGGGAAGAGCTGAGTCGACTCATCTCTCCTTTTATCCTGAGGCGACTCAAGGGAACAGTTTTAGAAGAATTGCCCGAAAAAATAGAAGATATCCGGATCTGTGAGCTGTCCGATGATCAAATCAAGCTGTATCGGGAGGCCATCTCCCGGCGGGGGTCGGATCTGGTCAAAGTTCTTCAGGAAGCGTCGCAGCCGGTTCCATACCTGCACATCTTCGCACTGCTCGGCCTGCTCAAGCAGATTTGCAACCATCCTTCACTGGTGGAAGGAACTGTGAAAGACTTCGGCCGATACCAGTCCGGAAAATGGGAGTTGTTTACCGAACTGTTGTCTGAAAGTCTGGACAGCGGGCAGAAGGTGGTCGTGTACAGCCAGTATCTAAAGATGCTGGACATTATGGAATCCTATCTGACCGAGCAAAAGGTTGAATTTGCCAAACTCACCGGAGCCAGTCGGAACCGCGGGGCCATCATCGACCGTTTCAACACCGATTCTGACTGCCGTGTCTTTTTAGGCAGCCTCAAGGCCGGAGGGGCCGGCATCGACCTGGTGGCCGCTTCGGTAGTCATCCACTACGACCGCTGGTGGAACGCCGCCCGGGAGGATCAGGCCACGGATCGGGTTCATCGAATCGGCCAGCAGCGTGGGGTTCAGGTATTCAAGCTGGTAACCATGGGAACGCTGGAGGAAAAAATTGCCGCCATTATCGAAAAGAAACGAAACCTGATGAATGGGGTAGTAAAAGAAGACGATCCGGAACTGTTGAAATCCTTTACCCGCCGTCAGTTGCTGGACATGCTCTCCATGCCGGCAGGCCCGCGGTGATGACCGTTATAAACAGTTCAGATGAAATGGCAACTTCTAATCTCATCTGCATCGTTTTACCCCAAGAAATTAGAAAGGAAGGTCGATGAAAAAATTAGGCACTGAAAAAAAACCTGTGAGGTTCAGAGTTCAAACCGAAGAAAGATTGCAGGAAGTTGCATCGCTTTGCGATAAAAAATTGGTAGAGATCAGTTGCTTATGGCAAAAGACCAGGGTGAGTGCCTCTTGTTACTTTCCTTATATATGGTGGGGAGGTCGGCCGACTATTCGTCAATACATAAAAAAGGATGAACTCAGGGTGAGAATCGAAGGCCCTCTTTCATATCATCATCGATTTTTCGTCCCCAGATAGATTCCCCGTCCTGTTCGCTTGATAATGCCTTCTTTATGAGCTTTATAGATTACGTTCTGGATTTTTTTCTCATGGAAACCGGTTTTTTGTTTCAGAATGGAAACATCAACGCCTTTTTTTGACCGCTTGATAATATTAAGGATTCGATCAGCATCTGTGAGCCCTGCAGTATTATTTTTGGCAAAAGATTTTTTATCCGGCTTTTTTTTACGTGTTTTAGCCAGAGTCGATTTTATGGTCTTTTTCAATCCTGTCTTTTCAGATGAAGTTTGACCGGCTTTTTTCTTTGAACCTGTTTTCAATTCGGGTTTTATTTTTGTTAATTTGGTTTTGGCCGGATTCCCCGCTTTTCGAGAGGTTTTTTTGCTCCTGGATACTTTTTTGCCGCTTTTCGGCGGATCAAAATGGATATGATCTTCCATATCAATACCGAACATACCGGAAAGATCCGATTCCGCAATCGTTCTGGCACTTGTTTTTTCAGCCGTTTTCAACAAGTTGTAACTTTGATCTTTTATGGTCTGTTGTATCAAGTCATCTATATTGACCTTCCGGAGTTTGAAAAACAGGTTCGGGGAATCATCAAGATGAGCGCCGATGCCGTAGAGGGTGGCGGCCACATGTTTGCACATATAGGCCCAATCCGGACAGCTGCAATTAAATTCAATCTCTTCCGGTGATGGAAACAATCCCTGTCCTTGGGCAGTAAATATTTCACCCAGGACTTTGGGAAACTTTCCGGCCAAAAGTTCCGGCAATGAATCCAGTTTGCCGGCACAGGCCGCCTTGATGTTTTGCCAGATTTTTTTGTTTATCCCTTTTATATTAATAATGACCGTGTATGGTTTTGATCTTGTGCCCTGAACCAGGGATTCGACCCTTCCGGGACTGATTTGAAGATCCAGCACCGCACCATGGCGAACATAACTGCGGCCACGACCGATACGGTTGCTGTAATCCGCATACCGTTCCAGATTATGATTCCATGATTTCCCCCACCAGGTTCTCGCAATCGTACTTCCTTCAATAATAATCGGATTAATGGCAGGATTTTTCTTTTTAAGTTGTTTTAATTTTTGGGCTGCTTTGGCTCTTTTTTCCTCAACAGATACATAACGTGGATAACCCCAGTATGACATTTATCACCTCTTCGTTTAATTAGCAGCTATTTTATAATGCAAGTTTAAAAAGGTCCATCAATTCTTCGTTTTTCATTTCGGTTATCAAGGACTCGCCGGAAGCGGTAATAACGTCACGCGACAGACGAGCCTTTTCTTCCAGCATCATATCGATTCGTTCTTCAACGGTGCCCTTGGTTAAAAACTTGTGGACAACCACATTCTTTTTCTGCCCAATCCTAAAGGCACGGTCCGTGGCCTGGTTTTCTACGGCAGGGTTCCACCAGCGGTCAAAATGGATGACATGGTTAGCTTCCGTCAAATTCAATCCCACACCGCCGGCTTTTAAGGACAATACCATGAAAGGGACGTAGGAAGGACTCTGAAACTGTTCAATAATTTTTTCTCTTTTACCCACCGGAACACTTCCGTGCAAGACCAGACCGTTTTTCTCAAAAATACCTTCTAAAAATTCAGCCAGGGGTTCAGTTATCTCCTTAAATTGAGTGAATAGCAAAAGTTTTTCTCTTTTTTCATAGATGGTCTCACAGACCTCCCTGAGCCTTAAAAATTTGCCGCTTTCATTTTCATCAAATGGGCCGGTTCCCAGATACTGATCCGGGTGGTTGCAAAGCTGTTTGAATTTGATCAGGGACGCCAGGATAATACCTTTGCGCTGAATTCCCTCGGTGTGGGCAATGGTTTCTTTTATGTCATCGGTTAATTTTTTATACAACAGGATTTGTTTTTTGCTCAAGGTGGCGTAAGTTTTCATCTCGATCTTGTCGGGCAGATCGGATATTACCGATTTGTCGGTTTTCAACCGCCTTAAAATATAAGGGCTTATAAGCTTGCGCAGTCCGGTATAGCCTGAATGATCACGGCCTATGTTTTTTGAAACCTGCTTAAATTCTTTGGCATTGCCCAACAGCCCGGGATTTAAAAAGTCAAATAAAGACCACAGGTCTGACAATCGATTCTCAATGGGTGTTCCGGTCATGATGATTCGGTTGCGACAATTCAGGTGTTTTACGGCCTTGGCCTGTTTGGTCCCCGGATTTTTTATGGCCTGGGCTTCATCTAAAATGATATAGTTCCACAAATGGGATTGAAGCCATTTGTATTTTTGAACCAGTCCATAAGTTGTAATTACCAAATCGAATGCATTCAAAGCAGCTTTGTTTTTTACGCGTGCTGTTGCTTCTGAATTTGAACCGGGATGGGCGACAAAATACTTCAGATCAGGAGAAAAACGCTGTATTTCATTGACCCAGTTGGAAATAAGAGAGGCAGGTACGACCAGGAGGCTGGCTTGACGACCGGAGCCTGATTTTTTGAAATCGGATGCTAACATATTTAAAAAGGCCAGTACCTGGACGGTTTTTCCCAGCCCCATATCATCGGCCAGGCAGGCGCCAAAGCAAAGTGAGTGTAAAAAAAGGAGCCAGTCCAACCCTGTTTGCTGATATTTTCTTAACTTGGCTTTAAATGCTTTGCCGGGTTTTTGTGAAGAAATCAAATGCGGACTGAGCAATTTTTTAACGACCGACTCGAGCCATTTCCCATTGGAAACACTGCAATTTATTTCAGCAGCATCAACATTTAGCAACTTTTCAGGCTTTAGCTGTAACCGGAGGGCATCTTTCAAACTCAAGCCCTTTTCCGCCATCATCTTTTTTGCCTTTTCATATGCATCCAGGGTCTGTTTCAGCCTGTCAGGGTCCACTGCCACCCATTTATTTTTAATAAAGGCAAGTCCTTCTGATTCCTGCAGAAGCAGTTTGGCCTCTTGTTCTGAAATGGCGGTATCGCCAAGATTCAGCCTGACATCAAAATTCAAGAGCGCATCCATACCTACCAGAGACGGTTTTGCGTTGCCCACACTCATATTGATTCCCAGTGTGGATGGTTTTCCCTTCCACCAGTTCGGAATTCGGCACAATATACCGCATTCTTCATAAATTGTGACTTGTTTTAAAAACGAAAAAGCCTGCGCCGGTATCCAGGACATGGGGTGAAACAGTTCTCCGCTGTTAAGAAGATCGGCTAAAAAGGGGCTTTTCCTGGCAGCCAAATGAACGGTTGCCAGAAGTTCCAATAATTTGTCCTGCTGGTTTTCATATTCCTTTAATGCATATTTAAGGGGCAGGTGCTTTGATTTTCCCTGTTTGTTCAGTCGGGTAGAATACGTGGCCAAAAACGCAAAAGGATAATTTTCATCTTTATTTTCAACCAGATGAAAAAATATCCGGCCCACCAGGTGTATATCAGGACTATAGGTGCGGATAAATTCTTCAACGGTTCCTTTGTACGATTTTATTGCCTGTCTAAATGCTGAATTCAGTTTTGACCATACAGTTTCAAGCAATTCAGCCCTTATATATTCGGAGCCGGGCATCAACGGGGCACTGTTTGCAAATTTAGTGAGGTAGTTTTTATTAATGGTAATGTCGGCTTTATGGCGAAGGGATTCCAGTTCAGGTGTCCGGCTCAGTTCCCGTGCAAACTGCTCCGCAAAATTTCGCCAGTAATCAAGGGAAGGGGAAAGGGCAATCTTCTTATCACAGAAACCCAAATAAAGGAGAGCGGCATCTCTGTGGGCGGTAAACCTGTTGAAGATTTCCTGTTGAAGCAACCGGGTGCTTTTATTTATGGGTTCTTCTGTTTCGATCCATTCCGTCTGCAGTGAGCCATTTGGCATCACCACAACATTTAATTCTTTATTCATTTTCTATGCTTACACCATATAATAATTGCAATAATAAAATTTTAAATTCTGGAAACAATAAGCTATCAGGAGTATGGTGTCAATAAGAGCATATGTAAACAACGACATGTGAATTCACCTGATCGGAGTCATTCTGGTTACACTGATGTTCGATACCATGAATTACCAGGAACCTTTTGACAATGACCGATATGTATCATTGCTGGAAAAGTACAAATTACGCAAGCCCGATAACATCTTGAAACTTTTGGATTCTTCAGGCGATGTTCGATATTGCGGCAGGCATAACATCATATGCGAAAACGTTTTAAAGATCTTGTATGATGATAATGGCGGTGAAGTCCCCTGCTTTGTCATTAATGGCAAGGAGCTTTCATGGCATGAGTTTGGCAGGATGTTAATGACGTATGAAGGGTTCCGTTTCAAGCTGAAAATATTTGAGAGGGATGAAGAAAGGTAGGTACAAGACGAAATTTATGAAAAAATTGAAGTGAGAAAGCGCAGGACATGGTCCTATCTCCAAAAAAGTAATTTCTGCTTTGCGAAAAACGCTTAACAGGAAAGTAATTGATTTGTCTGATCCGTAGCAAAAAAATATAGGCTGAAACAGTACGTTCTATCGTGCGGTCGCATCCGCAACTTTTAACCGGCTCTTGACCCAGTTTTGGACTTCCAAAAAGGGATGATTTTCAAGGATACCGAAATGGGGCAGCTTCTTTATTTTCAATTTTGAGAAGACAGGTGTATAAATACCACATAAAAACTTCGTTAAATTTACCTCGGTAAACTGTTCGCCGACGGCTTGCATAAATTCATCGGTAATCGTTTTAAAATCAAAATTAACGAGAGGCTTAAGTTCGGTCGTGTGTTGCAAAACCGCTTTCCCGTTTTTACAAAATGAACAATGCCCGCAGCAGTCTTTCTCAAGGTGTTCTCCGAAATATCCGGCAAGCGTTTTGCTGATGCACGAATCGCTTTCAAAAAAACTGACCATGCTGTGGATTCTTTTAATTTCAAGTTGCTCCTTGCTTTTAAACAGGGAGAATATGTTATCGGCTACACTTTCGATATCAAAAGCCTGTGTTAATATATCATATACTTCCACTGATTGTCTGGCCTGAAGATCGATCCATCCTTTCTCATCAAAATAATCCAGGGCAGCAAGAATTCTCGCCCGATCCGTTCCGTAGCTGTTCAGGATGCCCTGAATATCCACATCCGTCCATATTTTTTTAGTAACGCAATGTTTCAGGATCATATTGACAAATCGCCTTCTTTCCCCCTCAAAACGGTTAATAATATTTTCCGGTTCCGTGAAGAACTTAAATGAATAGGATTCGAAATATGACAGCTTCGGGGAGATAATTTTTTCCATGGAAAGATAAACCATCAGGGTTTTCAAAGGAAGAATTCTGATGTTCAGATCATTTGAAAGCCTTGTTTCTTTGACCTCCCAGACAAAACCTTTGTTTTCCTTTATGATCTTGAGCAGTTGAACAATCGATTGCTTCTCCGGCGTATCCCCGTAAATAAAATTTTCCAGAATATGAATATGATCCCGGTTGGCCAAAACTTCACACAACGCGGGCTTTCCGTCCCTTCCGGAGCGCCCGATTTCCTGGCTGTAGTTTTCAATGGATTTGGGCAAATCGAAGTGAATAATTCTTTGGATGTCCCTCTTATCGATGCCCATACCGAAGGCGATGGTGGCGACGACACAGGAAATCGCCCCTTCCATGAACCGGTTTTGGATCAGCTCCCGTATCTCATTTTCCATTCCGGCATGATACGGATGCGCATTGATATTGTTTTCACGAAGAAAATCAGAGACATCTTCGGCCCTTTTCTGAAGGGTAACGTAGACAATGGTGGGGGCATGGGGTGTCTCAAGAATTCGTTGAAGCAGACGATGCTTTTTTTCGGATGTGGTGGTCGGTGTGATTTGAAGAAACAAGTTGTCGCGATAAAAGCCTGTTACGGAGACATTTTGCCTGGGAATGCTGAATTTTTCACACATATCCTTAATGACCGGCTTGGTCGCTGTTGCGGTCAGCAGCAGCGTTTGCCGGATGTTGAATTCTTTCTGGTAATCCGGCAGTTTCAGATATTCCGGCCTGAAATTATGCCCCCATTCAGAGATGCAATGGGCTTCGTCGATTACCAACAGGGAAATATTCATCTTTTCCAAGTGGTTACGGAATCGCTCATTTTTAAACCGTTCGACGGATACCATCAGGATTTTCAGTTCATTGTTTTTGGCTCTTTCGAGAATCTCATTATACGCAGTTTTATTCAGAGTGGAATCTAGACGTGCGGCCGGGATATGGTTTCCCAGCAGAAAATCCATCTGGTCCTTCATCAAGGACAACAAGGGAGAAACCACCAGTGTCATACCGGGAAGCATCATGGCCGGCAACTGATAGCAAAGGGATTTGCCGGCACCGGTAGGAAAAATGGCCGCCGCGGATTGCCCATCCAAAATATTTTGGATGACATCTTTCTGACCTTTTAAAAACGAATCGAAACCGAAATGTGTATGCAATTGTTGTTTCAACATGTTTCGAGATTCCCCGCAGTTCATCATTCGCTTTAAAGCAGGGTGCGTTTTACGCATCAAGCGAATATCTTTTTCGTTCTGTTCCCGCAAAATGATATCGATGCATGGAATACAGCCATATTATTCTTACCTTAGGGCTCTATTGCAATTCTTCAAAAAACACTTCACTATTATCATTGTGTATAATCTGTTCGCCGACCACCCATCTGATTTTGTCGGCAATCTTTTTGCCAATGCCTTCTATGACCTGCAATTTCTCACTGCTTGCGGAAATAACCCTTTCCACACTGCCGAATGTGTCCAGAAGCCGAACAGCCCTTTCATATCCGATCCCCGGTAAACCCTGCAGGATAAACAACTGCCGTTTCCGTTTATTTTTCGGTCGATAACCATGCCGCTGAATGCCGTCATTCGCCAGATGATTGATCTGGCGCGCCATGAAGACCAAGAGTTTTGCGGTCTCAGCAGCATCGATTGCCCGGAGAACCGGTATCCCCAGTAGCATTGAAACGGTGATCAGCGCCCCTTGCATGGCCTCTCTGGTTATACCAAGGTCGGCAGTATCCCTGTTGGTGCCTTCTATAATCAACACCCCCATTAGATTGGAATTGGCCAGGCGAATCGTTTGCTTGAACAAACGCCCATCGATAATCGATATGGCAAAGTCTCTTAACGTCTTTCTTTCAACAATCACCCGGTTATCTACCTGATAATCGCCGATGGACAGCCGTCGAATCTCGACATTCACATTTTCAATGCCTGCAAGGAATTTTATCACTTCGCTTTTTTGCTCGCGGTCGTCTGTAATGATATGGAAAGTATGGTTGTTTTTCAACATGCTTATTCCTCATCTTTTGATGTAACTATTCAGGGGGGCAGTCATTTTCCCTTCACTTCGGTGTCTCCGTCACTGCTAACTCACTGAAAATACCAGTGACTCCGCCAATAACGTTACGGGAAAACAACTGCCCCCTGAACACATACCTTTTGATAGTTGCGGCTGAAAATTTAAATTGTTTATGCGACATTAGATCCCAATCCCCTTCAGGATTGTCTCTCTTTTAATCGTGTTCGATTTAGTAACCAAATTTCATGCCAAAACCGGACAATTTTTAAATTTACACCGAATAAAACCAATAAGTCACATTTGGTTTTATTATATATTCCTAAATTTATTAAATATATTCTGATTATACTTGGCTGGATTAAGAAATGAAAAGTGCGGTATTGGGAGAGCTGACTTACAACGAGAAAAGGTATAAATGCACAGAATTCTGGGCAACACCTTTCATTTTTTATAGCACCCAATCTCGTTTGCTTGATAAAATCCACCCATTTCGGGGATAGATTCATATCAACGAATAATTTAATGGTGAAGCCTTTGCCGAGAAAGATCCTGCAGAAAGAGCCCGAGCGTATCGGCACCCTCTCATTTCGGTTCGACTACGGTGATCGGCATTTCAACAGCACCGTCACAAAAGACGATAATTTCCGCAGGAACCGTTCCTTCATTAATGCCATAGTGCAATGTGTTCACTATCTCGACGATAGGCTCTCCCGCTTTCAGATGCAGCGTTCTCCCGTCTGCAGTCACCACCGTGAGTTGTCCGCTTATCAGTACGCCGGAATTGATCACCGGATGGCTGTGAGTGTGAAGCCGGGTCCCCGCAGGACACCACAACAAGCTTACGCTACGGTGGGCGGGCAACCCCCGTCTGATGGAACTGCGCTGCATAATGGCGGTTGGCCTCCAGTACTTCATCAATAGCAGACATGCTATCCTCCTTTTTTGGACTTAACCCTGAAAAGGGATGGTCTACACGTCCGAGTCTCGTATGCTTAAAGCCGAATGTAACCTCACCGGTGAGTCGTGAAAATTATAATTCGTTTTACGGGTGTCCTCTGAACCACCTTGGGACGAGCCATCGCACAGAAACCTGTACAAATCTCCCCTGTTAATTAAGATTATACCCTTGAAAACTGGTTTGTCAAAACCTTAAACACCTTCTCAAAGAATATGGGCCCCTATCTCTTTTTACAAAACCTTGATTTTTAAAAGTAACGAGGTATATACTGAAAAAGGTTTCAAATTCAGTATCCTTCATTTCAAAAAATTTATTAACTCCCTATAATTTTTTAAATAACAAGGCATCTCTTGCAGGCTTAACGGACATTTCAAACGGATTTACAGAATCCGGACAGGAGTGATGTTGCGAGCGGCTAAAATTACGAACAAAAATTCCTTGATATTCCATTCAGCACTTACGCAAAATAACACCCAAATTCCGGAGACGTCCTATGAAAACCATTCGTATGCATCTCTATTTTTTGTTATTTATCGCCGTATCTTTTTTCTTTCCTTTATGTCTCGGCGCTGCCGACGATCAAAATACCGCATTACCGGAACCGTTATCCATGACCGAAGCGATTCAAATCGCTGTTAAACAGAATCCGGAAATAAAAGCCGCACAATTTCAGATGGATGCTGTAAAATCCAACGCGGTCAAAGCCCAGTCCGGTTTCTACCCCCAGCTGAATTTTATGCAATCGTTCAACCGAACCACCAATCCAATGTGGTCCTTCGGAACCAAATTGAATCAAGCGTCTATTACGCAATCGGACTTCGATCCCGAAAGATTGAACGATCCGGATGCCATTGACAATTTCGCGTCAACTTTCCTTTTGTCATGGTCTATTTATGAAGGCGGCCGAACTAAAATCGGCTGGGAACAGGCCAAACAGAATTTGTCCATTGCAACATTAACCCTCGAGCGGACCCGACAAAACGTGATTGCACGAACTGCAGCGGCATATGTCGGGCTTGTTCTTGCGCAGAAGAATATCATGGTTACAAAACAAGCGCTTGAGACCTCGAATGCCAATCTTAATATGATACAGTCCCGATATAACAGTGGTTTTGTGGTAAAAAGCGATCTTTTAAGAGCTATGGTTCATATCGCAGATTTAGAACAGCAGCATCTTTTAGCAGAAAGTCGGTTCAAAATAAATGAAGCGATGTTGAACGCTTCCATGGGTTTCGGTGAAGCCAACCCCTTAAACCCGGTGACGCCCTTGACAATACGTTCTGAGATTCATGGCACCGTGGACACGTGGATCGACACTGCTCTGTCTAAACGCCCCGAAATGGACACGTTGCGCCTTGAGGAAGACATCGCCAAAAAAGAGATCGATAAATCACGAGCCGGTCATTACCCGGACGTTAACCTTATTGGAAATTACGAAATTAACTCGGAAGATTTCGGTGATTCCGCGGACAATTATACTCTTGGGGCCGTCGTGCGGGTCAACATCTTCAGCGGAAACCGCATCTCCGAAGAAACAAAAGCGGCAAAATCGATGCTGGCCCGGGCTCAGGAAATGCAAAAAAGTATGGAACTGGGAATAAAAGTCCAAACCCGGGAAGCGTTTCTAAAGGCAAAAAGCGCCCGGGAAAGGATTCGGGTGGCGAAAGTCGCGGTGGATCAGGCTGAAGAAGGATTGCGGATTGTAAAAAATCGATATAATAACGGCTTGTTAACGATCGTCGGCCTTCTTGATGCAGAGCTGGCCCGTCAACAGGCTCACACCAACTATTTCAAGGCGCTTCATGATTACAAAGTGGCTCGCCTCGAGCTTGAACTGGCTGCAGGAACTATTAACACGGATTTTCAGTAAACTTGACGGTTGCGAGTTCCTCGTTCAACGTTCAAGGTTGTGAAGACACTCAATTACAGCTCATTGCGGTCTGTTTATGGACAGCTGCAATAATCACTCTCCGAGGCGCAGACCCTGTGAGCCGGAGATCTATTAAGTGAGCTTATAGGCGTTGCTGAATTCTTTATAAATCCTTTTAAGTTGGGATGTTGGTGTTGCTGAACCGTGAACCTTGAACCCTGAACCGCTTAACCTATAGTTTCAATAACATATCAACATGGAGACCACCATGCCTCGAAACAGACGATATTATTATATTATTTTTATTTCTTTCTTTTTTTTGACAGGATGCGGTGAAAAAATAGAGCCGGGAAATGTTAAAGCGTCTAAAAAAGAAAGTGTAAAGGCCACCGTCGTCTCTGCTGAACTTATCCGTCAGCCATCCTTTTACGAATCCGTCGGAACCGTCAGCGCCAAAACCGTCAGCACGATTTCCAGCAAACTCATGGGAACCGTAAAAGAGGTTTTTGTCCGGGAAGGAGACCGGGTGAAAAAGGGGGATCGCCTTGCCATCATCGACGATCGACAGGTCACAGCCATGCTTCATCAAGCAAAAGCTGCGCTGGCCGAGGCCCAGCGAGCCGAAACTGCTGCCAGCGCAGGCGCAGGACTTTCGATGGCTACCTATACCCGATACCAGAACCTGATGAAAGATGAATCCGCCAGTCCCCAGGAGTTTGATGAAGTCACATCTCGATACCAACAGGCTCAAGCCGGGCTGGCTGCCGCAAAACAGCGCGTCAAACAGGCCGAAGCTGCCATTGCATCTGCGGTTGTAAATTCGAAAGACACGGTGATACAGGCCCCTTATGACGGAATCATTCGGGAGAAAATGGTCGATGTAGGAGACCTTGCCGAACCAGGCAAAAACATGTTTTCAATTGAAAATACAGATGCTTATATCGTTGATATGGTGCTCCCTGAACAGTATATCCATACCGTTGGCTTAAACCAAGAGGTAACGGTAACGGTTGGCGCACTCAACAATAAAACGTTCGTCGGAAGCATACAGGAAATTTTTCCAGCCGCGGATGAAAAGAGCCGTTCATTTTTTATCAAGGTTAAGCTGCCGGTTGACTCAAGTCTTCGATCCGGCATGTTCGCACGGGTTTCAATCCCTGTGGGCCAAGGCGACCTCCTTTTAATTCCTTTAACCGCCGTGATACATTCCGGACAGCTGACCGGCATTTATATTGTGGATGATACGAATACCGCCAAATATCGACTCATTCGAACCGGCAGAACAATCGGCAAGTCCATAGAAGTCTTATCAGGCCTCAAGCAAGGGGATCGCTATGTAACGGCTCCTCCGCCAAATCTTATCAACGGCATGAAAGTGGAGATGGACACATGACGCAAAAAACAGGTGCCGCCGGAAAAATTGCACAGTTTTTTATCGATTCAAAGCTGACCCCCTTGTTTATTATCGCAGCCATTTTGCTGGGTATCGCTTCGGTCATCGCGCTTCCCAGGGAAGAAGAACCCCAGATCATCGTTCCCATGATCGATATCTTTGTAAAAATGCCCGGCGCCAGTGCTAAAGAGGTCGAAATGCGGGTTACAAGCCCCATGGAAAAGCTGTTATGGGAAATTCCGGGCGTAGAATATGTATATTCAACATCCAGCCCGGGCATGTCCATGGCGATCGTCCGCTTTTACGTGGGACAGGACGAGGAAAAATCCATCGTTCGCCTCCAGTCGAAGCTCATGGCAAACTACGATCTCATTCCCTGGTCTGTTTCACCGCCGCTCATTAAACCGCGATATATTGACGACGTTCCGATTCTTTCGCTGACATTCTGGGGTGAAGGATTCGATCATTACACATTGCGACGTGTGGCAGCAGAAGTCGAAAATATTGTCAAACGCGAAAACAATGTTGCCATGACGACCCTTATCGGCGGCGAACGGCGACAGGTTCAGGTTCGTTTTGATCCGGTGCGGCTGGCGGCTTACGGCCTCGACCTTGAAGGGGTTGCCATGTCCGTCACCGCTGCAAACCAGGAATCCGAAACCGGCACCTATCCCTCCGTCAAAGGCCAAGTCTTGGTTCACACGGGCGGTTTTTTAAAAACGGTAGAGGATGTCAAAAGTGTAGTAGCCGGTGTGCACGACGGTAAACCCATTTATCTCCGGGATGTTGCAGACGTCATTGACGGCCCGGAAGAGCCGAATCAGTATGTTTTTTTTGGAACCGGTCCGGCCGCTGTAGAAAAAAACACCGCCGGCCATATGTCCCCAAAAGGGGTTTTCCCTGCCGTCACCCTCACCGTTTCCAAACGAAAAGGGGCCAATGCCGTCGCCGTATCCCATCGCGTGCTTGAACGAATTCACCGCGCAACAGGCAGCGTCATCCCTGACAATATTCATATCTCCGTCACCCGAAACTATGGGGACACCGCCAAAGAAAAATCGAATGAATTGCTCTTTCACATGATAATCGCCATTGTTTCCGTCATAATTCTAATATGGTTTGTCCTGGGCCACCGTGAATCCGGCGTCGTTGCCATTGCCATTCCCGTGACACTCGCTCTGACCATGGCCGTTTTTTATCTTTACGGATATACCTTGAACCGGATCACTCTTTTTGCACTGATATTCTCCATCGGAATCCTTGTGGATGACGCCATTGTGATCGTGGAGAATATCGTTCGTCACTTCCGGCTTCCGGAAAATCGGGACCGTTCCAGGGTCACCGTAGCGATCGAAGCAGTGGACGAAGTCGGTAATCCCACTATTTTAGCAACATTAGCCGTCATGAGCGCCATTCTTCCAATGGCATTCGTCGGCGGTCTCATGGGGCCATACATGAGACCCATTCCGGTGGGAGCATCCGCCGCTATGATTTTTTCACTGATTGTCGCTTTTATTGTTACTCCATGGGCCTCGATGCGATTGATAAAGCACAAAACAACAGCGGAAGCCGGTGAACACGGGAAAGAAGACTGGAGCACACGCCTTTATCGTAAAATAATGACCCCTCTGATAGAAAATCGATTCTGGCGATGGATTTTTCTGATCGGTGTTGTTGCCCTTCTCATTGTCTCATGTGCCATGGTAGGAATCGGGTGGGTTCGGGTTAAAATGCTCCCCTTTGACAACAAAAGTGAATTTCAGGTTATTCTCGATATGCCGGAGACCGCCACGCTGGAAAAAACATCGACCGCTGTTATGGAAATGGGGGATTATCTCAAAACCGTTAATGAAGTCACGGACTACCAGCTCTACGTGGGAACTTCCGCCCCTTTCAATTTTAACGGCCTGGTGCGCCATTATTATCTGCGAAGCAGTGCTCACCAGGCAGACATTCAGGTGAATCTGGTAGAGAAAGGACATCGAAAAACGCAGAGTCATGATATCGCCAAACGCGTCCGTCCGGCGTTAAAATCCATAGCCGACCGCTATCATGCAAGGCTTAAGGTGGCTGAAGTCCCGCCGGGTCCTCCGGTTTTATCCACGCTGGTGGCTGAAATTTACGGTCCCGATTACCAACGTCAAAAACAACTCGCCGCCGACATTATGGAAATTTTTGAAAAAACACCCGGTGTGGTCGATGTGGACTGGTACATGGAAGAAACCCAGCCCCGCTATAAGATTGAGGTTGACCGGGAGAAAGCCGCTCTCCATGGGATCAGCGTGGCTCGGATTAACCGTACCCTCGAGATCGCACTTAAAGGACAGCAGTCAGGTCTCCTTCATCAGCCCAGGGAAAAGGAAGATGTGCCGATACTGATGCGGCTTCCCCTGTCCGCCCGTGCCGGAATTCAGCGTCTTAAAATGCTGAAACTTGCCTCGGCAGATGGTGGTCTGGTTCCGCTTTCTACACTGATCAACGTCATTAAAACCCCTGTGGATCAGAGTATTTATCATAAAAATCTAATGCCGGTGGTATATGTTGTCGGGGATGTGGCCGGAGTTAAGGAGAGCCCGGTGTATGCAATTTTAGAGATGAGAAACAGGATCAAAACCATTCAACTCCCTGAAGGATACCAAATCGTCCAGCATACAGCCGGCATTCCTTCCAGCGACCGAAAATACGAAATGAAATGGGACGGTGAATGGCACATCACTTACGAAGTCTTCCGGGATCTTGGCATTGCATTTGCCGTGGTCCTGGTACTGATATTTGTACTGGTGGTGGGATGGTTCCAATCTTTTACAACACCACTGGTCATTATGGCCGCCATCCCTTTTTCTCTGATCGGCATCCTGCCTGCGCATTGGGCCCTTGGCGCTTTTTTTACTGCGACTTCCATGATCGGCTTTATTGCCGGTGCCGGAATTGTTGTGAGAAACTCCATCATTTTGGTGGATTTTATAGAATTGCGCCTAAAAGAAGGCATGCCGTTGGATCTTGCCGTCATTGACGCCGGCGCCGTGCGCTTTCGCCCCATGATGTTGACCGCCGCCGCCGTAGTGGTCGGTGCCTCGGTCATTTTGTTCGATCCCATTTTTCAGGGTCTTGCCATTTCCCTTATGGCCGGAGAAGTTGCTTCACTCTTTTTTTCAAGGATGACGGTTCCGATTCTTTACTTTTTAGACAAACGGTGGGAGTTCGCGCATGGACATGCAACACCCTCCAAAAACGATTTGTCTGGGCAATAGTCGACCTGTGAACCCTTTGAACATTTGCCTTTCTTTGTAACTTGTGCTATTTGATCAAAAGAATAAGTAATTTATTTTTGTCCTCTCGGGCATTTTCCCTCGAAGGGTGTAACGTATACTTGAAACACCAAAAAGCATAGCGTCAATGATCAAATCCGTTCATATCAAAAAAATCGCCTGTTTTATGCTGATCATTTCATTATCCATCGGCACCCCAAAAGCAATGGCCGGCAGTTTCAGCTATGATAAGGACAAGGCGGTAGTGGGAGCCATTCAGCATCACATAGTCTCGCCCAAAGAAACCCTTTCGGACATTTCGCGAAATTTCGGTCTCGGATATAATGAACTTTCACTTCTTTACCCGAAGATGGACCCATGGATACTCAATCCCGGTCAAAAACTTGTCATACCGTCCCAATGGGTTTTGCCGTCCACTAAATTGCACGGGCTGGTTATTAATCTGCCGGAATTAAGACTCTATCATTTTAATCCGAAAATCGGAATGGTTACCACCTATCCGGTGGGAATTGGCGATATCGGCTGGGAGACCCCTGTTGCCGTGAGTCACGTCATTAATCGCCAGGCGGATCCCACCTGGTCGGTTCCTGAATCTCTGAGGGCCAAATATGGGGTCACCACGGTGCCTCCCGGACCGAATAATCCGTTAGGAAAATACTGGCTCGGACTATCCCTTGACGGATATGGTATTCACGGAACAAATTCTCCCTGGGGTGTTGGGAAACTGGTCAGCCATGGATGCATCCGCCTGTATCCGGAACATATTGCCCTGCTTTTTGAACAGATAACGGTAAGCACGCCTGTTGAAATCGTTTATGAACCTGTAAAGATAGGAATCCGGGATCAAAGCATTTTCATGGAGGTTCACCCGGATATTTACAACAAAATACCCGATATGCAAAAACAGGCCCTGCGTCGATTACATGAACTGGGTGTTTTGAGCAGCGTTTCGATTTCAATGGTTCAAGATACGCTTAAGAAAAAAAGCGGCCTACCGGTCCGTGTAGGTTTTGTAAAGAAGGGAGGTGGTGATACGCTCGCCGTTAAGGCGTCAGATTGATGGTGACACTCTTGTTTTGTGAAAAAAAATACTAATTTGGGAGGAGGCAATTCAATGAAAATACAAAAAAACGTGATTACGGTGATGGGTCTGATTTTATCCTTAGCGTTGGTTTTCACACTCACAAGCTGTGCAAGCACGGCACAAATAAAAGCCCTGGAACAACAGGTTCAGCAGGCCGGCCAGGATGCTCAGGACGCCAAAGCATTGGCCCAGAATTGCTCTCAGGATTGCGCTCAGCAGGCCAAACAAGCTGATGATGCCGCTGCTCGTGCTGAAAATGCCGCGGCTGCAGCAGCAGCCTCGGCACAAAAGGCCGAAGATATGGCCAACAAAGCCGAAGCCATCTTTAATCAGCAAATGAAAAAATAGCAAAAAATTCGGAACCCGGTGTGAAATAAACCACACCGGGTTTCTGTTTTCCAACGCTTCGAGGATTTCATCATAAATAACTTTCTTAAACGGTTGGAAGTGATAATTACTCATGCCCCTCCCGTTTCAGCAATTCATGGTACCAGATGGAAAATTCAAACATCCCTTTATACCTGTCATCATCGTTGATAATTCCAAGGCAAATCTCAAATACACCGCCTCCGTATGCATTGCTGTATTCCTGAATATCCCTTGTTTGTAAAAATTCTCGGACCAGCGTTTGCGTCGTTCGTTTTGTCTTATCTTTTCTGATATCTATTGGATCTTTGGGTTCCTGAAAAGGATCCCATTTTTCGTATCCTTTTTTTAAAACGTGCTTCTGTCGCCTGGGCGACATACTATCAAAAATAGCCCTTTTTCGTTTTTCCTCTTCTTCCGGAGATATCACAGTCATTCTCTTTTCCTTGCTCTTTGAGAGTTTGCTTCTCGTCTTTTAATCCGAGATAGTTTTCGTCATAGTCTGTAAGAATCGCCATGGATAACGGAACAAGAATATCGGCCATCTTGACATGCCGTGACTTGATCCGGTTGACAAATTCAGCAGAAATTTCGTAAAGCTTTTTTTGGATAATATCCAGATTGGCCGTAGGGTACGGCCTGCCTTCAACAAAAGCCGACTTTCCACAGGTGTGCGAGATGCTGCCAGTCGAAGTCGGCATGCCGTAAAGCCGGCACGTGATGGGCCGATATTCATAAAGATCGCACTTATCATCGTCATTGAGAAGCGGGCACCTGACACGTTCAGCGGCAATTTCCATTAGGATATCAACCTCGTTCTTTCCGGCCTCTTTATCCTTGTATGCTTTTCGTTTAATCATGTATATCTTTCGATCGGCACGGTTTGATTTATCGATCAGTTTCTCTCTTGTCTCACCTGTAAATTTATTATTGAATTGATGGTTGATATAAATTGCTTCGATCAATGTAAGATCAAACAAGGCATGGCAGCAGTCCGCGCATTTGATTTCACACGTTATACATTCCGGAAATTCGTCTTTTACCTGGGCAAACAATTTATCGGCTTGTGCCGAAAGTGCCTTGTATTTTTCAAAATATGGCGCAAAGTCCATTTTCATCGTTTAACTCCTTATCATTGAAATAATTATCATTGAACCTATTTGTTTCACGTGAAACATCATTTCCCGATACAAAATCGGCTAAAAATCTGATCGATAATATCCTCTCTGGCAACGTAACCGATAATTTCACCCAGACGATCAATTGCTTCTTGAATATCGATGGCGATCAGTTCAAATGATGTCCCTTTGCCTATTTCTCTATTCGCAGAAACCACCATCTCTAAACTTTTTTCAAGTGCGATTTTGTGCCTTAAATTGGGAACAATCGTATTTTGAATCTCAAGGTGATGGTCTCTAATAGTGAGATCGGCGATTAAGTCCTTGAGATCGTCCAGCCCCATGCCATATAAAGCTGAAATTTTGATGCTTGGTGTTATTTCCCACCCTTCGGGAATTTCAGGTTCGGATACATTCTCAACCAGATCGATTTTATTAATTACCAGTATCACTCTCTTGTCTTTGATTGTCTGATATATTTTATGATCCTCCCTGGTAAAGGGGTCGCTTGCATCGATCATGAAAAGTATCAAATCTGAACTGTGCATATATTTATGGGTCTTTTCTATACCGATAACCTCAACAGGATCCTTCGTATCGTGCAGGCCTGCACTATCTGCAATAATAACCGGTATCCCGCGAATATTCAATGTTTCTTCGATTAAATCTCTTGTCGTTCCGGGGATGGGTGTAACAATTGCGCGATCTTCTTGTATCAGACGATTCAAAAGACTCGACTTACCCACGTTGGGCCTTCCCACAACAATCATTTTAAGACCATCCCTCAGATAACGTGCATTTTCATATTGCGCAACGAGCCCCGTCAACTCACCGATGACCGAATTGTCTAAAACATTGACAACGGATTGGGCATCAATAACGTCTCCGACATCTTCCGGAAAATCTATTGCAGCCTCTATTTCTGTTAAAATGTCAAGCAGCGAGGTTCTTATGGACTCAATACTTTTTTTCAATCCTCCTTTTATTTGTGAAGTTGCGATTTCGAGGGATTTTTCGGTTCTGGAATTGATAATATCAATGACTGCTTCAGCCTGGGTGAGATCAATGCGTCCGTTAAGATATGCTCTTTTTGTAAATTCACCCGGATCAGCCAGCCTGGCACCCGTTTTTAAAACCAAATCGAGAATCGACGCCAGTACAACATAGCCGGAATGGGTGTTTATTTCGATAACATCCTCTCTCGTGTACGTCCGGGGCGCCTTCATTGCCGACAGAAGAACTTCATCCAGCACCTTGCCTGTCTCAGGATTCACAATATGCCCGTGATATAGTCGGTGGGATTTTAAGGGGAAAAGGATTGGGGCGTTCTCTGGCGGTCCTGCACACAATGAAGCGCGAGATCTTTTAAAAATTGCTTCAGCGATTGAAAAGGCATCTTGACCGGAAATTTTAATAATCCCGATACCCCCGCTGCCGGTGGGTGTCGCAATGGCGGCGATAGTATCACTTTTCATTTTTTTTAACATTTAGCGCCGGCTTCAATACATCATATAGAAAGCGAATACCGAAAGACCGTCATCCTACGAAAAAACATTTGAAGCTTGAGTCAGTTACTTTTCTTTCGTGATGAATTTTTTTTCGGAAAGATCACGAGTTTTCTTAAAACACCTTCGCCGATACTCTGTGTTCTAACCATACTATCATTCTTCAAGGCGATATGGACGATCCTTCTATCATGAGAATTCATTTGGCCGATGGTCGCTGGTTTTCCGGTTCGCTTTACCTTCTCTGCAAGTCTCGTGGCTGCTTTTTCCAAGCTGATTTGCCGTTTTTCCAGATAACCTTCAACATCTACTTGGATTCCAACCCGTTCTTTCCTGTTTTTATTTACTATTTTTTCGATAATATATTGAATGGCTTCAAGCGTTTGTCCGCGTTTACCGATAAGAATGGCAGAGTTTCCACCTTCGATTTTGAAAAATATTCGGTTTGATTTCTCGTTAATCGATATTGTTGCATCTGTAGTTATTAAATCGATAATGTGCTGCAGGGCATTCTTGCCAACTTCTATTGGATCATCATCTGAATGGGAAGCATCTTTATCGCTTATCACGGTATCTGCTTGAAAACCTTCATCCTCCAAATCTTGATCGGAAGGTGTGATTGTTCGTTTTTCCGCCTCTGAATCCTCAATTTTAAATTCCTCGGATGCTTTCGGTATAGTGACGCGAATCCGTGCTTTTTTGGTGCCCACCAATCCAAAAATTCCGGTTGACCCATATGAAATAACGTCGTGTTTGAGTTTTTCCCTGGGTATGTTTAATTCTTCACAGGCCTTTTTGACAGCCAATTCAACATTCTTTTCTTCAAATTCCAAACTGGAAGACATTATTAAACCTCCGTTATTAAATATTTTTCTTCGTGACATAGTACTGTTGGGCCATGGAAATAACATTGTTTACAAGCCAGTACAAAACAAGCCCCGAAGAAAAATTGATAAAAATAACCGTAAACACAATGGGCATCATCATCATCATTTTGGCCTGGGTGGGATCACCGGCTGGAGGCGACATTTTCTGCTGAAAAAACATGGTTGCCCCCATAATTATGGTTAATACTGGAAAACCGTATGGGGGTTGCATGAATGGAATGGTAAAACCGAACCGAAAAAGACGATCCGGTGCTGACAGATCGTTAATCCACCAGAAAAAAGGAGCATGTCTTAATTCTATAGCTTCATATAACATCCGATAAAGGGCAAAGAAAACGGGAATCTGTACAACCATCGGAAGGCATCCGCCCAGGGGATTGATTCTGTAAGTTTTATACAATCCCATCATCTCTTCATTCATTTTTTTCTTGTCATCCTTGTATTTCTCCTTGACTTCCACCATCAATGGTTGAATTTTTTTCATGTCGGCCATTGACTTATAGCTCTTATTTCCAAGTGGCCAAAGAATGATCTTGGTAAGTATGGTCAAAATTATAATGGCAATACCATAGTTTGGAATAAAATGATTATAAATGAAGTTCATAATCCAAACACATGGTTTAGCGAGGATATCAAACATGCCGAAATGGACGGCTTTGACCAGATCATAGCCTAATGATTTTAATACCGTCATGCTTTTCGGCCCAAAAAACAGATTGAACTTAACCACATGCAGATTATCAGGATCAATGGTGTGTTCAGGCTGCACATACGTATTCGTTAGAATCTTTCTGTCATCAAAGCTGAGGTGCATACTGGCATCTACAGGTTTTTCAGGAATGATAGCAGACATGAAATAACGGTCCTGGACCGCAATCCATTTTAAGTTTCCCGGGTATATGTCTTGCTTTTTTATCTTTTTAATCTCAATTTGTTCGAGTTTATTGTTGATCAGTGCACTCGGGCCTTCGAAGCCGATCGTGCTTCCGTTATCCGGTGACGCTTTCAAAAGAGATAAGGTAAGATTGTCTTTAATCGCTCGATCGGATCCGTTCTTAACGCTGACCTCAAGGGCAATCAGATAGGTTTTGGGTGAAAATACAAATTTCTTTTCAACGACAATCCCTTGAGGAGATTTCCATGAAAAAGAGATTTCTTTGGGTTTATTTTTGATATCTACTGAATCCTTCTCCATATTCACTGTAAAAACGGCGTCATCAAGACCCTGAAGGCTATTGTCGGCGAACCCGGTCTTCACGGTTCCTCCGGACAGATCAGGAGGTATCATTTCCAGCAAGGGGGAGTCCGCACCGATTGCTTTTTTATAATTCTTAAGGACAAAACTCTTGAACACAGCGCCTTTCTCTGAAATTTTTACTGTGTATAAAGGCAAATTTACGGTTATTGTTTTTGAAGGTTTCGTTGACTCCGCAGTTATTTCTTTTAGCGGCACTGGTTCTTTCAATGTGGCCGTTTCTTTTAAAACCTTCTCTTTTTCCTGAATTTCTGATTTTTTACTTGTCTGTTGTTCCGGTTTAATGGCTTGTGTGGGAAGCTGGTCCGTTTGTTTATCAACAAAGAAAAAATTCCACACAACAAACACAAGCAAGGAAAGTGCTATTGCAATAAATAATCGCGCGTGTTCCATTGTCCTCTCCAAATTCAAAATGAAAGTTTCTGTTCAGATTAAATGAATCTCTGGTATCTTTCGGGTTCAGAGGATAAAAATAGTTGTAGGATTACGAGAAGGTAGGCAAATATTATTTTTTCGTCTTGAATCGGCACCCTATATTTCGAATCTATTCCTCAATACGGCAAATTTCACTGTGTTAAGGAACAGGATCGATTCCTCCCGGATGAAAGGGATGGCACTTTAAAAATCTTCTTAAAGTGAGGAAAAATCCCTTTATAAATCCATAACGCAAAATAGACTGATAGGCATACTCGGAACAGGTTGGATAAAAACGGCATGCAGGAGCCAAAACCGGTGACAATATTAATTGATATGCCCTAATAAAAATCAGCACCGGTATCGTAAATATTCTACTAATGTTCTTTACTCCCGGAAATATTTTTAAAAATTTTTTCAAGGGACAGATAGGCCTGCTCCGACGATAATTCTGCGGCCTCTTTTTTAGCGATAATATTGATATCCCAATAACCTGTTATCATGTGCCTGTTTAGTCGAAAATATTCGCGTGAAAATCTTTTAATCCTGTTGCGTATTGGGGCACTTCCAACTTTTCTCGCTACAGTGACACCAAGGCGAATTCTTTGAAATTGGCCCGGAGAGAATATGGCGATAAAATATCTATTTTGTATTTTTCTCCCCTGGATAGACAGTCTAAGAAATTCGGAGCGTTTCAATATTCTGTCAGCCTTGGTATAACAGCAGCGCAAAAGCGTCTCCTCTGCTCAACCCGTAGTTATTTGAATATTTCCTCTATCGAGCAACACTGTTTATACTGACAAACGGGCTCTACCTTTTGATCTGCGACGGTTAATAACCCTTCTTCCTTGTTTTGTTGACATTCTTTTCAAAAACCCGTGTGTTCTTGCTCGTTTAATTCTGCTTGGTTGATATGTTCGCTTCATAATTTTAAATCCTTATTCAGACACCATAGATTTTTCAATATTTTTGAAAAATTAAAAAGTGTTATTTTTCGAATTATTTATTAAACCGAATTTATAAATCATAAGATGACAGCATTGTCAAGCTTCAAACTCAAGCTATTTATTCTTTAATAATTTCAAATGTTTCAAACTCCTCCACATGAAGCTTGGCATCGGGGTAAATGACAATCTGCTTCCCGATAACCCGTTCGGCAGCAACGATGATATGGCTTTCTTCACCATAAAGAAGCTCCGCAATTTCAGGGTTCACCCTAAGGCTGACCTTGACCCCGATCATGTCTCGCGAGTCACGAAGGATTTCCCGATAAATATTATAACATATTGTCTGTTTGGAGATCAGATATCCTTCTCCATCACAATAAAAGCAAGGCTCGCACAGCATCCTTGTAAGCGGCTTGCGAATCCGTTTTCGGGTCATCTGTATTAACCCGAACTCCGATATGGGTAGGATGTGGGTTTTACTTCTGTCTTTTTTGAGCGCCTCTGTTAACGCTTTAAACACCTTTTCTTGATTCGATTTTTTTTCCATATCGATAAAATCGATGATGATGATACCACCGATATCTCGAAGACGAATTTGATAGGCGATTTCCTTAACCGCTTCAAGGTTGGTTTTTAAAATAGTTTCTTCCAGGTTATATTTGCCGACATACCGTCCGGTGTTTACATCAATGGCTACCAGAGCTTCTGTGTGTTCGATCACAATATATCCACCAGATTTAAGCCATACCTTATTTTTTATGGCCCGCGAAATATCGGCTTCTAAATTAAATGCGTCAAATATCGGCTCCAAGCCATCATAAAGCTCCACAGAGTCTTTAAGGCTCGGCATAAATGTGTCAAGAAAGCCTAAAATGGACTCGTAACCCTTGCGGGAATCGATGATCAGGTTTTCAGCTTCATGTAACAAAAGGTCCCGAACAGCACGGAGGCTGATTGGCATTTCCTTGTGTAAAAGATATGGCGCAGGAGATGTTTTGTATTTTTTTTGAATACTCTCCCATAAATTTTTGAGAAAACCCATCTCATATTTGAGCTTCTCTTCCTGAACACCTTCTGCCGCAGTTCGAATAATATAACCGAAATTGTCCTCACGGATGGTCTCAACGATAGCCTTTAGACGACTCCTTTCCGTATCATCTTCAATACGTCTGGAAATCCCAATATGCTCTGAAGCGGGCATGAGTACAAGAAATCGGCCCGGAAGGGATACATGTGTTGTCAGGCGAGCCCCTTTTGAGCCGATAGGCGCTTTGGCAACCTGAACCATGATTTCCTGGCTTTCTGTGATAAGGTCTTCAATATGCCTATCTCTAGGAATCGAAGAAAGATAAGAATTGTAAGGGCTGTCTTCCTCCGCACCGCTGTCATTGTTTAAGAAATCCTCAATTGGAATGTAATCTCGACCGATTACATCGCTCACATAAATAAAAGCGGCCTGCTTGAGCCCTATATCTACAAACGCGGCCTGCATGCCCGGCAGAACACGCTGCACTTTTCCTTTGTATATATTTCCGGCGATATCAGAAGCATCTCCGCGTTCTATAAAAAGTTCGGCGATGTTTCCATCCTCAACGAGGGCCACTCTGGTTTCATGATCCGCAACATTGATGACAATTTTTTTATACATATATTATCCTGATTTTCCATTTTCCTTATAACTTAACAATCGCTGTTTGCTTTATCTCTTTTTCAGACAATCCGAAAATGTTTTCAAGAACCTCAAAAGGTCTCACTGTTTTTCCCGGTTCTGATTTAAGAGTCATTTTTATCCGGTTGTGTGCAAGCAACGATAGATTTAACACCATCTCTTTTAAGTTTATCGTTTTTGTTTTCCCTTTGCGGGTGGTCCGTGTAGACAATAATTCATGGCCCTTGATAAAACGATTTATTTTTCCTTCATCAAAACCATCGTCCTTTTTTGTTACGATATATATCGCAGGTGAAAATGTCTTATCCGAAGGTTTTTCCTGCGCAAGCCGGCACGTAAGAATACGCAATCCCTTTGGAAGGTGTTTGTTTAATTCTTCTGTAACCGATGGCGGTTTGACGTTTCCGATTACGGACAAATAAAATTTTTCGTTCAAACCCTCAATACCGATGGGAAGGGGATCGTCAAAGGAAATCATCGGCTTCGGATGAAATCCTTCTGAATATTTAACCGGTATTCCAGCACGCCTGATTGCACGTAAAAAAATCCTCATCATTTCAAGATGCCCAAAATATTTTCCCTGATCGAGCTTAGAAAAGGAGATCTCCAGTTTTTTATGGCCGATATTGTTATTCGTGTTCTTCACAACTTTTTTGAAAGCACTTTCTTTACAGTCATCAAACAATTTGGGCTCAATGGTTTCAAAATCACAAACGCCACATTGGTTACAATCCCCCTTTCTGCAATCTGTTGTACCCTCGCCCCTTGTAGCTTTTTTCCACTCGCTGGTTAAGAACTCTTTTGAAACCATGGTATCGATATGATCCCATGGTAACGGCTCCATCATATTTCTAACGCGTGTTGTATAGAAATCAATATCAATGCCTTTATCTAAAAAAGACGCTTCCCAGGATCGATATCTAAAATTATCGCTCCAACCGTCGAATTTACATCCCTTGTTGTATGCGTCAATCAGTAAACGGCCAAGACGTCGGTCCCCCCGTGCCCAAAGCCCTTCAATAATGCTGACCTCGGGGTTCTGCCATTTTAAATGAATGCCCGGCATATTTAGCTTCTTCTTCAACCATGTTATTTTACGTTTCGATTCGTTTAAAGATATTTGAGACGACCACTGAAAGGGCGTGTGCGCTTTAGGAATAAAGGTTGCGATACTTACATTGATTCGACCTTTCCGTCCATTTTTCCAATTGACGGCTTTGAGTTTTTTCACCAGATCAACAATCGCTGTCAAGTCGTCTTCTGACTCTGTGGGAAGACCGACCATAAAATAGAGCTTAACGATCTGCCAACCCAGAATAAATGCATCATTAACGGTATCGATGATGTCTTTTTCCGTTATGTTCTTGTTGATAACGTCTCGAAGCCGTTGGCTTCCCGCCTCGGGTGCGATTGTAAAGCCGGTTTTTCTGACCTGCTTGACGAGACTCATAAGTTTGGGTGTTAAGGTACCCGCCCTTAGAGAAGGAAAGGATATTGAAATGCGCTGATTCGCATACACAGCCATCATGTTTTCCATTAAGGGTTGAATACAACTGTAATCCCCGGTGCTTAAGGATAACAATGATATGTCCTCATAACCGGTTGAAGCAACGGAAGCATCGGATAGCGACAGCAGCTTTTCCGGAGATCTCTCACGGACGGGTCGATAGATCATCCCTGCCTGACAGAATCGACACCCTCTGGTGCATCCTCTCGACAGTTCAAGCCTTAACCGATCATGAACAGGTTTTCCAAATGGAATAATGGGTGTATCCGGAAAGGAGGCTTCATTCAGGTCACGAACCACTGCTCTTTTGATTTTATCATAAGCCGGGAATATCGGCCTAACTGTCTGAAATCCATAACGATCAAATTCCGGTTTAAAAAATCCAGGCACATAGACGCCTTCGATATTAGACCATTGTCTCAAAAGGATTTCTTTATCGTTACAATCATCCGCCTTCCATCCAAGCCAAGACCGGCACAACCTTTGAGTTACATTTTCCCCGTCCCCAATGACAATGGCATCAAAAAAATCGGCAACGGGTTCCGGGTTGCACATACAGGGGCCTCCTGCGATAACAAGAGGAAACGATTCGTCCCGTTGCCGCGCAAGAAATGGAATGCCGGCCAGTTCTAACATATTAAGAATATTTGTATAGTTAAGCTCGTAAAGAAGGCTGAACCCGATGATATCGAACTCGTTAAGCGGTTTTTTAGATTCCAGCGAAGCAAGAATAAGTCCGGATGATCTGAGATAAGCCTCCATGTCGGGTGCCGGTGCGAATACCCTTTCAGCAGCGATTTCTGGGTGACTGTTTAGGATATGATACAGTATCTGAAGCCCAAAATGGGATGTGCCGATTTCGTAAAGATCCGGAAAGGCAAGGGCGAAACACAATTTTACCGTACCGTGATCTTTTCGGATGGTATTAACCTCAGAACCAAGATATCGACTGGGTTGTTCTATCAACGGTAAGATGTCTTGAATGCTTTTTATGCTCATGATATATGTTTTCTCAAGAAACACACCAGTTAAGTTACCGGCGTAATTACGTAGTTTAGATTTTACATTTATTTATCCTTTTGAAACCAACCGTATTATACCGAGGCCCAAAATGCCAGGAATAAAATCGGAAAACATCAAATTTGTAATTTCAGGGGTTTCGCTTTACATGTTTTTTTGCCTGTTTTTTCTCACTGCCCCTATTATCCTCGCTGACGAAAGTTTGCGCGAAAGTGCGGTTGTAAAGGCCATTCGAAAAGTCAGTCCTGCGGTGGTGAATATAAGTTCGGAGTTCGAGGTTCGAAAGCGTGTAAATCCATTTTACGGGTTTGGTATGGATCCTTCTTTCGAGTCTTTTTTCAAAGACTTTTTCGACCCTGGATTTGAACAAAAATATAAACGAAACAGTCTGGGATCCGGAGTTATTATTGATGGTAGACGCGGATTTATTCTCACCAACAAACATGTTATTGTAAAAAGTTCAACCATCACCGTTGCTTTAAAAGACGGCCGTGAATTCAAAGCACAGATCATAGGTGCAGATCCCGATTCTGATTTGGCTTTACTGCGTATTGCTTCAGAGGATGTTCTCCCTGCTATTGAAATGGGAAATTCCAACAATTTGATGATCGGAGAAACGGTTATCGCTATCGGAAACCCTTTCGGTTTTTCAAATACCGTAACAACGGGCGTGATCAGCGCGATAAATCGCAGTATTAGGGGTAACGATAGATTCTATCATGATTTTATTCAGACCGACGCATCGATTAATCCGGGAAACAGCGGCGGGCCGCTTCTGAATATATATGGGGAGCTTATCGGTATAAATACGGCCATATATGCCAAGGCTCAGGGGATCGGATTTGCCATACCGATCAATATGGCCAGAAGAATTGTCACAGACCTAATCAAATACGGAGAAGTTATTCCGGCATGGATTGGTATTACCGTGCAGGATATCGATGATGAACTGGCCCGTTATTTGAAAGTATCGACCACCAAAGGTGTTCTGGTTAAAAAAACAGAAGCGTCCGGACCTGCTTTAAAGGCAGGTATTCACGTTGGAGATATTATACAAAGTGTTGGATCGCGAAATATTATTTCTCAAGACGATTTTAACACGGCCATGAGTAATATTTCAGCTGGAGAAACCATTAATATAACTGTCTGGATGGATGGCAAAACGAAACTTTTTTCTGTAAAATCATCGGTATTTCCGGAAGAACTGGCTCTTGATCTGGCTTATGAGATTCTTGGAATTGCGGTAAAAAATCTTTCCAAGAAAGATCGCAATAGTTACAAAGTATATGCACAAGAAGGGGTTATGATTTCAGAACTAAACCGCCGTTCGTATCTCGCCCAAATTGGCGCCAGACCCGGGGACGTTATCCGGCAGATGGATGAGTTCACCATAAAAAACATCGACGATTTTAAAAAGGCGATGATTAAATATCGCAATAAAAAATCATTGGTTATCGTTTTACAACGGCAGGATCAGCTTTATAACATAACCGTTCAGTTATAATCCATTCGGGTGTGTAGTTATGGAGACCTATTATGAAACGCATAAAAATTGTAAATTTACTCCAATCAGAAAACCCTCTCGATAGCGTTCTTATAAAGGGCTGGGTTAGAACCCGGCGTGAGTCAAAAGCGTTTTCATTTATCGAAGTCAACGATGGATCCTGCCTGAAAAATATTCAGGTTATCGCCGAAAATACCTTAAGCAATTACCAGGATATTACCCGGCTTTCCACGGGTTCTGCAGTTGTTGTTTCCGGAAAACTTGCAGAATCAAAAGGTCCCGGCCAAAAATGGGAGCTGGTAGCGGAAAAGATTGATATTTTAGGCATTGCCCCAGAAACGTATCCGCTTCAGAAAAAGCGTCATACAGACGAGTTTTTAAGAACCATCGCCCATTTAAGGCCTCGAACCAATAAATATGGAGCCGCATTTCGAATCCGGTCGGAGCTATCATATTCAATTCATAAATTTTTCAGAGACAGGGGTTTTAAATATATTCATTCACCCATTATTACCGGCTCGGATTGTGAAGGGGCGGGAGAGCTGTTTCGCGTAACGACACTGGTTTTGGACAATCCGCCACTTATCGACGGTAAAGCAGACTATTCCCAAGATTTTTTTGGCAAAGAGGCAAATTTAACTGTTTCCGGCCAGTTGTCTGCTGAAATGTTTGCCCTTGCTCTTGGAGATGTTTATACTTTCGGCCCGACATTCAGGGCTGAAAACTCTCACACCAGTCGACATGTAGCCGAATTTTGGATGGTCGAGCCTGAAATGGCGTTCTGTAACCTGGAAGGAAACATGGACCTTGCGGAAGAGATGATTAAGTTTTTAATGAATTTTGTTCTTAATGAATGCAAGGAAGACATCGAACTCTTTGCAAAATATGTGGATAAAACACTGATAAAAACTCTGGACAATGTGGCATCATCCGATTTTGAACGTTTATCCTACACCTCGGCTGTAGAAATATTAAAAAAATCCGGAAAAAAGTTTGAATATGATATCGATTTTGGAAAAGACCTTCAGACCGAACATGAACGCTTCCTGACCGAACACCACTTTAAAAAACCGTTAATTATTTTCAATTATCCCAAAAGCATAAAACCGTTTTACATGCGTTTAAACGATGACAATCAGACTGTAGCGGCGATGGATGTTCTTGTGCCTCGGATTGGAGAAATTATCGGGGGAAGCCAGCGTGAAGAACGCCTTGAGATACTTGAAAATCGAATGGAAGAACTGAAAATGCCGAAGGAAACTTACTGGTGGTATTTAGATTCGAGACGTTTCGGGTCTGTTGAACACAGCGGTTTCGGCCTCGGATTCGAACGAATGATTATGTTGGTGACGGGCATCAATAATATCCGGGATGTCATCCCTTTCCCGCGAACGCCCAATAGCATCGAGTTTTAATTTAAGATGTTTTGTGTGCTTTTATGCCTTCATACATCGAAGCTTCGCCAGTTCTTCTGCATACCCGTAAAGGTGAAGTCCCTTGCTTTCAACGATCATTTCACCGTCTTTTACCCCGACCTCTCCGGCCATATATTCTTTTAGATTTTGAATCCCGGCAAGGTTCGCCGGCATCCCTCCCCATAGATCCCATGAACGAAAATACACAATAAAATGAAGTGCGTCATTTTGTATTCTGGTGTCTATGGAACGCAAACATGGCGGGTCCAAAAGCGTTAGATCGGAAGGATGCGCCACTTGGAGCACCATTTGATTGTTTCTTCTGCCATACTTTTGATATGTTTGAATGATCCATTCGATTTGATTTAGAAAAAGCTCGCCATCCTCTTCAAAAACCGCCCTTCCGTCCACATCTCTTTTGTCTATTATTTCCGTGTTCCCTGCTTTCCACCATCCAAGCTTTTCTTCTGAAATCGGTGCACGGGTGAGTCTTTCTCCATACGTATAAGATTCTCCCGGTTCTTTTTGACCGGTCATGATATATTCGATATACGATCTTTGATAACCTTCCCCTCCGTAAATATAAGCCTCTTCCACCGGGTTCGGAATACCGCATGAAGGAGGAATATCAGGCAAAAGCGGCCGAGTTCCGGGATACTTAATGTGGCCGGTAAAATAATCATATTCCAACCGTGTCTGACCCGCATAACTTCCACGATCGATTTTAAATTTTCGACCATGATCCAGTATATCATGAACAGCCTGAAACCAAAGGTCCGGCAAATCTCTTGCTTGTATTTTATGAATATACATTTTTATATATCCAGCATGCTGACTTCAAGGGCATTATTACTGATAAATTCTCTTCGAGGCTCGACCTCCTCTCCCATGAGTACGGTGAAAATTTCATCGGTTTCTACGGCATCTTCAACATGGACCTGTAACAGCGTTCTTTTTTCCGGGTTCATGGTTGTTTCCCACAACTGCACTGGATTCATTTCTCCAAGACCTTTGTATCGCTGAATGTCGAGCCCCTTTTTCCCATCTTCCATAAAAAACGAAAGAACCTGTTTTTTATCATCTATACAAATATGACTTTTTTCATCTTCTTTATTGAAAATAAAAAACGGCGGGTTGTCATTTTTTAATATGTTTTTGTATAAAATCAGGCTGTTTTGAAAATCACTCGAATAAATAAGGTTTCTGTTGATAGTCAAGGGTCTGATCTTCCGGTTAGACAAATCGATCATCAGTAGTTCTTTCTGTTTATCAAAAGACGGTTCTATTGTCATTTCATAAACATCTCTTTCATCATTCCAGATTATTTCGCTGACATTATAACCTTGATTGTTCAGCATATCCTTTAGTTGCGCCATCTTCTGTCGGTCTTGAAGAAAATCTTTATTCTCAACCCCTTCTTTTATGAGCGTTTCAATAAGATCATCGAGAATTCCTTTGTCATTAAATCTCGACATTATGGAAAAATATTCGGAAAGATTTGCTATAAAAAGATAAAGGTTGTGTTCTGATAACTTATCCTCTCTTTTTTCGAATCTAATATTTTTTTTATCACACGCTCTTTTCAAGACATAATCATTCAACTCTTTTTCATTTTTTAGATAAATAGAACTCTTTCCTTTACCAACCTTGAACAATGGGGGTTGGGCAATATAAAGGTATCCATTGTCTACCATCTCGGGCATGTGTCTGTAAAAAAAAGTTAATAATAACGTCCGGATGTGAGATCCATCGACATCAGCATCTGTCATGATGATGGTCTTGTGATACCTGATTTTTTCGATATCATATTCTTCCTCTCCGACGCCCGTTCCAAGGGCGGTAATTATATTTTTAATCTCTTCACTTCGTAAGATTTTATCAAATCGAGCTTTCTCAACATTTAATATTTTTCCCTTTAAAGGCAAAATGGCTTGAAATTTTCTATCGCGTCCTTGTTTTGCGCTGCCTCCGGCTGAGTCGCCTTCCACAATAAAAAGCTCCCTTTCGGCCGGGTCGGAAGCCTGACATTCGGCAAGCTTTCCCGGAAGGGTCGAATCTATAAGTGCGCCCTGTTTTCTGGCAAGATCTCTGGCGCGTTTGGCTGCATCCCTGGCTCGAGAAGCATCCACGGCTTTGGTAATTATTTTTTTGGCAATACCCGGGTTTTCTTCTAAAAATATACTCAACTTTTCGTTGACCAGAGACTCAACCAGACCTTTAACTTCGCTGTTTCCGAGTTTTGTTTTTGTTTGACCCTCAAATTGCGGGGATTTTATTCGAATACTTATTACTGCCGTTAAACCTTCCCTGATGTCGTCTCCGCTGAGGTTGGCTTTTAGATTTTTTGGAAGGCTTCCATTGGTTGAATATTGATTAATGGCACGTGTTAATGCCGCTTTAAAACCGATAAGATGAAACCCACCTTCTATCGTATTGATATTATTTGCAAATGAAAATAATTTTTCCTTATATGTATCATTATATTGAATGGCAACCTCTATTTCAACGTCACTTTTCACACCTTCTATAAAAATTGGTTTGTGAAGCGGAGAATTTAATTTGTTCAGATATTCCACAAAGGATACGATCCCACCTTTATAAAAGAATTCATCCTTTTTATCTGTGCGTTCATCTTCAATGGTTAATCGGACCCCTTTATTTAAAAATGAGAGTTCTCTTAATCTTCGAATCAGAATCTCATAGTTAAAATTATCTGTTTCTAAAATTTCGGTATCAGGAACGAAGTGTATTTTTGTTCCCCGTTTCTTCGTTTTACCGACGACATTCAGTTCACTGGTTTTTTTTCCCTTTTCAAAGGTCTGATAATAGATTTTCCCGTCTGTATAAATTTCGACTTCCAAAAATTTCGAAAGGGCATTGACTACAGATACACCGACACCATGAAGTCCACCGGATACTTTATATGAATAATTATCGAATTTACCTCCTGAATGAAGTTTTGTCATTACAACTTCAACAGCAGGCATATTCTCGCTTTTTTGTATACCAACAGGAATTCCCCTTCCATTATCTTCGACACTTACACTATTATCCGTATGGATGACAACCTTTACCAAATCACAATAACCGGCCATGGCTTCATCAATACTGTTGTCCACAACTTCGTAGACCAAGTGATGAAGCCCTTCAATATTAATATTCCCGATATACATGGCCGGTCTTTTTCTGACCGCCTCAAGTCCCTCGAGAACCTTTATTTGATCAGCATTATATACGTTTTCTTTTATATTCATATTCTCATCGGCATGATTACACTTAAATAAGTATTATCATTTTCCCCTTCTATTATACATGGTCTTTCTTTATCGAGTATATTCACAACAATTTTCTCAGTTTCTATTACACTCAGCGTTTCTATTATATATCTCGGATTAAATGCCAATTCGATGGAATCTCCCTGATAATCAATCACCATATCTTCTTTTGATTCACCTAAATCCGGATTTGTTGTTGTAATCACAAGGTTGTCGTTGTTAAAATGGAAAATAACGCCCTTGTAATCTTCAGAAGATAAAATAGACATCCTTTTGAGCATCATCAAAAACATTTTTCGATCCATATGGATCGCATTAGAAGAACCTTTTTGTATAATATCAGCATATTCAGGAAAATCTCCCTCAAGCAGTCTTATGATGATGGTTTCAAAATCTTTTTTAATTATAAAATTATTGTTTTTAACACCGATTTGAACGGTTCCCGAAGAATCTAAAAATTTTATAACTTCATTCATCCCCTTTTTAGGGATAATAATTCCAAGTTCTGGAGGAAGTTTTATATCCTTTCCATATAAACAATCCGCTTTTGAGAGCCGATTACCGTCGGTTGAAACCATTCTGACAATATTATTATTCTCTTGATGAAGAATTTCTAAATATATTCCGGTGATATGGGTTCTTTTTTCATCAGGCGCACCCGTAATTATTACTGTCCTTTCAATCATTTTTTTAAAAACTTCGGAATCGATCGTGAAAAATTCAACATCTTCGATTCTTGGCGTTTCAGGAAAATCATCCGGATTCAATCCAACGATATTATATTCCACATTTTTATTACCGATTTTAATCCAATAATTTTCAACTTCACTGATGTTAATTTCTGAACTTGGGAATTCTCTGACAATTTCATAAAACTTTCTAGAATTAATTGTTAATTCCCCCTGACTTTCTATGTCTGCCGGATAAAAACCTTCAAAACCTGTTTCAAGATCTGTTACAATCAGTTTTACTCCGGTATCTGTCGTTTTTATCAAAATGTTTGAAGTAATGGCCAAATTGCTTTTCCGTCCGGTTATTCCTTGAACTTTTGACAGTATGTCAAGGATGTCATTCTTTTGAATTTTAAATTTCATTATCCATTCCTTATTTGTTTATATATTAATAGAATAATGATTATAGATTGTTAATAATGACAACAACTTTATAACTTATTAATATAATATTAAAAAACGGATTTAAAACTTACAAGAAAAGCGTAGAAAAAATAATAAAAAACATAGATTGTCGTTAAACATAAAAAAAAATGTTTATAAGTAGTGATTTGTTGAAAAAATATCAATATAAAATACATAGTTTTAAATGTGTGTTTTGCAAAAAATCTAAATCTTTTAAAAATTAAAAAAATACTATATATTGTGTTTAATTTTATTTAATCTAAGTATATATACTGTTTATCCGAATGTTACAAGTGTTTTTACCGAATATCCAACAATAACCCAGTGACTAAGAAAAAAATATGAAGTTTATCGCTGATTTTCATGTTCATTCCCGTTTTTCCATGGCAACGGCAAAGAATTCGGATCTTGAAAATTTATACATTGCAGCGCAACTGAAAGGTATATCCGTTATTGGAACCGGTGATTTTACCCATCCCGGTTGGTTTGCTGAAATAAAAGAAAAACTGACACCTGCTGAACCCGGGATGTTCAGGTTGAAAGAAAAATATTCGAGATTATGTGATCAAGAAATTCCAAAGTCATGCCGCAGAACCGTTCATTTTATGCTGGTTTCTGAAATTAGCAATATATATAAAAAAAACAAAAAAGTCCGTAAAAATCATAATCTTGTTTTTTTATCCGATTTTGATCAGGCGGAGAAATTTATTTTTAAACTCGACAAGATTGGAAATATAAAATCTGACGGAAGGCCGATACTTGGTCTTGATGCCAGGGATCTTTTAGAAATGCTTCTTGAAACATCTGAGGCGGGGTTCCTTATTCCTGCCCATATCTGGACGCCGTGGTTTTCGGTTCTGGGTTCCAAATCAGGTTTCGATTCTATAAATGAGTGTTTTGAGGATCTTACATCTTATATTTTTGCTGTTGAAACGGGTCTTTCCTCAGATCCTCAAATGAACTGGCGGGTGTCTGCACTGGACGGCCTGACGCTCGTGTCAAATTCTGATGCACACTCACCATTAAAATTGGGGCGTGAAGCAAATCTGTTTAATACAGAACTCTCATATTTCGCGGTAAAATCCGCTTTAAAAAGTGGTGATCCTGAAAGATTTTTAGGTACGTTGGAATTTTATCCGGAAGAAGGAAAATATCATCTTGATGGACATAGAAACTGTAATGTTCGTTATTGGCCCCAAACGACACGTGAAAAAGGGAAAATATGCCCGGTTTGCGGAAAACCGCTAACCCTGGGTGTATTGTACAGGGTGGAGGAGCTTGCAGATCGTCCGGAAGGGATTAAACCAAAAAAATATCATTCTTTTCAACATACTATTCCGCTTGTTGAAATTTTGTCCGAAGTTCTAAATGTAGGTCCTGGTTCAAAAAAAGTGATGGGGAACTATAGATATATACTTGAAAAACTGGGATCCGAATTCGACATTTTAACGACCATTGACAAAGAAATTATTGAGACTGCGGACGTTCCCTTGTTAGGCGAGGCGATTATGAGGGTTCGGCAAAACAAAATTGATCTTTTACCAGGGTATGACGGAGAATTTGGTAGAATAAAAATTTTTAATCCGGATGAACGAGATAAACTTCAGGGGCAAAACGCGCTTTTTAATTTAGAAACACCCAACCCGGCATTCAAAAAAGCACGATCAAACAAGTCGGCCTGTGTGATTACTGAAGATCGGCCGGATAAGGTAAATAGAAAAAGATTGAAGAAAACCTGTTAACACATGAGTCTATTATTCCGGAGAACAAATCAAAAAAAGGCCAGTTACAACTCAAATTATTTTGAGGGGTAAATGAATCTTGTTATATTTCCGATTTTTTATATTTTTAAAAAGATCCGGGTTAGCGTGGTGCGTGATATCCGTTGGGAATCCCTTTGGGTGATAGAACGATTTGCCAGAGTTGGTTGGATCTTGCGCGAAAGGTGCCGGCACAAGACAATAGATAATATTTCCACATTCGATAGAAACGCTCACCATATTTATCTTTGAGATCATTCCAGTTGTTTTGAAAATTTTGAAACCAGTGCATAAGTGTTTTGTCGTAATCCGGGCCAAAATTATGCCAGTCTTCGAGAACAAAAAGGTTTTCAATAGCATCGTTAATTTGTTTTGCTGACGGCAGTAGGGAATTTGGAAAGATATATCTGTTGATCCAGGGATCCATTTTTTTCTGGGAACGGTTGTTCCCGATGGTTTGGAGAACAAAGACGCCGCTCTCTTTCAGGCACCGGCGGGCAACCCGCATAAAAGTTTTGTGGTTTTTGTAACCCACATGTTCGATCATACCCAGAGAAACAATACGATCAAACACGCCCGTCAGGCTTCGGTAGTCCTCAAGGCGGATTTCGACCGGCAGTCCTTGACATAACTTTTCAGCAAAACGTGCCTGCTTTTCGGAAACAGTGATGCCGACGACCTCTACTTGATAGTTTTCAGCAATAAACTTGGCAGTCCCCCCCCAGCCGCATCCGATATCGAGAACACGCATTCCCGGTTTTAATAACAACTTACGGCAAACCAATTCCAGCTTTTTTTCTTGCGCATCGTCAAGAGAAGATGCATTCTTCCAGTAAGCGCAACTGTATATTCGAAGTTTGTCAAGCATGGATTGATAAAGATCATTGCCGATGTCATAGTGGTGCTGGCAGTCTATAAAACATAAAGACGGTTTTTGAAGATTGAACAGCTTGGCTTTCAAAATAGAAAAAAACTCTTTCCAGGGATTGATTTTACCGCCAAGATTCGCTTTTAAAACGCTGCAAATAAATTCGTCGAGCCTTTCACAATCCCACCATCCATCCATATAAGCCTCGCCGAGACCCAGCGAACCTTCGGCCAGAAGGCGTTGGTATAGCTTTTCATTATAAACCTGTATATCCCATGGACGGTCGCCGTTAATTTGAACATCGGCCAAGGATAAAAGATATTCAATCTTTTCGCGAAATTTCGTGTTGCCCATGACCTCATCCTTTTTATAAATAGATAAAATCAGAATGGGTGTCCGGGAAAAATGGTACTACCAAATAAAAAATATTCCAGAAACTCTTTTTTGTCAACCTGTAAGAGAATCCGATTGATTAGGAGTTTTTTGGGGAAATTTATTGCTTCTCAGATCTGCAATTTATTGACAGCCCTGATACCCGACAGCGAAAAACAGGCAATGTGGTCGGCCAGTCGTTTGATCAAATTTGGCGATAGGGGCTTACCCAACAGGTATTCCAGGTCAACGCGATTGATGGTTAAAAGGGCACGGCACTGGCTGATGATGCTCAGTTCACAAAACAGAGTAGTTTCGTCCGTCGTTTCGATTCCCAATATATTTCGAATGATTCCAATTAGTTTTTGACGACGAGGTTCGATTATATCATGCCAGGAGTCCTGTATCAACCCTGTGGGGTTGGCCAGTTCCATCAGGTAAAGGCGTGTGAAATACCCCTGCAGGCCCCTTTCCATAAAGTTTTTTATAAGAGCGTAAATGTAGTTTTTCAACTGGTCGTCCGGAGAAATATGCGCAGGTATGGGTGATTCAGGCATGGCATATTCATTAAAAGCATGTTGCCAGGCTTCGGCGTACAGGGCGGCCTTATTGCCGAAATAATAGTTGACAGCCGCCACGTTGGCACCGGCTCGGCGACAGATCTCCGCCACCTTGGCGTTGCGATACCCTTTTTCAGCAAACACTTCACAGGCGGCATTCAGCACTCGATTTCGGGTTACCTTGCCATCTTCTCGTTGTGCCATGGTATATCTCCCTTAGTACATATATTCGTAAATACGATTACGTATTTATAGCTCACTTTAGGCATTTCAAACTTTTGAACTCCAGCTTGTTTGGTCCGGTGTCCCAATAAAAATACGTCATCGTATTTATGAATTAGAGCACGAAGGATTTATTATAAGAGCTGAAAACGAAATAAATTAAATGACGATTTAAAGTTTTGCTTGAATTGGTCGATGGCTTATATTAAATGAACATTTAAAATAAATGTTTAAAACTGTCAAATGCTTTTATTCCCAACCCCGGAGAAGGCTTATTTCAACATCGAATGGTTTGGAGGATCGTAAAAATATGAGAACGAAACGCGGCGCAAATAGTCCTGAAGCGATAAATGATGCGATATACGGTGGTATTAAGTCTCTTCAAAAAATGATTTTAAAAACGGACGTCAGGGTCCGTTTTATCGGACCTGTTGTCCTGCTGTTGGGTATCCTCTTAATGCTGGTATTTTCCTTGGGCGTGAACGCAGCGCCTGCCGGGCCTGGAGATGGACCGCCGCCGCTGGTAAAGGTAGCTATGGTTGTCGAGCAGGATGTCAATCCGCCATCGGAGTATGTGGGCCACGTGGAGGCTATCCAGAGTGTTGATTTAAGGGCCAGGGTCGAAGGATTTCTGGAACAGGTCAACTTCAAAGAGGGAAGCGATGTTCGGACCGGTGATCTTCTCTATGTTATCGAAAAAGCGCCCTACCTGGCCAAGGTTGATTCCGATAAAGCATCGCTGGCCCAGGCTGAAGCAATACTCACCAAAGCTCGCCAATTTCTCAATCGGGCACAAACGGTCCGTTCCGGGGGAATATCCGCAACGGACCTGGACAATGCCGTGGCCGAAGAACTTCGTGCCAGAGCGCAGCTCGAGCAGGCCAAAGCCAATCTTCGAATCGCCCAAATTAATCTGGGATACACGTCTATTACAGCGCCCATATCCGGTCGCATCGGGCGAACCGCTTTTACCAGAGGTAATTTGGTCGGGCCAGATTCAGCATCGCTTGCCCGAATTGTTCAGCTGGATCCGATTCGGGTGGTCTATTCAATCAGTGAAAATGACCTTGCTGCCATTAATATGGCCCTTAAGGATGCCGATAGGGGGAAAAATCAACCCATACTGATGCCGCGAATCCAACTGGCCGACGGTCAAATTCTCAAAACAGCGGGGCATGTGGACTTTGTGGACAATACCGTGGATGTTAACACCGGCACCATCGCTGTCCGGGCTTTTTTTAAAAACGCTGAAGCCGTATTGATTCCCGGGCAGTACGTTACCGTTATGGTTTCGAAAAGTGCGGCTAAACCCATGCCGGTGGTGCCCCAGACGGCGGTTCTGGAAGACCACGACGGACGCTATGTTCTGCTGGTGGATGATCAAAATCGCGTTGCCGTGCGGCGGATTAAAACCGGGCCGGTGGTCGGCATCAACTGGGCCGTCGAATCGGGTCTGGCTGTCAATGAACGGGTTATTGTTGAGGGTACCCAGAAAGTCCGGCCCGGCCAGATGGTTAAAACCGACAGCGCGGATGAACCTCAGGGGAGGTGATGCATGTTTTCACAGATTTTCATCGAACGCCCACGGCTTGCCGTGGTGATATCCATCGTACTCACTCTGGGAGGACTCATTGCGCTGTTCAACATTCCCGTTGCTCAGTATCCAGAGATCACGCCGCCCGAAATCCGTGTCACCGCTAACTATCCGGGCGCCAATGCCCGGGTTGTGGCCGATAATGTGGCGGCACCCATTGAAAAAGAGGTCAACGGTGTGGAAAAAATGCTCTACATGGCCTCCTCCTGCTCCAATAACGGGCAATATACGCTGGCCGTCACTTTTGAGGTGGGCACCGATCCGGACATCAACCAGGTCAACTTGCAAAACCGGGTGCAGCTGGCCAATTCCAAACTGCCCCAGGCCGTGGTCGATCAGGGCATCGATGTTCGCAGACGATCCACTGACATGATGTGTGCGGTAGAATTCTTTTCTCCCCAAGGCACCCGGGACAGACTTTTTCTGAGCAACTATATCAGCAGAAATATAAAAGACGCCCTGGTGCGTATCGACGGCGTCAGTGATGTCTTTATTTTTGGTGAGTTTGAATTCAGCATGCGCATCTGGATGAATCCCGAGAGGCTCACCGCCCGCGGGCTGACCGCCGATGACGTGATCGCGGCCATCCGCCGGCAAAACATCCAGGCGGCCGTGGGGTCTATCGGAACGTCACCTGCCGATTCCGGTCAGATGGTCCAGTACACCCTGCGAGCCAAAGGGCGCCTTGATGACCCGGAAAATTTTGAAAACATCGTTGTCCGCAGCAACGATCAGGGCGGTTTGGTGCGAGTTCGTGACGTGGCCCGGGTGGAACTTGGTGCCAGAGACTACCTCACCCGGTCGATTTTCAACGGCCAGGAGGCCGTGGCCATAGGAATTTACCGATCTTCAGATGCCAACGCCCTGGACACCATGGAAGCGGTGCGGGCGGAACTCAAACACCTTGCCGAGCGGCAGCCCAGCGATGTACAATACGATGTCTTTTACGACACCACCAAATACATTTCAGCGGCCATTCACGAAATTCAACTGACCCTGGTCATTACCTTCCTTCTGGTCTTGTTCGTGAATTACATTTTTCTACAGGACTGGCGGGCAACTCTGGTGCCCACGGTGACCATTCCGGTATCGCTCATCGGCACATTCGCTGTGTTGCTGGCCCTGGGATACAGCGCCAACACCCTTACCCTGTTTGCCCTGATCATGGCCATCGGGCTGGTGGTGGACGACGCTATCGTGGTGGTGGAAAATGTATACAGGGTCATGGAAAAACGCAAACTCAGCGCCAAGCCCGCAACCATCCATGCCATGGGCCAGGTCACCGGTCCTATTGTCGCCACCACTTTGGTGCTTTTGGCTGTGTTCGTGCCGGTGGGGTTCATGCCCGGTACCACCGGCCAGCTGTATAAACAATTTGCCGTGACCATTTGCACGGCGGTGGTCATCTCGGCCCTCAATGCCTTGACCCTGAGCCCGGCCCTTTGCGCCGTATTGCTCAAAACTCCGAAAATCCCTCAACATGGTCCCCTTGCCTGGTTTAACCGCGGTTTGGAAGCTTCACGTGGCATATACGTGACCAGCGCTGCCTGGCTGATCCGCAGGCTGGTGGTGGCGTTGTTGATCTTCGTCGGTGTTATCGGTGCCAATTATTTTCTGTTCACCTACAGCCCAACATCCTTCCTGCCCCAGGAAGACCGGGGTGTTTTTTTTATCAATACGCAACTGCCGGAGGGGGCCTCACTGGCCCGTACCAGCACGGTTATGGAACACGTGACATTGGCCTTGCAGGACATCGATGGGGTTGAAAGTTCGCTTGGCGTGAGCGGGTTCAGCCTGCTCAGCGGCATGGCCGAGAATGTCGGATTCGGCATTATCGTCCTGAAACCATGGGACGAGCGCACCCGTCCGCATCAGCAATTGGAGGCCATTGTGGGGAAGGCCCAGGCGATACTGGCCGGAATCTCTTCGGCCAATGTTTTTGCCTTTGCACCGCCGCCTATATCCGGGCTGGGTTACACGGGCGGCTTTGACTTCCGACTCCTGGCCCTTGAAGATCAGCCTCCACGGGAAATCGCCGCGGCAATCCGGTCTCTGGTCATTGCTGCCAACCAGGACCCGACCCTGATGCGGGTCTTTTCCACCTACACTGCCGACACGCCCCAGATCTTCGTGAATCTCGACCGGACACGGGCAGAGACGCTCGGGGTGCCGGTCAGCCGGGTCTTTGCCACCCTGAAGGACAACCTCGGCTCAAGCTATGTCAACGATTTCAATCTTTACGGCCGGACCTATCAGGTCAAAGTTCAGGCTGAGGCCCGGTATCGGAGAGCGGTGGATGACATCAGCCGGCTCTATGTCCGCAGCAACGACGGCAAAATGGTGCCCATGAAAAGCCTGATCACCCTAAATACGGTCCTGGCACCGCAAATCGTTGACCGTTATAACCAGTTCACCAGTGTACAGATCAACGGCAACGCAGCCCCGGGCTTTTCCTCGGGAGAGGCCATGGCGACCATGGAGCGCCTGGCGGCCAAGACCCTTCCGTCCGGCTACACCTTTGACTGGTCGACCATGTCCTTTCAGGAACGCAAGGCCGGCGGCAAGGTTCAATTCCTGCTCGCTTTGGCCCTGCTTTTTGGCTATTTGTTCCTGGTGGGACAATACGAGAGCTGGAACATCCCCCTTTCCATCATTCTGTCGATTCCGGTGGCCAGCCTTGGAGCGCTTGCCGGTTTGTGGATCGCCGGCCTCAGTTTCAGTATTTACGCCCAGATCGGCCTGGTCATGCTGGTGGGCCTGGCCGCAAAGAACGCCATCCTGATCGTGGAGTTCGCCAAGGACCGCCGAGAGCAAGGGTATTCCGTGGAAAAGGCCGCCATTGAAGGGGCGCAAATCCGCTTTCGTCCGGTGCTGATGACCGCTTTTACATTTATTCTTGGGGTGTCGCCTCTGGTGATCGCCACAGGTGCGGGTGCCAACGCCCGCCGGGCTATCGGAACCACGGTTTTTTCCGGGATGCTGGCGGCGACCCTGCTGGGCATTTTTCTGATCCCTGTCCTTTACTATGCCTTTCAAACAGGCCGCGAGAAGGGACATGCCTGGCGTACGAAAAAAGAAGACAAACCGGTTCGGGAATAAGGTAATAAGGGAACAATGATGCATGCGCAAAAGGATAAGAGAATGAAGAATAGGGTCTGGGATCTGACAAGGGAGAACTCGTTGATAATCCTGACCCTGGTTTTGGTTGGGTGCGCAGCTGTTGGGCCGGACTATGCGAAAATAGAACCCCGCGCACCGGGTGAGTGGCATACTGAACTCCAGGGAGGCCTGGTCACGGGTTCGCTTGAGCCCGAAATCCTGGCCAGCTGGTGGAGCACGCTGAATGATGCAGAACTCGATAGCCTTGTGGCGCGTGCTGTTAAGGGCAATCTGGATTTGAAAAACGCTTGGGCAAGAATCCGTGAGGCCCGGGCGTTGAGGGGAATTAGCAAGGCGGATCTTTTTCCAACCCTGGATGCTTCAGCTTCGGCTTCAAGGTACCGTATCAGCGAAAGCACCGAAAGCAGCGGAAAAGGAACGGAAAGCAAGCTTTATACGGCCAATTTTGACGCCGGCTGGGAACTGGACGTTTTTGGCGGTGTGCGTCGTTCGGTGGAAGCGGCCCAAGCGAACCTCGAAGCCACACAGGAAAACCTATACGATGTTCTGGTGAGCCTGTTGGCCGAAGTGGCCCTGAACTATGTGGAGGTGCGGACCTTTCAAACCCGTTTGGCGGTGACCGAGGCCAATATCACCACGCAGCAACAAACGTATGACTTGAATCGATCGCGATATGAGGCAGGGATCATCGACGAGCTGGCCGTGCAACAATCTTTGCGCATCCTGGAAACCTCCCAATCCCAGATACCGGCCTTGAATACCAGGCTGGAGTCGGCCCAAAATCGTCTGGCGGTACTCCTGGGGGAGCAACCCGGCAAACTTCATAAAGAATTGGCCGAGAGACAACCCATTCCGGAACTACCGGCGACCGTGGTTGTCGGGATTCCGGCTGAGACCCTGCGTCACAGGCCCGATATTCGGAGGGCCGAGCGCGACCTTGCAGCCCAGACAGCCCTCGTCGGCGTGGCTGTGGCGGACTTGTATCCCAAATTCCATTTATTTGGCACTATTGGACTTGAGTCTCTTTCCAGTGGGGACTTATTGGAATGGTCCAGCCGGACCTGGGCGTACGGGCCCGGTGTTTCCTGGAACATTTTTCATGGTGGCGCCATCCGGCAAAATATTGAAGTCCAAAACGCCCGTCAAGAGCAGGCTCTGATCCAATATGAGGCGGCTGTTCTCAGCGCCCAGGAAGAGGTGGAAAATATCCTTGTGTCCTATGCCAAAGAACAGCTTCGGCGTGAATCCTTCGCCAAGGCCGCAACTGCTGCCCAGAGGGCTGCGGTACTGGCCCAGGACCAGTATCAGGCCGGTTTGGTGGATTTTAATAACGTGCTGGACGCTCAACGGTCGCTTCTTGTTTTACAGGATGAATTAAGTCAGAGTAATGGCGCGGTGATCTCCAATTTAATAAGACTTTATAAAGCATTAGGGGGTGGCTGGGAATCTTACGAGACCATTGAAAATGAGCCAGGAAATGCGGCAAAGGCAAAGCAGGAGACAAAATAAAACAAGGTTATATGCTGCTGAACGGCTTGTGTAAAAAGGGAGGATGTCACAAAAATGCGATATGGCGCCATGAATTTTCCGGTTAGACCCATTCTTAAAGAGCTCGAGGCCTTTTCAGAACTGGGATTTGACTACCTTGAGCTGACCATGGATGCCCCACGGGCGCATTACAGCATAATTCGTCAGCAGAAAAAAAGACTCCTTAAAGCCCTTGATCGACACAATATGAAAATAGTATGCCACCTCCCCTCCTTTGTTTATACGGCGGATTTGACCCATAGCCTCAGAAAGGCCTCCCTGAAAGAGGTTCTCAAATCTCTTGAAGTGGCCGCAGAGATCGGGTGCCTTAAGGCGGTTCTCCATCCCAGCTACATTACGGGACTCGGTATCTTTGTCGTGGATCAAGCAAAAGAATATGCCCTTGAATGCCTTGAAGCTGTTACAACAAAGGCCGATGAGCTTGGACTTCTCCTTTGTCTCGAAAATTTGTTTTCAAACACCCATTCCCTGGTGGAACCCGAGGATTTTGCTGAAATATTAATAAAATTTCCAACGCTCAAGCTGACTCTCGACGCAGGACATGCCCATATCAGAGATATAGAGGGAAAAAGGGCGGTAAAGTTTATAGAAAAATTTCCGGATCGCATCGGCCATATCCATGCAAGCGACAACCTCGGTAAAGAAGACAACCATCTGCCTGTCGGGGCCGGGACCGTCAATTTTCCTGAAATTGTGAAAGCCCTCAAGAATATCGGATATGACGATACCATTACGCTTGAAGTTTTTTCAAAGGATCGGGACTATCTGAAGATAAGCAGAGACAAATTAGCGGCCATGTTTGCCACCCTTTCTTAAGATTAAGACCCCGGACAACAGTTCAAAAATAGATCGCACAACGTAAAAATATATACAACAGAAAAAGGGCGTTAGGTAAGGATCGCCTCAATCTTATCTTTTTTTTTGTAGACGGTTCCCAGAAAAATGGCAATGATATCGTCGGTTTCGTCCGTCACACGGACTTCATACGTGGCCAGTTTCGGATTAAGCGATACTTCTTTTGCTTCGGCAGTGAGGATTTGGCCGGCAACAGATGCTTTTAAGTAAGAGATACTTACATTGATGCTAAGGGCAACGGTTCCGTGAGAATTCGAAGCAACGGCAAACACCAAATCAGCAAGAGAAAAAATCGCCCCGCCATGGGCAATATTGACACCGTTTAGGTGATGCTCTTTTATTTTCATTTTCGCTTTTGCCCTTCCTTCTGAAACTTCCAGCAGTTCGATACCGACATGATCCGCGAATCTGTCATTTTTAAAAAAATTTCTTACAGCGTCCATTGTTTGTTTTCCTTTTTCTTTAAAGCCGCTTTCAAGTGCATTTCAGGTATGTTGCAGCTGATCACCTGCAGGTAACATGGTTTATGTCTCGGTTGCGGTTGAACATATTACACGCGCATCCAGCGCCAAAGCGACATTTCCATCATCAGAAAGAATCATGGGGTTAATATCCATCTCCAAAATTTCAGAAAAGTGATGCATCAATTGTGAAACTTTTACAAGACATTGAATCACAGCCTGTCGATTCGCAGTTTTCATTCCACGAAAAGGCCCTAAAATTCTCGCACCTCGAAGTTGGTCGATCATTTCATTTGCTGTATTTTCGTCCACCGGAGCAAGGCGCATGCTCACATCCTGCATAGCCTCCACCAGGATACCTCCCAATCCCACCAATACTGCAGGACCAAAAACCGGGTCTCTTTTTGCACCTATTATGATTTCTCGCGACGCAAAAATCATTTTTTGGAGAACAATTCCGGTGATTCCGTTTAATCGAGAATATAATTTTTTCCATTGCTTTTCCATTTCATCGGTATCCGGGATATTCAGTGCAATACCGCCTTGATCGCTTTTGTGTAAAAGATCAGGAGATGCCGCTTTGATGGCAACCGGATATCCGATCTCATTTGCAGCCTTACATGCTTCGGAAAAGGTGGTGACCATACGCCATGGTGCCGCTGGAATACCCATCCGATGTAAAAGATCTAAGGACTCATGAAGCAACGGTTGTCGTTCTTTTTGGTAGATTTTGTCTATCCATGATTTGATGGTTTCTATTAAGGGAAAATCTGTTTCTTTAATTGCATGCCTTTTCTTGTGCCGGCATACGGCATAATGACCCTGAAAGGTCATTGCCTTGAAGGCTTGAACAGGATCCATAAAAAAAGGATAATCCAATTCTGCGGTTAAGGCAGAATGAAAAGAAGACGGAACCTCTACGACGATGACAATCGGCTTGCCGTACTGATAAGAGAGTTCGGCGAGCCTTTTCAGCACCTTTATGGTGTCTTTTATTTCTATTTGCATATGGGAAACATGAATGTAAACAATCCCGTGGATATCCGGTTGTTGTAAAGTTTTTTCTGCGATTTGGGGATAAACGTTAAGATCAAAAATATCCCCCAAGTCCAAAGGGTTTCCAATTTTGATGACGCCGGCGCGAAAATGTTTTCTGGCCTCATCCAAAATATTTGGATGTAATCCGGGCAAATTAAAGTCGTATTCTGCGCACATATCCGCTGCAACCACTGCATGACCCCCTGATCTGGATAGAATTGCCAGGTTTTTCCCTTGAAGAAGCGGTGTGGAAAGACCCTGAATGGCAAGAATCGCATCTTCTGTGGATGCCACCCTCACCATGCCTGAAGAAGCGCATGCTGCGTCGACAATCTTGTCATTCCCTGCCAGTGCCGCACTGTGGGATTTGGCGATGGTATGGGTTAACGGGTTTGTATTTGACTTGTGGAGAATAACCGGTTTGCCGGTTTGAAAAGCGAGGTCTGCAAAATCTTTTCCTCTCTTGAAATCTTCAAGATAAAAATAAATGATGTCGGTATCCGGATCTTCCATCAAATAGGCCAGAAGGTCTGCTTCATCCAGATTGAGCTTGTTTCCCATGCTTACCAACTTACTGAGTCCCAATCCCGGCTGTTTGAGTCTTTCGGCAAGGGAGAGCCCTATGCCGCCGCTTTGAGACATGACGCTGACATGTCCCTTTTTATATTCGGAAGGCAGTGCGATAAAAGGAACATAGAGACCGTTTTGGGTATTAATCACACCCATACAATTCGGACCGACAAATCTGATGCCCGAAATATTGGCGGCTTCGATCAAATCCGTTTCAATTTTTTTGCCGTCTTCCCCCATTTCTCTGAAACCGGCGGATTCGATAATTGCATGCCCAATCCCCTTCTTCCCGCACTGGGAGATAACTTCAGGAATAAAACGGGCAGGGGTGAGAATAACGGCAAGATCGGCGGTTTCCGGAACATCGAGGACAGACGGATATATTATATGCCCCATCACCTGTCCCCCTTTAGGCCCCACGGCATAAGTTTTTCCCGTATAACCGAAATTAATCAGATTTGAAATAATGTTTTGACCGAGGTTATCTTCAGCCTCAGAAACACCGACGACAACGATGGAATCCGGATAAAAAATTTTATTCATTTTAAAATGTTTCCAATGTGGTAAAAATGGTTGCGTTTGGATGGTTTTTGAATTATAAAGTAAACAATCACTTATAAAAAACGGGCATTGTGGCTTTAGAATAATAAAAATATCGCTTTATATATTTTTTTAAAATGAAGCCGAGTTAATCATCGATAGCATTAATATTTAGTGGGTTAATTGCAAATATATTGATTCGATGGTTCTTAAAAAATATGATATGTTATTAATAATTAGTCTTAACTATGTCAAGATAATTAGATTAATTATAAGCGATTAATTAACTAAGGTGGTGTGATGGAACCCAAAAAAAAGCGTTTGACAGGAGATGAACGTCGCAGGGAGATCATTCACGCTGCTATGGAGGTTTTCTCGAGAAACGGCTTCAGCGGCGCCACAACGAAAAAGATCGCCGAGAAGGCCGGGATCAGCGAAGCCATGATTTACAGCCATTTCAAAGACAAAGAAGACCTGTATTCCGCCATTATCGATCAAAAAATGCAAGAAAGCGAACCGTTGTATTATCCCCTTGATGCCATGAGAAAAAAAGACGATCAGCGGGTTTTCGAAACCATCGTTACAAACTTCATGCAGCGATACAGCGAGGACACGACGTTTTTAAGGCTTTTAATGTTCAGCGCCCTCGAAGGTCACGAGCTGGCCGGCATGTTTGTGGCCGGACCCGTCAGAAGGTTTTTTGAATCTCTGGCCGAGTATATGCGTGAGAGAATTGATGAAGGGGCGTTTAAAACGGTCAATCCGGAAATTGCATCCCGGTGTCTGGTGGGCATGGTCAATTATTTTACTTTGCTTAAAAAAATATTCGGTGATGAGACACTTCAATCCATCGAACTCGATGAAGCGATTGAAACCATGATCAATATTTTTTGCCGGGGTATTTTGAAGGAGTAGCAAAATGGGAACGCTTGAAAAAAGAATTGAACAGGTTCATCAATTGGTTGAAGCGATATCCCTTCACCGGGATCAACTGATCAAAACCGCAGTGAAAGATGCCGGCTTTACCCTCAGGGAATGTCGTATCGAAGTGGATATGAACCTGGACAACCTGAGAGGATTTGACGAGATGGTCACGGTTTTTTCCGAACGACAGCCCGTTTGCCGTCCGGACCAGGAGGTTGCCCTGTTGTTGCCGTATAACGGCAGCGCGTGGTTGAACACGGCCATTCTTTCCATATTCCTTGTGGGCAATCGCGTAAGGGTGAAATTTGCGACACGGGGGTCTGACATTTCCCATTTTACGGAATCCCTTTATAGACCGATATTCGGCGACAATATTCGTTTTGAATACGCTAATGGCAAGAATTTTCTAGAAAGCGCCATGTCAAATCCGAATATACCCGCCATATGTCTCTTCGGGTCCGATGACCATGCCCTTCAATACCAAAATTCAGTTAAGAAATTCGGCAAGAAGTTTATTTTTGAGGGACCGGGAAAGGATCCTTTTGTTGTTCTCCCGGGGGCCGACGTGGAGGTTGCGGCAAAGGAATTATCCTTTTCCAAGTATATTTATGCCGGGCAGACCTGTACGGCGCCGGAGCGTGTATATGTCCATGAATCCCTTCATGATGCATTTGTGGAGCGATTTGTTGAATTGAGCCGTGAAGTTAAAACCGGAGATCCTGCTGATCCTAATACGGAAATGGGCCCGGTGGCCAGCGAGCGTGCCATCAAAAATATAAAGGCCCAGCTAAGGGATGCCGTGGATAAAGGCGCCCGAGTTGCCCTCGGCGGTCGTATTGATGGCCACATGGTGTATCCGACGGTGGTGGTGGGCGCCACCCGGGAGATGCTGGGGGTTCGGGAGGAGACTTTCGGTCCGGTCAGTTTTATCAGTACATTTAGGGATACCGACGAGGCGATGCGACTTGTCCGGGACAATCGGTATGGATTAAGGGCATCGGTTTACGGCGATGAAACGGCTGTCAGTTTTGGCAATGAACTTGTGGGTGAGCCGTATTGTCATCCGGTTGAAAAAATGGTATTTGGAACGTTCGGTACCGTCGGGGTGAACCAAGGACGGTCGGAATCCTGGAAAAAGGCTTTTGTGTCAAAGCCCGTGGGCGGTTATGGTTATTCCGGATGGATATGGGAAACCATCGATGAAAAATTTACCCTAAAGCAAGGGCCAAAACTCTTCAGCATAGAGACGTCGCAGAAGCCATGAATCTTTATGAGAAACGGGGATGAAGGAATATTCATGCAGTATTGTCGCATAAAAATAGAATGAAACAATTCTTGAACCAAAAAAAATAATGTTTCTATGAGTACGGTTGTCACAAGCCGGAATTTAAATCGTATTATCATATTGATATGATGTTTATTTTTTATCTCACGAAGTTATCCTTCTTAAAGTCCGATACAAATGGCATATATATTGCGTTAAGTTTCAAATGGCCCATATCCCAATCCCCGAAATATAATTTTCCCACATCGTAAAAACATATATTTAACGTTAACCGTTTAAGGAGCGTGAAACATGGAGGATGCGTTTTCAAAAGTATGGACGCTGTTAACCATTTACGGAATTAAAGTCATTGCAGCGATTGCCGTTTTTATCATCGGTCGATGGCTTGCGAAAATGTTGACCGCTTTTACGGAAAAAGTGATGAGTAATAGGCAGGTTGATCCCACCGTTATCTCGTTTGTTGCCAATCTGAGCTACATTACTTTGCTGGTATTCGTTGTTCTGGCGGCTCTCGGACAGCTTGAGATACAAACAACATCATTTATCGCGGTTATCGGTGCCGCCGGTCTTGCCATCGGTCTTGCCTTACAGGGATCCCTGTCAAATTTTGCCGCCGGTTTTTTGATGATCATTTTTCGGCCGTTCAAGGTGGGTGATTTCATCGACGGTGCGGGCGTTGCAGGAACCGTCGAGGCAATTCATATTTTTACCACCCAGCTTTTGACGCCCGACAATAAAACAATTATTATCCCCAATGCCGGTTTGACCGCGGGCAACATTACGAATTATTCGTCAAAAGGAACACGACGCATCGATCTGGTGTTCGGCATCGGTTACGGAGATGATATTGATCATGCCAAGAAAGTGATATCGGATGTTCTGGCCAAGGAAGAACGTATTCTGAAAAGTCCCGCTCCGGCGGTCATGCTCATCGGGCTGGCGGACAGCAGTGTAAATTTTGCAGTTCGCCCATGGGTTACTGCAGGCGACTATTGGGATGTCTATTCTTCTCTCACCGAAAATATCAAAAAAAGCTTTGACGCGGAGGGCATAAGCATCCCCTTCCCTCAACGGGACGTCCATGTGTATCAGCATAAGGAACAATAATGATGAACAGAAAAGGATTTTATGGCAATAGGATTTTAATGAAAACACGAAAAGAAGGAGGAAAAAAATGAAAAAGTATTACCTGGCACCGTTGTTTATTGTAATGGTCAGCGCGTTGCTGATGGGATGTGCCGGTCAAGAGGTTAAATCCACCGCGCCGGCTTTCCAACCGTCTGTGTTCCAGTCGAGTCAGTATTTGCCCAAGGTGAACAACTTTGTGGTGATCCTCGACACATCCTCTACCATGGCGGACAAATACCAAGGACAAGACAAAGCGGTCATAGCCAAAGATTTCTTAACGGCGATGAACCAGACACTTCCGGAGTTAAAATATAACGGGGCGCTTAGAACATTCGGCCACTTTGCCTATTTGCCGGACAGATCGACCATGCTGGTAAATGGCGTGACACCCTATTCGACTTCAGAATTTGCCTCGGCCTTGAACGGTGTGAAAGCTCCCGGTGGGGATACTTCTATTCCCCTTGCCAAAGCCATCGCTGCTGCCGGTGGAGATTTACAGTCGGCCCAGGGTCCCATCGCGATCATTATCGTTAGCGATGGGGTCGATATGGACCAGGTACCGGTGAATGCTGCGAAAGACCTAAATAACCAGTTCGGTGACAGACTTTGCATCTATACGGTACAGGTGGGGGATGATCCCGGCGGAAAGGCAATCCTGGAACAGATTGCCAAAGCGAGCGGTTGTGGATTTTCAACCACTGCCGACAGCCTGGCCCCCTCATCGAGCCTGGCCGATTTTGTAGAAAGCGTATTTTTGGCCAAATCTGCTCCCAAGCCTGTGCCTGAGCCCGTTGCAATGCCGATGGACAGTGACGGAGATGGCGTGACGGACGATAAGGATCAATGTCCCAACACACCCACAGGTGCTACGGTGGACTCCAGAGGATGCTGGACCTATGCCGCGGTGGTGCTCTTTGATCTTAACAAAGCAGATCTAAAGCCCGAAGCATATCCCATGCTCAATGAGGCGATTTTGATACTGAAAAAAAATCCGGACCTCAAAGTTGAGATTGACGGACATACTGACAGTACTGGAACTGCAGCATATAACATGACCCTTTCTGAAAGACGGGGTAACACCGTTATGAAATATTTCGTAGACAAAGGGGTTGAAGCCGAACGGCTTATCGTGAAAGGTTTTGGATTAACCAAACCGGCTGCCAGCAATGACACAAAGGAAGGCAGGGCCAAAAACAGGCGCGTTGAATTAACGCCGGTTAAATAGAAACCTCGATAATTTCAGAACCCATAATACATGAAGATGGAGTGAAGGTAAGCGGCTGCCGATCTCCATCTTCATGGCAATAGAATGTGTTGTGTTTTTAAGTTTATGAAGGAAGAGGATGGTCGATGGTTGCTCTCTCTATGATGAAAAAGCCGATAATAAAATGACCCTTAAACGGCCCTTCATCTTTATGGGTAATATGTGCGATTTGGGTTTTTAAAGATTCAGATAATCCAACGGATTCCGGTGGGATATATTTCATATTCAACGTATCCCCCACCTTCAAATGCTTCAAAACCGCAGAACCCTTGTTTACCAGAATGCCCAATCCATTTGACGACATGTCCCGTAATTTAAACTGGTAGACATTTCCGGTCTCTTCTAATTGAAATTCCACACTATAATATCGATCCAGTATGGTTCTGGTCTCAAGCCGTCTGTCCGGTTCACTATTGTTGAATGAGTTCGTTTTCATGATTTTTCTTGATACGGAGAATTATATATAATTTTAATAAAATTTTATGACAATGTCCATCTCTTTTTTAAAAAAAATCAAGAGAGTTATAAAAAACTCCATTTGACCTTGCTTTGATTCTAAAAGCATATATACTTTCGGCGATATGGACTGGGAGAGGATTTTCTATTTTACAAGGCAAGGATATCCGTGCATCTTCAATCCTCATCAAATAAAAAACTGCCTGAAAGTAAACCCATCGAAACAAGAAATATTCTTATCAGCGGCAAAAAGCGATTTTATGTGATTATATCCGCCCTCCTTGCGCTTTTTCTCGGTGCTCTGGATACTCTGATAAAGAAAAAATTATTAAAGAATGAAAAAGATATCCAATACACCAACCAACGGCAGAAGTAGATGTCTTACAACAGACACGTTCAATTTTGATTGCCATCCCGGCGTAACCTGTTTTACCCGTTGCTGCAAAGATGCGGACATGTATCTTTATCCATACGACGTCATCCGCATGAAAAAACGGCTCAACATCTCTTCAGAAAAGTTCTTGGACCGGTATACGTTTCAAGCCATAAGAGATAATCCATATTTCCCAAGTCTTATGCTGAAAATGACGGATGGTAATGAGAAACCGTGCCCTTTTTTGGCAAACAAAGGTTGCACGATATACGAAGATCGACCCTTTTCGTGTCGGGCCTATCCACTGGAGCGTGCAGTGGCAAGAAGCCATAATGAGGATGGACGAACCGTTTTATATTTTATCGCAAAAGATTCCTACTGCATGGGGCATAAAGAATTTCGTGAGTGGACGATAAAACGGTGGATCGAGGATCAACAATTAAAACGATATAACGAGATGAATGATCTGTGGGTCGATATCGACACCATGTTCAGGGCAAACCCATGGGGGCCGCAGGGGATGAACAGTCCGGCTTTGAGAATGGCACTTATGGCCTGTTTTAATGTCGATGAATTTAAGAAATTCATTTTTGAAAGCACTTTTTTATCGCGATTTAACGTGTCACAGCAAAGGATCCGCCAACTAATGGATTCGGATGTTGAGTTGATGAAATTCGGCTTTGACTGGATTAAGTTTTTTCTCACCGGCAAAGGTCCGCTCATGGTGACCCGTTCAAGGGACGATCTGCTTTAAATTTTGAACGCTTGCAAGGGATACCGTCTGCCTGAGACGACGCGCAAAGCACACCGCCTTGCGACAGAATGGAAAAACTTCAATTAGATGTTGTAGATGTCGCCCATTTTCGGATCTGGGACGCTGTTTGGTTGTCCCAAGCATGGGATACCCGAAGATGGATGAAATGAGTAAAGAGGTTGTTCACAAGCCCGATAACCTTTTCTATCATATATATCTTCTCGAGAACAACGCCTTCAATGTCATCCGGGGTTTCCACCGGACCGGTCTCCGGTAATTTCAGGTTGGATATATTGAGGCTTTCTCCCTTGAGACTGAATTCCCAGGTATGCGCACCAGCTTTATAGGACAAGTGTATTTCGGTAACAGCAGCCCCCTTTGTAATCGCCAGCAAGCCTTCTTCCAGACCGGCATTGTCGCCCTTAATGGTGATTGTCTCTTTGGCGTTGTTGCGTGTGTTTTCGAGGACCAGCCGATTTCCGACGGTTAACGATACAAGACCCGTATCGTACTTGTGTAACCGATCCTGATCGGTAGCGATCATGAACCACAGCCAGGTGAGAAATTCGTTTCCTAAAAATTTGTAACGATTGTATGCTATGGCGATATCCAGCATCGGCTATTCCCCAGATCGGCTTTTTTCAAGTTTTCCTAAAACATCGCGTTCTTGGTCTGACAGTCCGGCCACAAGGTCGGCTGTCGTGTAAGGAAACAGACGGATCAACTGCAGTTTGAATGATTTGAGAAAAAGTGTTTCCAGCACTTCATTGGCCGCTTTCAGGTTGGAAAAAAACCACAATGAAGCGGTATCGTGCTCCCAGACCAAATCATAAACATTCGGCGTGGACGGAATACGACGGACAAGGGTGTTGAACACATTTTCTTTGATGGCGTTTTTCTCGTTACCGGATAAAAAATGCCGGCCGGTATTCGCCAAATGTTTGGCGACATCAAGGACGTAATGTTTCTGAATGAGTTTTGGCGGAATCGATTTTTTATCAATGCGCAGGGCAAAAACCATGTAGGTGCCAAAAACAAAAGAGTAGCTTTCAAAATCGGGTGAATACGGACTCTCAAAGGACGTCCATCCGACCGCGGCATCCGAACCGTCGTCCTCGATTTTTGGAACCATATGCGTTTTGAGACCCTGGTAGACGGTTTCATGTACCGGTCCATCCAGTTGGCCCACAACTTTATAGCGCGTAATGGACATACGTGATGACAAAAGACCCATAATCTTAGATTTCTGTATAAAACGTTAAATAGTTTGTGTGCAAATCGAACAACAATCGGTTTGACGAACGCTATAGCGCTTTTGTCGGCCGGTTACAAGCAATATTGTTTCGGTATGGCAAACGGTCCATTGGATATTTGGGCTAAATTGCAAAACGTCCGGCTAATGCCCTCAAATCCCGCTTGCAGGGGAACATATAGAGAATATTAAGCATCCCACGTAAATTCAGCACACAAGGGGAAATGATCCGATAGGTACATATTCTGAAAGGTGTCCAGAATAACCCAGCTGTTTTCAAGGGTGATTTTGCCCCGAAAGAGAATCCAGTCGATATGGTCTCCGTTTGTATTTCCGGTAAATCCGTGATGGGTTCCCGTAAAAGGCTTTTTAAAAGCGTCTTTAAAATAGCCTGCATTTCCCGATGATGTATCCTCTTGTCCCGTGAAAATATTGTAACATGGGCTAAAGGGCGGGCTATTAAAGTCTCCCATGAGAATCACGGGGACATCATCGGGGAAATGCGATAGTCGGTCAAGGATCAGGTTGGCGCTTTGGATCTGGACCGAAACATCAAAATCAAAATGCGTATTCACGCATATCACTTGTCGGCGTTCGGTTTTGAACATGCCGATGGTGCACTGTCTGGGCCAGAGGCTTTTCATAAACCGACTCGGAACCGACGGTGTCGGGCTCAAAAAAAAGTGTTCATGGTAAATGCAGGTCCAGCTTTTTTTAAAAAAGAGGATATTGCTTTGCCAAAAAGAGGGGGAAGGGCTTCGCTTCCCGATATAATCGTAATCCGTCAACAGGTGGTCGAGAAAATCAATCTGGAAGTCATTGGCTTCTTGAAAACCAAAAAAATCCGATCGATATTTTTCAAAGAGGGATGGAAACCCTTTTTTACGATGTCGCCAATCGTTGGGGCCGTCATCTGCCAGTCCGAAACGTAAATTCAATGTCAATACCAAGAGCATGATATTTTTATTATAAAAAACCGGGACCCGTCGAACAGATCAGTGATGTTTTTGATCTATCTATAAACGCGAATCCGCTTCGATCAGATTGATATATTGAGCCATATCAAACCGGATATTGTTGAAATTGCTGAATGTGACGTCATAAAAAGAAAGATTTAATTGTCGCTTTAAGATATCAAAAATCGCGAGATAGTTCAAAAGGATCCGTTTTTCCCACAAAAGACCGATTTGGGATGCCAACTGTCGGATCGATTCTTTTTTACCCTCGATTTCAAGAAAATTTCCGTAGGGCATGGTGTCCAAACAAAGGTGTGTATCGCCAAGTACATAAGTTTCACGCCATTTTTCATATACCTGTTCCTCCTTGAATCCCAAGGATTTCAGGATATGTTCCATGATGTCAAAATCACTGACTTCAACTTCGAACTCTTTAAATATTTTAAATTGGTTATCTTTAAACGGCGGTTCGGATTTAAACGTCAGCGTAATTTTTTTACCCTTGCGCAGCCTCAGGAGAGATTTTTTTTGAATCAGCGTTTTTTGGGCATCTTCAAACCGTATGTTGGTTTCAAGAGCGCGACCCTTAAACACTGCGCCAAGGTTAGCAATACGGGTTCGTATTTGCTCTATATCCGGCAAATAAAATTTTACCTCGGTCTCCAAAAATTCCACAGGCCTGAACCTTTTATTCTAAAATGATTAATCACACAGAAAAATTTGTTGAAACCAGCGTGCTTCAAATATATATTAGAAATCAGTATTCGTGTCAAATCCTGTCCAGGCTATCGATTTTTTTCCTTGACAGTTCTGTAGGTTCTATTATATTCAGCGAGTTTTAGTCAAAGGAGAAAGACAGGTGAAAAAATACACATATAGTGCGAAAAATACCGACAACAAAGAACGGTGGTATATAATTGATGCCGAAGGTGCGATTCTCGGCAGACTCGCAAGCACTGTTGCGACCCGCCTTCGAGGAAAACACAACCCGCTTTTTACGCCCCATGTGGACATGGGTGACTGGATTGTGGTCATTAATGCGAATAAGGTTGTCCTCACCGGGAAAAAATGGGATCAGAAAAATTATTACCGTCACAGCGGATACATCGGCGGTCTTAAGACCATTACAGCCAAAAAGCTTATGGAAAAAAGACCTGAGGACCTCGTTCGATTTGCAGTCAAGGGGATGTTGCCGAAAAACAGGCTGGGAAGAAAACTGTATAAAAAATTGAAGGTTTATTCTGGAGACCAGCACCCTCATGAGGCACAGCAGCCTGAGATTCTCAAAATTTAGTTAAACCACTTTGTAAATTCTTCATATCGGGGAGTTGTATGGAAAAGGAAAACGTTTATTATTCAACCGGGAAACGCAAGACTTCCGTTGCCAGAACATGGTTAACGCCGGGAAGCGGTGAAATTATTGTCAACAATAAGCCCATTGACGAATATTTTAAGGTTGAGTCGGCACAGGCCGTTGTGAAACAGCCGCTTGTTTTGACCAATACCCTCGAAGCATTTGATGTGAAAACCAAAGTCATCGGCGGCGGAATTTCGGGTCAGGCCGGGGCAATTCGACATGGCATTACACAGGCGCTTATGCTGGCCAATCCGGATTTAAGAAAGGCATTGAAAAAAGCCGGTTTTGTTCGACGGGATCCCAGGGTCAAGGAAAGAAAGAAATACGGGCAAAAAGGTGCTCGCGCACGCTTCCAATTCTCGAAACGCTAAAATCTTCTTCCCAACATTCAAAAGGGAGCGGGGAGATTCCCAGCTCCCTTTTATGCTTTCCGGTTTTTCCATACCGGCGTTCGTTTTTCAAGAAAGGCCGTAATACCTTCCTGAGCGTCGTCATCCAGACAGTTCATCGCGATAGCATGGGTTGCATAATCATAAGCAGATGATTCTTTCAGATTGATCTGCCTGTAAAATTCCCGTTTGCCGAAAGCAAGGGTATACCGGCTGTATTGGGCTATTTCCATAGCCAGGTCCCGTGTCTTTTTAGAAAGGATATCCGGGGAAACAACCTGATTCACCAGACCGAACTTCTCGGCTTCTTCTGCCGAGAAAAATCGACCCGTTAAAAGCATTTCCATGGCTCTTCTTCTACCGATGATCCTCACCAGCGGAACAGCGGGTGTGGTACAGAAAAGGCCAATTTTAACACCGGGTGTGGCAAATTGAGCGCCGGTTTCGGCAACCGCCAGATCGCATGCGGCAACGAGTTGGCATCCTGCTGCGGTAGCAATGCCGTGAACTTGTGCAATGACCGGTTGCGGCAATTTTTGAAGGGATTGCATCATTGTTGCGCATACCGAAAAGATCGTATAAAAATGCTGGATATCCAGGTCCGGCCCGGCCATATCTTTTAGGTTGTGACCCGCACAAAATGCAGGGCCTTCCCCCTTGATAACGACGACGTGGACATCCTGGTCCAGTTCGATGATTTTTAATTTATCGAGCATATCATTCATCACTTCGAGAGAGAGTGCATTCCGCTTGTCCGGCCGATTCAACGTCAGCCACGCAATGGGTCCATCCTTTTCAAGCAATACAGGTTCCATAATGTATCCTCCATAGCCATATAACTATTTTATAATATTATTTGTTTTTACCGGCCTTCCAGCATCGGACAAAGTGATTTTCCTCAACTTTAACGAAATCGATGTTATTCGATCGGCACCGGGTTTCAATCAGGGAACACTTATTTTGGTATTTGCATCCTTCGGAAACAGCATCTGAATCGTAATGCTGCCCGTGGGCTAATTTTACATTCCATTTTTTGTCCGGATCGGGAACGGCCGATAACAGGGAGATGGTGTAGGGGTGGTACGGATGATTAAAAATATCCTCGGACAGAGCGGATTCCATGATACGCCCGTTGTACATGACTGAAATGGTGTTGCAAAGATATCCCACCACATTGAGATCATGGGAGATAAAAAGATAGCTTAATCCGAGTTGATCCTGAAGGTCTTTTAAAAGATTGATGATCTGTGCCTGAATGGAAACATCTAACGCCGACACCGGTTCGTCGCAGACGATCAAAGACGGTTCAACGCTCAGGGCACGGGCGATGCCGATGCGCTGGCGCTGCCCCCCGCTGAATTCATGGGGATATCGATCTGCGCTGTCCGGAGACATGCCTACCATTTTCAAGAGCGTCTCGAGTTTGAGTTTACGTTTTTTTGAGTTACTGATATTCAGAAGCCGGAATCCTTCTTCGATGGACTGGCCGACGGTCATCCGTGGGTTCAGGGATCCGAACGGATCCTGAAAAATGATCTGCATCTCCTTTCGGTACGGTTTCATATCTTTTTCGGAAAAACGGCTGATGTCGTGTCCCCGGTAGACAATTTTTCCGTCATCCGCTTCCAGTAGTTTTAAAATGAGGCGGGCAACCGTTGTTTTTCCACAGCCGCTTTCTCCAACCAGGCCCATCGTTTTACCCTGTTCGATTTCAAAATTCACGCCGTCCACGGCTTTCACCCATCCGGCGATTTTTTGCAAAAAACCTCGGCGGATCGGAAAGTATTTTTTCAATCCTTCTATCTGAAGAATGAAATTATTATTTTTTATTTCCATCTTATTCGTCTTTTAAACAGAATGCCGCATTCAGACAACCGGGTTTTTTAACGGCCCGAACTCGTGCATAACTAAACGTGAAGAAAGAACAGTCAGTGACCCGAATAAAAACCAGGTCACCTGAATGCTGTAACGGCACCGTTGTTTCATTACGTTTAATGATACATCATCATTTAATTGCTCTCCTTTTTATTTTTAAACAATACCGGACAGCGAGCCAGATGCCCTTTGCCGTAATCACACATTTCGGGGAATTCTTCCCGACAGGTCAAAATGGCATGGGGGCACCTCGGATGAAACGGACACCCCTCGGGCTTATATGCAGGGTTCGGCACGCTGCCGGGGATGCTGTAAAGTCTTTTTCCGCGTTTTGAAAGACTGGGCAGCGATGCCAACAGCCCCTGTGTATAGGGGTGGTGGGGAGAAAGGAATATTTGATCCGTATTGCCCTGCTCAGCAATGATTCCGGCGTACATGACATAAATCTGATGGGCGATGGTCGAAACCACGCCGAGGTCATGGGAAATATACAGGAGAGACATCGATCGTTTTTGTTGAATGGTTTGTAAAAGGCCGAGTATCTGGGCCTGAACCGTGACATCAAGAGCGGTGGTCGGTTCATCGGCGATCATTAGATCCGGATCACAGGACAAGGCCATGGCGATCATGACACGCTGTCTCTGTCCGCCGCTGAGCTGGTGGGGATAGTCGCCGAGTCGCTGTTCCGGGGATGGAATTCCGACATCATTGAGGAGTTGAATACAATACCGTCTGAGCGCATCCGTGGCGATAGGTCTGTGCGTGCGGACGGCTTCACCGAGCTGATCGCCAATGGTAAAAACAGGATTCAGGGAAGTGAGGGGTTCTTGAAAAACCATGGAGATGCGATTTCCGCGGATCTTTTGCATTTTTCTTTCATCGAGCGTCAAAAGGTTTTGTCCGGAAAAGACGATTTTTCCGTCCACGACTTCTCCGGGCGGTGTGGAAACGAGGCCGAGAATACTGAGTGCGGTGACTGTTTTACCGCATCCGGATTCCCCCACGATACAGACGGTCTCTTTTTGACGGACCTCGAAACTGATCCCGTCCACCGCACGGACGGGCGCTCCGTTGCCTTGAAAATAGACCTTTAGGTTTTCTACTGAAAGAAGGATGTTGTTACTGGTCATTCGTCCCTCGTCAAATCAATGTCTTTCTCTGAGTTTGGGGTTCAAAACATCCCTGAGGCCCTCTCCGAACAGATTAAAAGAGAGCACGACAATCAGGATGGCAATCCCGGGGATGAAAGTCAGCCAGGGTGCATCAAAGATAAAGTTTTTGCCGTTTGAAAGGATGTTGCCCCAGGTGGCATGGGGGGGTGGAACCCCGAATCCGAGAAAGCTCAAGCCGGCTTCGGTTAAGATGGCCGAAGCAATTCCTATGGTGGCGGATACCAGCACTGGCGCAACGGCGTTGGGCATGATATGCCGAAAAATAATCCTGAAGTTACCAAGGCCGAGGGCTCTTGCCGCCGCCACAAAGTCCTGTTCTCTCAATGAGAGAAATTCGGCACGGACAAAACGTGTGGTTCCCATCCAACTGGTTAATCCGATGACGATCATAATGTTGTATATGCTCGCAGGAAGGAGTGCGACCACCGTCAGAATCAAAAAAAAACTCGGGAAACAGAGCATAATATCCACGATTCTCATGATCAGGGTGTCGACGGAAATGGTGTTTCTACGAAGAATCGCTTTCCAGAACGGCAAATCCTTCTTCTTAAAACGATTCCTTCCCGAAAGAGAATAAAAAATATATGCCGAACAGATCGATAAAAGAACCGTTCCAACAACATAAGAATTTATGATGATCAGGCCTGTTCCCAAAACCAGACACAACGTAAACAAAATGTGATCCATTCTAAAATGTTTCTGTCCAAAATAGCCGGCAATTCCGCCCATAAAGATGCCGATCAGCACCGATATCCCGACAGCCACAAAGCCGACGGTCAGCGAAACCCATGCCCCTTGAAGCATTCTTGAAAAAACATCTCTTCCCAGATCATCGGTTCCCATGAGATAGACCCCTAAGGCTGGGATCTCACGGGGTTTCAGGGACTCAAGATTCGGTCTGGCCAAAGGTGGACGCAGTTTTTCCTGAAGACGAACCATGGATGGATCGCATACGGGACTGGATCCTGATGTCAAAAAGAGTCCCGTGACGGCACAGCAGAAAAAAAGGATAAAAATTAAAAGTCCCAATAGGGCAAGCCGGTTTTGGGCAAAAACGTGTTGAAGTTCCTGCATCCGGGTCCGTTTGGGTACCGGTGGCGGTTCGATATAAAAATCTTTTTTATCCATATTCATTACAGGCGTATCCTTGGATCGACCACCAGGTAAAGCAGGTCTGAAATAAAGGTGCCGGCCAGCACCAGGACAGCCGAAACAAAGTTTACCGTCAGAATCACCGGGTAATCTCTGGCCAGGATGGCTTCGTAGGCCATTCGTCCCATGCCGGGCCAGGAAAAAATAGATTCGATAATCACTGACCCTCCGATCAAACCCGGCAAAATCAGGCCGAACATCGTGACAAAAGGCAAAAGCGCATTTCGAAGCGCATGTTTATAGTGAACCTGTTCCGCCGGAAGGCCCTTGGCCCTGGCGGTTCGGATATACTCCTGGCCTTCCACTTCGAGCATTTGGCTTCGAACATATCTGGAGAGGACGGCAATGCCGCCCGTTGCGCTCAATACGGAGGGAAGAAGCAGATGCCAGATGCGGTCCATGAACAGATACGCCGCCGGTGCGTCTCCGATACCGAATGTTTCCATGCCGATCACCGGGACGTGAAAATGGGTGACGACAAATATGATCAGAACATAAGCAAAGAAAAATCCGGGAATCGAAATCAACAGATACGATAAGAACGTGGTACTGCGATCGTAGATTCCGCCTCTAAAAATAGCCGACCGGATTCCAATCGGAAACGAAAGGGTCCAGGTAATAAGGGTACCCACAACGAATAGGGGCAGGCTATTCAAGAATCGTTCCCAGATCTTTTTAAGAACCGATTGATTGTCCTTCCAGGAAATCGTTTTTCCTGTGAAAAGGTCTTGGTAAAAATAGACGTATTGAACATAAAGGGGTTTATCCAGGTGAAACTCTTTGCGAAATCGTTCTACGACCTCTGGCGTAAACTTGGGGTTTAAGGGATCCACCTGACTCGGTTTTCCAGGGGCAAGATGAATGATCAAAAAAGATACGATTGAGACAAAAAATAGCGTCACGATTTTTTGAACGACACTGCGTCCGATAAATGATAGCATGGCCTATCCCTTGTCCGTAAAGTGTGGAGCGTGTGAAAGTTTAATCCACTTGTTAAAATAGAAGCTGAAATTACCGGTTTTGGTAGGGGTTATTTTTTCATACCGGATGCCTCCTGTATCATCCACGGTTTTTATGACGATGCGTTTGTCCAAAACAGCGGTCCATTTCCCTACATAAAGAAAGGTATAGGGCTGTTCGCCGGCAATGATGTCGTGGAGGTTGTGGCAATATTCGACCTGGCGGTTATAATTGTATTCCTGTCGGATCTTGATAATTAGATCGTCGGCTTCTTTGTTTTTAAAGCCGACAAAATTGAGCTGATATGGATCTGTCTGGCTCGAATGCCATATTTGATAAAGGTCCGGCTCTATTCCCATCTGCCATCCCAGAATCAGTGCGTCAAAATCTGCTTTATTCACACGTTCCTGAATAAAAACAGACCATTCCAACAGATCGGTGTGAACATCAATGCCGATCTGTTTCCAGGCGTCCTGGACAATGGACAATATGGCCTTTCGAAGGTCGTTACCGCTGTTTGTAATCAGTGTGAATTTAAAAGGTTTGTCGTTTTTTTCGAGCTTGCCTGCTTTGTTTGGTTTCCAACCTGCGCTTTCCAAAAGCTTCAGCGCACCTTCTGGATCGTAAGGAAGCGGGTTAATGGTATGATTGTAATAGTCGGTCTGTTTGACAAAAGGGCCGGTAATCAGCTCACCCTGCCCATAGAGTACATATTTGATGATTTTGTCCACGTCGATGGCCATCCCAACGGCCCGTCTTACCCGGGGATCGTCAAAGGGTTTGCGTCTCGCGTTGTAACCGATATACGTGTATCCAAAAGTAATTCCGGAAAAATTTTGGAACCTCGGATCCTTTTCAAGGCGTTTGACCTGATGGGGTTGAACGTCATAGCTGTCGATGGTACCGGCATAAAATTCCATTTCCTGCGTCAGGATATCAGGGATAATCCGATAGACATACCGTTGATAGTTTGGCGGTCCTTCCCAGTAATCGTCAAAACGATCCAGGATGATGTACTGATCCGACTTCCACGTTCGAAATTTGAATGGTCCGCACCCAATGGGGTTCCGGTTAAAGGAGCTCTGGCGAATGGACATCGTATTCGGGTCTTTTCCGAGTCGACGGGCTTCTTTTTCCAGTGCGTTTGTATTGAGCAGATGTTCCGGCAGGATTCCCATGCCCCATGTCCCGATAGCCGGGGAATAGAGCCGCTTGTATACGATTTTAACCGTCAGCGGATCGATAACCTCGACAGTTTTCACCGGCTCGTAATCTGCAATGCGCGGCGACAGGTTTTTCGGATTCATGATGGCTTCATACGTGAACCGGACATCATCGGCATCCACCATATGGCCGTCATGGAACTTCACCCCGGGCTTTAAGTGAAACAAAAGAATCGGATTGTGTTCGGTGGCCGGCATCAGGTCTCTGACGTATGCCGCCCATTGTTCTTCGGTAAGCGGAGAATCACTTTTCATATAGTCTTTGCCGTGGAAGGATTCGAAATAATCTTTCCCTAAAAGATGAGTAAGATTTTGGAAAAGATCCTGGTCCACCGTATTTAAAACCAGCTTGAGTCTTGGGGGCGCTGTCACCCGGATTTCAATGGTTTGTTCTTTGCCGGTTTTTGAATCCTTGATCGACTTCAATACCGTAAAAACTTTGGACGGAACGACGGAAATATCCGTAATGCGGTTCAGGGAATTCCTAAGGTCGGGGTCTGTTACCTGTGCTGTTTCCTTGACGTGTTTTAGGAAGTTTGCCAGGGTATGGGGATCGGCCTTGCCCAGCTCCGGTAAGGTGGACGACGGGTTGACATAAAGAAACGCTTCTTCAAAAATTTTCCATGACTCCGCCAGCCGTCCTCTGAAGCGAAGTTCTTCGTCCCGGTCGATAAGGCCCTCGAACACCAGGTCGTTGATACTGCTGCTTGAGGAATCTGCCGAAAGGATGGGGTTTAAAAGACTGGCATCTCCGATGGATCCGGATATGTATTCGGTAAGACGCGCAGGGTTTCCCTTGGTCTGCTGCTCGTATGTGGGCACCCAGAAATAAGACTGCAAAAGAACGAAAATCAGTAATATGGGTGCGAAAATGAGGAAACGTCTGACGGTCATAGAAAGTTTATTATAAGTAAATGTATTTAAAGGATAAATATAAGTAAACATAAACATATGAGATTCGAGTATTTGAGTCAAGCGAAAAGCTGGCCATGAAATCACGAATATGATGATAAAAATCTGGCAGGGGTTCCAAGGGGCAGTCATTTCCCCTTCACTTCAGAGTCTCCGTCACTAAAAAATCAATCACTTGACCAATTCGATGGATTGATTTTATGTTTCGTGCAGCGGAGAGAAAATAAAGCGGAGCATCTGCAGACCATAATTTTAATGGGAAAAGAGTCGCTGATCTTTGGATCAGAGAGAATAGAGGGTCATAAAATTAGCGATCCAGTATCCTTACAACCAGCTTATCTATAGGAGATGGTGAACACAAGGTGTAATATTGAACACCAGGAATCCTCCTGCTGTGGTGAACGACAATTGCTCGGGATGTTATTGAAGTTTTCGATTTGTTGTTCCTTCATTGTTATACAGGCAAGACAGGTTGCAAAATTATGGGGAGGTAATTCCATTTCAGGCTTGGGCGTAAATTGATCCGTCGGCAGATGGATTAATTTTGGCCTTTTTTTGGGTGTATTCATCGATTCATCTCCTTTCAAATATAATCGGCAACTCGCAACCAAAACTTGATTTTTAAAATCACCAATCCATACGGTATGATTTTGATAGGTCGATATCAAAATGTATAAGTCGATTTCAAAATCATAGATATTTTACAGTTGAATGAAATAAGGGATCAAAAGGAGTTTGGAGGTATCCGAAGCCTTAAAAAGTGCAGCATAGAAATCAGCACGGAAAATGGCCTGGTTCCATCTTGGGTGGTGAATTAATCGTGGAGGAAATAAACTGGAAAAGATTAAAGCAGGAATTTATAATAATTAAAATTTGTTATCAATAATATCAATTGAAAGACAAGTGGTTGTTAGGCAATTTGGGTTGGATGGATTATAAACATTTTTTCACAACCAATGCCCTTTTGCCAACAACTTGGTCTATGCGAGTCCGACCTGTGACAACTCTGAGTTGCTGAATTATTCTACAATCTCAAGCGTGAACTTTTTCCGAGTCTTTCCAGAGGCTGCATTTAAAATGGCCCGAATAGCATTGGCTGTTTTGCCGTGCTTGCCAATGACTTTCCCCATATCACTTTTGGCTACCTTTAATTCCAAAATAGTTGTTTGGCTGCCTTCAATCTCAACAACTTGTACCTGTTCCGGGTTGTCCACCAATGCCGTTACAATTTCAATTAGCAGATTCTTCATGGGGTTGATCCTCCGAATAGTTAGAAACTCCAAGTCAAAACCTAAAACCACACCTTTATTTGTTTGAGAAATAGGGTGCGATACATGCATCAGTTTTGTTCTATTTTTCCAATGATTTCAATAAAATTTTGAACACCTATAACAACTTTACTCATATAAAAATATTTGTCAAGGATCTTAAGCATTTCAAATTTAAAAGGAGCTTTGCAGTCAAGCCTTGGATATTCAGGCATCCAAGCCCAAAAATCCCCAAATTCAAAAATGCATCAAACGCCTTTCCACGAAGAAGCTTTTTGGCTATCCCAATGTAAACCTGCACGCTTTTTGGGTTACCTGGTCGAAAGAGAAATTGTCCATCCTGATGTCATAAGAAAGAAAATGTATATCAAAGTTCCGGATGCGCTGCCTCGTGCGATCGATCCGGAAGACGTCAGACATCTTTTATCAATTGCAGAGATCAAAGTTGGCTTTTGACAATTATTCCCGCCTCTGATATCAGGATTTTTTTGTTCACCGTAACCAAGAGAATGAAGGATGAAAAAGGCAACTTTGGCATTAGGATTATTTGTGGGTATGTTTTGGGCCTTGCAGGCTTACGCCGGCGGTCCATTTAAAAAAGGCATGACCGAATGGTCATTTAGTGCGGGTTATGGCAGAAACTTCCACCTCAACGGACAGTTTCACAATGTGGATGAAGATATCAAGTCCGTGCCCTTCCTTGTATCCTGGAACAAGGTATTTAAGGAGTTTTCCGGTGAT
>JAWOIY010000014.1:0-9767 GCA_046484425.1 Desulfobacterales bacterium | reverse complement strand
GTTTCAACGGATGATCTTGAGGAAGTTCTATCAAATTTGATGTTGAGGAATGCTCAATCGGAAATTCGAAGCGACAGAGTAGCCAAAAAAGATGCGTCTGTGGAGCCTCAATATGCATTTTATTCTGAAGGGCCGACCTGGACGATTACCTTTGATGGTAAAACAATTCGAGGGCTCAGAGGTAAAGGGTTTAAATATATCCATTATTTAGTTAGGAATAAATTTAAAGATTATAGTCACGAAGACATTAACCAATTGGACGGGATAGAAGTTAATCATATTGGTATAAAGGAAAGTAGTTCGCCCAAAGTTGGGTCTCAAAAAGTCACAAACAAAAAAAGAATTATCCATCATAGAACAATGATTCATGGACAATCTGCAAAAGAGATTAAGCGGAAATATAAAGAGCTTAAAGAATCATTGGCGGATGCTGAACGAGAAGAAGATCCGATAGAAATACAAATGGCTCAGGAGGAATATGATAAATTTTCGGGAATTTTTTATGAATATTTCTACGGAAATGGAAAGGTTAAGAAATTCAAAACCGAACAGAAAAAAATCAGAGACAGAATTGCAAAAAATATGAAGGAAGCTTTGAATGAAATCAAAAAATACGATAGCACACACAAGCAAAGAATCTGGAACCATTTTAACGATGTTTTCGGCGGGATATATGCCAGTTCCATAAGCTATCGTCCCAATCCAGATATTGATTGGCAGATTTAAAAATTTGAAGTCCTTGTTTCAGTATTAAAGATATGCAATATTAATCACTTATCTCCAAAACTTATCAATTCAGCTCACCAAAAAACTTCAATAATTTTTTGTTACTACTCATTTTATAGCCTTACTACCCGTTTCGTAGCCCAGTCAAATTAAAGACAAAAATCATTATCAGTTTTTTTACATTTAATTAAAGGATAATTTGACTATGGCTGGAGAAAAAACTATATTAACCCCCGAGGAAACAGCACAGTATCTGCGCAAAAGCTTGAGTTGGGTCTATAAAAATGCGGAGATATTGGGCGGTAGGAAGCTCGGAGGTTCTCTATTTTTTCCAGCAAAGGAGGATCTCTATGGGCATATATTCAGTAAAAGGGAAGGGGTGGAGGTACGACTTCACCATGCAGGGAATCAGGTACACGGAAGCCTGGTTCAAAACAAAAACAGAAGCCAAACAAGCCGAAGCAAGAAAAAAGGAGGAAATAAAGAATCCGAAACCGGAGCCGGAGAGTCCAATCGATATGGACTTCTTGACATTGGTTAATAAAAGGCTGGATTATGTTAAGAATTACAATTCTGGTGATCACTTCAAAGATGTGCTGTATCATTCCCGCAGATGGATCAAAAAATGGAACGGTTTAACATGCAGGGAAATATCAAGCGATATGATAGAAACGCATGTCATCAAACGTTCGGAAGTATCAAATCGTGTAGGCAACAAAGAACTACAGTATCTGCGAGCATTATTTAATTACGGCGTTAAACGAAAGCTTATTTCTGTGAATCCCACAGAGGGCATTGGATTCTTTCCAATGGAAAAACGTAAAAAGTATCTTCCACCAAAAGAAGATGTCCTGAAGATAATTTCATTAGCTGATCCCGATACCCAGCAATATCTTTGGACAATACTGTTAACGGCCGGCAGAGTTGGAGAAATTAATGGATTAAAATGGGATGACGTCAATTTTGTGGACCGCTATGTTACCCTCTGGACACGAAAAAGGAAAGACGGCAATCGGGAACCACGTGAAGTTCCAATGATCGCAAAGCTTCATGATATTTTGCATTACCGCTATGAAAAAAGAAATCCGGATATGTCTTGGGTATTCTGGCATAATTACTGGAGTCGGAAACATGGCAAGCGGATTCATGGACCATACTACGATCGTAAAAAGATAATGCGCACTTTATGTAAGGAAGCTAAAGTAAAATATTTTAGGTTTCATGCTTTTAGGCACCTGACAGCTTCAATATTAGACGATCTTGGGGTGCCAATTGGGGTCATACAACGGATTCTCGGTCATCAAAATCGGCGAACAACTGAAATATACTTACATTCTGTGGGAGAAGCTGAACGTGAAGCCATGAATAGGCTTGAGAATCTTGACCTCTTTTCAGTAAGCACCTCGGCAAACCAGAATTCCCCGACTAATATGCATAGTGAATATTGGCAGAGAAAAGTTGAGCGACCTTCTTTCCAGATATTGAAGAGTGAGGTTGAGAAACTGGGGTATTCAGGAACGGGTAAAAAGTATGGAGTCAGTGACAATGCTGTTAGGAAGTGGTTGAAATTCTTTGAAAATCAATCCAAAATTCTAAATTACAAAGCGGATGCCAAGTGACCAAAAAATTCCTTTTTCTCACACAAATTCTCACACAAACCAAAAAAGGGATTAGCCAAAACCGGCTAACCCCTTGAATTTATTGGCTCCCCAGCACGGACTCGAACCGCGGACACAGTGGTTAACAGCCACTTGCTCTGCCAACTGAGCTACTGGGGATCGAATGTAAAAAAACCGACCTGATTAACATCTGATTGTTAATCCCGGCATAATAGCCAGGCTCTGCCAATTGAGCCATAGCGAAATCCCGCTTTGCGGGGCTGAGCTACTGGGGATCGAATGTAAAAAAACCGAGCTGATTAATATCTGATTGTTAATCCCGTCATCATAGCCAGCCTCTGCCAATTGAGCCATAGCGAAATCCCGCTTTGCGGGGCTGAGCTACTGGGGATTAAATGTAAACGTATTAAATAATAAAAACCAAATATCAAGTCAAGCAAAAATAAAATTTGTTTTTCAATTATATCCAAGTCCGGTGTTAACAGCTTTTTTATTCTCCCCCCAAAAAAAACGTCAGGCTGAATTTTACCATACTCAGTTTTCAACCCGCCCTGTTTGCTATATTTATAAAAGTGTTTATATTTTTATCAAGTCCGAAGGGTTTAAACAGCACCAAACCAGTTCATAAGAACGAACCTTTTGGGAATTAAAAAAGCTGTCGATTAAATTAGTTAGATAGAAAATTGGAGACTTACGATGACCGAACCTGATATTCTTACTGACGAAGACCTCTGGTGTGAGGGAAAATGTGTATACGAATATATCGAATGCATGGAAGTTGAAGCTGGGGCATCCATCTGCAAAACGCATGAGCGGAATTGTTTCAATGACTGTAAATATTAATCATGTTCGTTTGCCACTTCCTTTGATCAGATTTTCTGCATAATCCCGGATCAAAATATAACTCGTTTAAATCCGCACATGGCATCTTGCAGGCCGGCTCTATGTTCTCGTGTTGTTGAAATCTTCGACGATTTGCAGCGTTCGGCATCATGAGTCGACGGGAAGGAGGTGAACCAAATGACAGCGAAAGACATTAGCCTTATGAAGACTATCGATATAATCGCCGCTGCCTTCTTATTTGTCGGAGGCATCAGCTGGGGGTTGGTGGGCTTGTTTGGTTTTGATTTGATTGCGAGTATTTTCGGCAGAATGAGTGCCACAAGCAGAATCGTTTACATGCTGGTGGGTATCAGCGCAATTTACGATGCGGTTTCGTGGAAGTTTATTCAGAAGCGATGGGGATGCCACGGTTTCTTCGGCAAATCCGAAAGCGCAGCCGCTTAAATATTATCGGCCTTTCCTGATCCATACGGTGTTTTAGACAGGAAAGGCCTTTCCATTCTGTTTTAACATAAATCGATCCGAACTTAATTACCGGGTGCTTTACCGGCCGAGCGATCCTGGTCCGCAGTTTTCAGGGCTTCGAGGATGGTATCGGGGTCAGGATGATCAGAAGGGTCGCTTGCAAAATGGCTGTAAACAATTCGACCGTCGGTATTGATGATGAACACACCCGGAAGCTGACGGATATCGCCAATGGGCATACCTATGGTGTGGCCTTTGGTCATGGCCAAGATGCCCTTGAAAGCGACCGACGGCGAGAGGAGTTCCAACCCGGATATCTGCTTAAGTCCAAAGGCTTGGTATAATTGCCTCTTGGGATCGGAAATCAAGGGAAAGGGGATATTGAATTTCATTTCAAATGCCGCGGATTCCTCCGGTGTCCCCATACTCACCAGCACCACCTGGGCACCGGCCTGGTCAAAATGTTGTTTTTTCTGACGCAACTGCGCCACTTGCTGCCGGCAGAACGCTCATCCGAGGTGCCGCAAAAATATGAGCACAAGCGGCTGTTTTTTCCACAGATCGCTGAGAAGCAATTCAGCGCCGTCTCCCATCGTCACTTTGGTATCAAAAGCTTTGTCGTCGTTTTTGCTCATCTTTTCTGCCTCCTTATATAAAAAAATCACTCAGGTTAAAAGGTTCCGGGTTCCGGGTTAACGGTTTGGCAGCGAAAACATCCCAGCGTAAAGGGAGTTATAAAAAATTCACCAACACTTATCAGTTGATCCAATTGATGACGCCTATATCTGTCCATAAACAGACCGCAATGAACTGTATCTGAACGTCTTTAACATCATTAAACGTTAAACGGGGAACCCGGAACCACTCCATTTTTAAAATTTTCCAATCTGCTACAATGCGTTGGGGGTGTTTAAAATTAAGGGTGGAAAATTTTATACCTTATAATATATATCCGTTTTTAGATATGTGCAATTCGCATCGAATCTTCCGACAGCTTTGACCAAAACATGTATCATAAAAATAAATAAAATCTGCATGGAAGGATGCAGGTTCAAGGCGAATAATTGCTGGATGCATGAAGACGGGACGTGGGACTGTTCAACCAATATTGAAAATTGCTTTGAGCTCTGCACGATAAAATCGTAACGAAAATTTAGGTATATACCAGGGGGACGTCAGTTTTATGCATCCCCCTTTTTATTTCATCCTGAAAAACCTGGTCCTTCCCCGTAATACGGGGTCTTCGATGGACCAGGATTTTTATTCCCACATGCCTTGCATTATGCAAGGTCATTTCCACTCCGATCTTTCAGGTTTCAATGCCGATCCCCCTTATAAATTATATAACTAATTGAAAACACATATTTTAAAGTATGGCACGACTGTTGCTATTTGTATTGGTACATACAAGACCTAATGGAGAATGGTTCATGGCGTTGAAAAAGAAAATATTGATTGGATATGGCGTCTCCTTTGCCCTCATAGAGACGCATCCAGACGGAATCGCCTACCGGTCCTATCAACATTTTTACATTTATCCTGCCGGTAGCCCAAGAGGAGGATCTCATGAAAAACCAGCCGATTCTGGTCGTAGACGACGAAAAAAACATCCGTATGACCCTGTCTCAATCTTTAGAGCCGTTGGAGATACCTGTCCAGACGGCAGTGAATGGCGAAGAGGCGCTGCAAAAACTTCAAAAAGGTCCATTCGGGCTTGTGTTTTTGGACCTAAAGATGCCGGGGATGGACGGAATGGAGGTACTCCGACAAATCAAGGAGGACTGGCCAAAAACTCGGGTGATCATCATCACGGCCCATGGCACCATCGAATCCGCCGTGGAGGCTATGAAACTCGGAGCAGTGGACTTCATTCAGAAACCCTTCAGTCCCAAGGAAATTCGAGAGTTGTCCACACGCGTTTTGGGGTGTTCTTACTGATTGTTTTAATGCTGATCGGCGGTGGAACGTGTTCAACGGCCGGCGGCATCAAACAATTCCGGGTTTATCTGCTGTGGAAGTTGTTGTTCTGGGACATCAGGCGTTCCCTCATGCCGCGGACCGCGGTTCTGGAATATCCTTTATGGGAGGGAAACCGCCGTGTTTTTGTGGATGACGCCAAGGTCCGGCGGGTGGCGGTTTTTGTCTTCTTGTACCTGGTGACATACGTGTTTGGGGTCATGCTCTTGTGCGCCTGTGGTTATAGGCTTGGCGACGCTTTATTTGAATTTGCTTCTGCTCTCGGAACAGTCGGCCTCTCGGTGGGTGTGACTTCCGCCCAAATGCCTGGTGCCGCCCTTTGGGCGGAAATCCTCGCCATGTTTCTCGGGCGGCTGGAATTCATCGTGGTTATCATCAGTCTGCTCAAGCTCGGCAGGGATAGCCGGTTGATGATAGCGCGATCACTGAAGGGGAATTGATATGATCAAAGATGAAATTAACTCAATGGATGAGCGGCCGGCACGAGCACTTCGATTCTTGTTGTGCGACACCACCGGCAATGTCGGCGAGATGTCATCGCCTGCAGAAGAATGGGTTTCAAGCCCGATTCAATGTCTGGACAAGGCTGTTGAAGAAAAGCCCGGGATCATCGTGATTCGTTTTGGCAAGATGACGATCCGGGAGCGCGATTCTCTCGTGGAACTGAGCGCCGCGCTGAAGCGAAACAGTTATACCCGGACGTGTCCCGTACTGGCGCTCCTTCATTCAAAGCACCGAAAACTGATCGAAGATCTGGATCGGGCGAAAGTCGAATATATCCGGTATGTCGGAGATGCTGTATTGGAGTCAGCCCGAATAAGGGAGATCATCGGTGGATTGGGGACGGATGATCTGATAGAAAGACATCTGACAATTTTATGTCATTTTCTTCATTACAGCAAGATCGATTCCCGCCACGAAATGACAGTATGCGGGGCATACCTGGACAGGATGGTCCTCGGCGGTCGCCGCCTCCGCGAAATCTGCGAAACCGAAAACCATTTTCACTGTGAATATTATCTGAATCCGAGGCGCGAATCATGACCTTAGGGACGCGAATACTCAAGGCGCATCCGGTGATACTCGTGTTGGCCAGTTTTCTCCTGGCCATAACCGTGGGTACGCTCATGCTCAAACTACCGATTGCCACCAAGGCCGGTCACATCCTTTGGGTGGATGCGCTGTTTACGGCCACGTCCGCCGTATGCGTCACCGGTCTGGTGGTGGTGGATACAGGGACCTATTTCACCGTGTTCGGTCAGTGCGTTATCCTTGCGCTGATCCAGATGGGTGGTCTCGGCGTGATGACCCTTTCCGTAGCCCTCTTCCGATGGATCGGCCGAAGTGTCTCTTTTCGGCATCGGATGGTCATGCAGGACTTGTTCGCCCATACGCCGCGCGAGGACATCTTCGGCCTCGTTAAAAGCATTGTTCTGTTCACCTTCGGTGCGGAAGTCATTGGGGCCGTTTTGTTGACCGTCCACTGGAGCCGGGAACTCCCCTTTTTGAGTGCCGTCTATACGGCGGTTTTTCACTCGGTTTCGGCGTTTTGCAATGCCGGGTTTTCGCTGTTCTCCGACAGCATGGTACGTTACAGCGACAACCTCCTTCTCAACACAACCATATGCAGCTTGATCGTGGCAGGGGGTATCGGGTTTCCGGTGCTCTATGACCTTCAATCCTGGTTTGGCAGACGAAAGGACAAACGGGTTCGCCTGTCGATACAGACCAGGACGGTGTTGCTGACGACTACGGTATTGATCTTGTCCGGAGCCTTGATGTTCGCACTCCTGGAGCGACAGGCTTTGGGGAATGCACAGTCACTTATGCATCGTATCTTGGCCCCGCTGTTTCAATCCATAACATGCCGCACCGCCGGGTTCAACACGGTGGATATCGCTTCGCTGAAAGACGCCACCCTCGCCATGATGATCTTTCTCATGTTTTTCGGAGCATCACCAGGCTCCTGCGGCGGCGGTGTCAAGACCACAACACTGGCGCTGCTGACAGTATTCACCTTGAGCCGGATACGGAAAAGACGACGTGTCAATATGTTCAAAAAGAGTATCCCCACGGAGACCGTGACCAGAAGCGTATCGCTGGTTCTCATTTCCATAGTCATCATCGGCGTGGTCTTGTTTTTGATACTTGTGGGCGATTCAGCCGGCGTTCACGAAACCGCCGGTTCCAGAGAATCTTTTCTTGCGTATCTTTTTGAAACAGTATCGGCATTCGGGACGGTTGGTTTGTCCATGGGTGTGACACCGGAGCTCAACACTTGGGGCAAGTGCTGGATTACGTTGATGATGATCATCGGTCGAGTCGGCGTGCTTACATTCGCATACATCATTGTTGGAACGGGTGCAACCAAAGGAGTCGAGTACTCTGAAGAGAATCTGATGGTCGGATAGTCAAAAGGAGAAAGCGTATGAAACGTTTTGCAGTCATAGGGCTTGGTAATTTCGGCTTTTACGCAGCCAAGGCTTTATTTGAAGATGGTAATGAGGTTGTCGCAATCGACACGGACAGAGCCAGGGTGCAGGCCATAGACCCACATTCTACGGAAGCGGTGGTGCTTGATGCCACGGATAAGGAAGCTCTGAAGTCTCTCGGGCTGGAAAGCATGGACGGGGTGATTGTTTCCACGGGCATCAAGATCAGCATCAGCATCCTGATATGCCTCTATCTGCAAGAAATCGGGGTCAAAAAAATCCTAGCCAAGGCCCAGGATGACGACCATGGAAAAATCCTCAAGCGAGTGGGAGCCACCGAGATCATCCACCCGGAACGTGACATGGCCTTGCGTGTATCTCGCGGTCTGTCCCACCCCAACGTGCTGGACTTCATCCCGCTTGCGGACGAATTCGACCTTATCCAGGTGGGGCCGCCGAGAGAGTTCATCGGAAAGAGTCTAAAGGACCTGAATTTGCGGGCGAAGTACAATGTACACGTCATCGCCATCAAGGAGCTGGTCCCGGAGAACTTCGTCCTGGTCCCGCCGGCGAGCTTTGTAATAAAGGATAGCGATATCCTGATCATGCTGGGCAAATCCGAGGATATTCGAAAAATCAAGGAGATAGAGTAACCATATCATCAACAGATTCGGAAATCGGATTTGACCTCGTTTCCGCATTTAATTACGACTTCGGTGTGATAGTACACGAATGTTTCTTGTGGTTCCGGGGGAAACAGCAGGATTTTTCTGTTGCACGGGATATCCTGCATATTATAACATCCCACCTTAAAAAGAATGGCGTGCCTGATAAATTTTTGCCCGGACGAAATGGTCGACGTATCGACTCCGGTTCGGTGCAGTGAAAAGACGGCGATACAACAGATAATGACACCCACTGACCACAAAAAATCTGTTCGTCTCAGTATCCTTATCGTGGACGACGAGATCAACATCCGTAAGACGCTCTCTTATTGCCTGGCGGATGAGGAACATACCGTCATTGCCGTAAGCAATCCCGCCGACGCCGTTGAGGAGGCCAAAAGGCGTTCCTTCGACCTGGCTTTTGTGGATCTCAAATTGGGTGAAGAAGACGGCATGAAGTTGATTCCCGTCCTGCTGTCGGACTCGCCCTGGACCAAGATCGTGGTCATTACGGCACATGCAACCATCGAGAGTGCCGTGGAGGCCATGCGGCGCGGTGCTGTAGATTACATCGCCAAACCCTTTACCCCGGATCAAGTCCGGCTTGTCACCCGCCGGATCGGCCGAATTCTGGAGCTGGAAACCGAAATTGCCACGCTCAAGGGAGACATTCATCGGCTGGGTCCGGAAGCGCAACTCGAGAGCAAAAATGCAGGCATGAAGCGAGTCATCGAGACTGCGAGAAAAGCTGCTTCCTCGGAAGCGATCGTGTTGCTTCAAGGGGAAAGCGGCACAGGAAAATCAATCTTTGCCGGTGCGATTCATCACTGGAGCCCAAGAGCCGCAAGGTCTATGGGCGTGGTGTCATGCCCGGCAATGCCGCACGACCTTCTTGAGAGTGAGCTGTTCGGCCACACCAAAGGCGCATTTACCGGGGCGGTAAGGGATAATCCCGGGCGCATCGCGGCCTGCGAGGGCGGCACGATCTTATTGGACGAAATCGGAGACATGCCCCTTTCATTACAGGCCAAGTTGCTGCG
>JAWOIY010000114.1:0-11544 GCA_046484425.1 Desulfobacterales bacterium | reverse complement strand
GGACCATTTTCCCCCAATACTTTATCTCCATTTGCGGTCACCAGATTTCCCTCTGCATTAATAGAAAACGCTCCGTCTCTCGTATACCGCAATCCTTTGGGAGTTTCGACTTTGAAAAAGCCTTTTGAGCTCAATGCGATATCAAGATCATCTCCGGTAAATCTTACAGGACCTTGCGAAAAGTCCGTTTTTGAAATACTTTGCATATCAAGTGCCTGATAAAATGATATGATATCCTTCTTGAAACCGTTTGTATTACTGTTGGCAATATTGTTTGATATGGTTTCAAATCTCAATTGTTGTGTCATAGAGCCGTCAATTAAATTATGAATGCCGGATATCATTTTATTCTCCTTTTAATGTTTACAACCTTTAAAAGCAATATTAATGCCAAGATACTTATGATAATAAATATTGTTCAACATATTGATTTGGCTTCTTTATTTGTCATTACATGGGGTTTGGTTTTTGATAGCCAAAGCGGAAAAAAATGCCTATTGGAATTTTTTACCGCTTTTGAATGGATTGAAGAGTATCCTGAAGCTTTTTGGAAATCGACTTGTTTCAAAAGACTAAAGTCTTACAAAAATGGTTGTTTTATGTGAGGTATGAATGCGAAACCCGATTATTCTTGTTATTGCAACACGAAATAAAGGTAAAACCCGGGAGATCAAGGACCTTTTAAAAGATTTTCCCGTCGATATAAAAAACCTGGGTGATTTTGGTCCAATTCCCGAATTGGAAGAAGATGGGGACACCTTTGACGAAAATGCTTACAAAAAAGCAAGTTTCGCAGCCAGGATCTTCGGGCAACCCGCCCTGGCTGATGACTCGGGACTGGTAGTGGAAGCCCTGGGCGGTGCTCCCGGAATCCATTCGGCACGCTATGCCGCTGAAAATGCAACGGATGAACAAAGGTATTTAAAGTTGCTCGATGAGATGAAGGGGAAATCAAACCGCAGGGCCGCTTTTGAATGTGTCATTTCCATCGCAGTTCCAACCGGCGCCGCCCTGACATACGAGGCCCGCTGTGAAGGCCTCATTTCTCAAAAACCTGAGGGTTCAAATGGATTCGGATACGATCCGGTTTTCTTTTATCCACCGTATAATAAAACGTTTGCACAAATAACCAGAGAAGAAAAGAATCGTATAAGTCACCGAGGGAAAGCGCTTGCCGAACTCAAATCGGAGTTTGACAAGGTTCTGGTCTGGATCCGGCAAAATATGCCTTTTATAGAAAAACGCTATCATTAATAAGATGAACGATTCGCTGTTTTCGTAACCAAATTTAAATAAAATAGCGTAGGACATCTGGAGTGAAATCTTATGATTGCAGACTTGATCAGAAGAAACAGGAGTTGCCGCAGATTTCATGAGGATCATGCCATAGATCTTGAAACCGTAAAAAGTCTGGTTGACCTCGCAAGGCTGTCGGCATCGGCGGCAAATTTACAGCCGTTAAGATACATTCTTTCGGTTGACCCCCAAATGAATTCACAAATTTTTCCGTGCCTGGGCTGGGCGGGATATCTTAAAGACTGGAACGGACCCCAAAAAGGTGAACGGCCTTCCGGATACATTATTATTCTTTCAGATAGCGAAAAGGCCAATGATTTTGTTGGATATGACTGCGGTATTGCCAGTCAGAGTATTCTCTTGGGCGCAAGAGAAAAAGGACTTGCCGGCTGCATGATCGCATCTGTGAAACGCCGGCAGCTTCGGAGCCTAATCAATATTGACTTACAGTATAAAATACTTCTTGTCATCGCAATCGGAAAGCCCGGAGAAGAAGTTGCGATTGAAATTGTCGGTGACAATAACAATATTCAGTATTGGCGGGATAATGCAGGTGTCCACCATGTACCCAAAAGAAATTTAAACGATATTATCATCCGCTCATATCCCTAAACTGATCGTTTCCAGGTTCAGGGTTCAGAGTTCAGTCCGCCACAGGACATCGGCGGATAAACCCGCCACAAAGCGACCCCGATAAATCGGGATTTACGTCACACGGCAAGGCGGATAAATCCGCTTCACTCTAATCGGCGGATAAAAGATTACCATTGCTTGAACAGGATTGATGATTTCAGGATGGATAGTTGTCGATTAAAAAACCACATTTGAAGGAGAAGCCGATGTTCGAAAAAAAGAAGGGTATAGATATTGTAGCTGAAATTGGCGGTATTACAACTCTTGATAACGCCATGAGACACTTTGAAGATAAATTAGACGATAAAAATCTAAAGCGAATAAAAAAAATTGAACATGCCGAGGTCATTATCAAAATTGCAAATACAATCGCCATGTGTAAACCGGATGATGTTTTTATCAATACCGGATCTGAAGCAGACAGAACGTATATCAGAGAAATGGCATTGAAAAAGGGAGAAGAAGAAGCACTCCCCATGGACAGGCATACCATCCATTTTGATCTTAAAGATGAACAGGGCCGGATTATCGATCGTACGTTTTATATCGCCAATGAAGGAGAAAACATTAGTTCTCTGGCAAAAAGAATGGATCGGGCGAAAGCCCTGACCGAAATCCGAGAAAAGATGGCCGGCATTATGAAAGGGAAAACCATGATCGTGGGATTCTATTCGCGGGGCCCTATCGGTTCACCCGCATCAAATCCGGCCCTTGAGTTGACCAGCTCGGCATATGTGTCACATAGCGCTGAAATCCTGTACAGAAACGCATTCTCTGTTTTTGATAAAGCGGTTGATCGATTGGGTCATTTTTACACGAATATCCACAGTGAAGGGCGAAACAGACCCGAAGATCTTCCCAATGCACGGGTATTCATGGACCGAAGTTTTCAAACCACATACAGCTTTAACTGCACGTATGCAGGAAATACCCTGCTTTTGAAAAAAGGGAATCATCGGTTCTCCGTTGATAAAGCCGTGTATGAAAATAGAGGCAATGAGCTGTCGGAACATATGTTTATTACCGGAATAGACGGGCCGGGGGGACGTATCACCTGGTGTACCGGTGCCGCGCCCAGCGGATGCGGAAAAACAACAACGGCCATGGCGGGCAACCATTTCGTAGGCGATGACCTTTCCCAGATGTGGATCGATGAAAACGGGAGTATCCGTTCAATCAACCCCGAATGCGGTATTTTCGGTATCGTCGAAGATGTAAACTGGGAAGGTGATCCTTATCTTATGAAACTTCTCAGGGAACCGGGAACGGAAGTGATATGGTCCAATGTCCTCATTGATGAAAATGGCGTCCCCCATTGGACGGGAAACGGTGAAAATCCACCGCGTAGGGGTAGAAATTTCCAGGGAGAGTGGACAGAAGGGATGACCGATACGCATGGGAAAAAAATACCGATGTCACATCCCAATTCAAGATGCACGCTTACCTCATCCGCCCTGGCGAATTATTCTGAAAAGTCCGAAGATCCAAATGGCGTTGAAACAAAAGTGATTACTTACAGCGGCAGGGACAGTGACACCATGCCCCCTGTCTGGGTAGCGAAGAATCCGGACCGCGGCGTGGTCATCGGCGCCTCGATTGTGTCCGCAGCCACGGCGACCGAAGTCGGAGCCACCGGAGTTAAACGGGCGCCATGGGCCAATGCACCCTTTATTCCCGGCTCGCTGGCTGATTATTTGGATGCTCAATTTAATTTTTTTGGCAACGATAAAATTGCAGAAGACAAAAAGCCTGTAATGGCCGGATTGAATTATTTTTTGACGCATGCGTCCAGGGGTGGAAATTCAAGCAAGCTTTTAGGAGAAAAAAGGGATGTCAAGGTATGGTTGGCCTGGCTGGAAAGACTTGCTCACAACGAAGTAAATGTGATCGAGTCCCCCATGGGATATCTTCCAAAATTCGATGATCTTAAAAGCCTGTTTAAATCCATCATCGATAAAGATTATACGGAAGAACTGTATCTCCGGCAATTTTCCTTATATATCGATAAAATCGTTGCCAGAATAGACATGCATATAGAAGCATATGGCAAAGAACCCGGTATTTCCGAAAAACTTTTCGAGATCCTTAGAGAACAAAAGGAAGGTCTGCTGGCACTGAAAAAAACATATGGCCCGGTTGTAATGCCGTCTCAACTTGAGGAATTTTATCATTAAGCCCATACTTAACGTTATCTGCAGCGGCCGCATGCTGGTCGCCCTTTTGATGGGTTTTTCCTGCGGCCTGCCGCTTCTTCTGACCATAAGCGTTTTGCAGGCATGGATGAAAGAAGAAGGGGTGGATCTTACGGTTATCGGTATGATGGCTCTGGTGGGCCTTCCTTATGCACTGAAGTTTCTCTGGGCGCCGGTCCTGGACCGGTTTACACCACCGTTTTTGGGCAGAAGAAGAGGATGGCTCCTTATCGCTCAATTGGCCTTGATTTTTTCAATTTCAGGGTTGGGATTCACTGATCCGGGAAAAAGCCCCTGGATGGTTGCCTTTATCGCTTTTCTGGTAACCTTCTTCAGTGCTTCGCAGGATATTGTTGTTGATGCGTACCGAAGAGAAGATCTTCCGGATGAAGAACTGGGACTGGGTTCTTCACTGTATGTGAACGGCTATCGGTTTGGAATGCTTCTGGCTTCGGGCGGCGGTCTGATCATGGCGGATCAGATGCCGTTTTCCCTGGTCTATCAGGTTATGGCAGCCTGTATGCTGCCGGGCGTTCTTACCACACTATTTGCGCCGGAACCTGAAATTCATGATAGCCCTCCGAAAACCATAAAAGAAGCCGTTTTCGAGCCTTTGATCGATTATTTCAGCCGGCAGGGCGCATTGTGGATACTGGGCTTTATTCTTTTATATAAGATCGGTGACACGATGGCCAGTGCCATGACAACGCCGTTCTATCTCGATATCGGTTTTTCAAAAACACAAATCGGTGCCGTGGTAAAACTGTTCGGATTCTGGGCCACTGTGGGCGGAAGTCTGGTCGGCGGCGTAATTATGCTCCGGATTGAGATCATCCGAAGTCTTTGGATTTTCGGTTTTCTCCAGGCGCTTTCCACCGCAGGTTTTGCCGTACTTGCGCGAATCGGCGACAGCCTTCCCGCGCTGTCGGCAGTCATCGCTTTTGAAAATTTCAGCAGCGGAATGGGAACCACCGCTTTTGTGACGTTTATGGCAAGCATCACCAATAAAAGATTCACCGCCACTCAATATGCATTGCTCAGCAGCCTTATGGGCGCTCCAAGGGTGATTGCATCAGCGCCGACCGGATTTCTTGCCAAAAATATTGGCTGGGAGGCCTTCTTTATACTTTGCACGTTAATTGCCGTGCCCGGGTTACTTCTGATTTTGAAATTTGCGCCTTGGAGCCGGCAAGAAATAACCGACAAAATTGCTTGATTTTAAGTAAAACTTTAGCCTTTTAAAAATGAATCGCTTTCTAAAAACATATTTGTTTCAAAAACCTAAATAATTAAAGGATCGGAGAGTTTCTATTTTTATGGGCGCTTCATGGACAATTTTTTTTAAAAAACCGTGTAAACTCGTGGTTAATAGTTATAATTTTTAGAGGCAAATAGGCCGATGGGAAAAAATAAAGAAAACAAAAAGATTATCGCCCGGATCGAAAATCTTGCCCGGCAGAGAAAAAATATTCTTTCCTTGCCCCCTGAAAAGGCGCTTAATGAAATTTTAAACTCGGCACAATCCACAGCCCTTGTCCATTCATTCTCAGAAGAAGATTTTTATTTTTTAATCCACGACATCGGGCTTGAAGATTCACATCCGCTTTTGTACCTGGCATCCGACAAGCAGTGGGAATATATCGTTGATCTTGAAGTGTGGGAAAAGGACCGAATTGAACTTGAGTCGGTTACAAGATGGTTTGATCTCCTGTTTAAAGTATATCCGAATCGCTTCATAAGATGGTCTCTCGATCAAAAAACCGAATTCATGGAGTATTATCTGTCCAAAAACATGGAGCTAAAGATTCGGGAGACCGATCAGGACCCTTCCGACTTTGGCGATGCATTTTTCACCTTTGACGACATATTTTACATACGGTTTATCGACGAACCTGTCGAAGATGATCCGGAAGAAAATGAGTTCCGTGAAAGCAACAAAAAACATCGTAATATTTTTCTTTCAAAATTTTTTAAAACGCTTTCAGATTATGATCACATCGCATATCAAAAACTGTTGCTGGAGTCTTCCGGTGTTATACCGGTTGAAACTGAGGAGGAAGCCTATCGGTTGCGTAATGTGAGACTGGCTGAAAAGGGATTCCTGCCATATGAAGAGGCCATCGGAATTTACCAGTCAATGAAAGCCGATGATTTTAAAGCACAAGACAAAAAATTTGTTGTTAGGGACCCCGGCCGGAAACTGTTTTATCCTGTTCCGCTCTACCATACCGGAGTTCTGGAAGAAGAAAATTATTTTACGATCGCCTTGAAAAGGATTAAAACGGATGGGATTTTAGAGCAGATTCAGACCGAATTTGCCGGTCTGTGCAATGAGATTATTTCAGCGGACCGGAAAACAATCCGGGAAAGAAAAGAACTCAAACAAATCGTAAAAAAGGCCTGCGGCTATCTGAGTATCGGGCTTGAAAAGCTATCCGGAAGTACCGGACAATGTGACGCTGATCGCTGCACTGCGCTGATTCAAGACTACCCTCTTTCGAACATTTTCAGGGCAGGGTTCGGACTTGCCCTGGACCTGAAATGGCGGGCGGAAAGGTGGTTAAAAAAAAGCTGGTTTGACAGTAAAGGCTTGCTTCTGGGCTTCTGGGGTGAAGAATGGATGGGAGTCCTGGGAGGGCTTCTCATAAAAAAGCCGCTGTTTTATGACAATTATAGAACAGGCGAACTTTACAGAGAATTTGTTTCCATAAAAGACATTGAAGAAACCGAAAGTATATTAAACGAAATTATTGCGTTTGATGAACTTCTTTCTCTAGTTTCAATTGAGCCTGATCCTGCAGCGAACGGTTTTCTGACATACAAAAGTTTTCTGTTAACCCTTTGGGCCAGGCATTATTTGAAACTGCCGGAAATACTTTTGCCCCTGACGCCGGATGAATTTGAATGCTTTTTTGATGATCTCTGGGCAGGCAAAGACCGGCCCCGCAAAACGAGTCTTCCGATGAAAGAATTGTTTTTAGACTGGTTGTCAGGTAAAACAGGACTTGGGCATTATGAAATTTCCCGTAAACTGGGGCATTCCCTGGAGAAGCTTTTCAACGAAATCGAAAGCGAATTCGGAGAAGTATCCGTCGAAAACCTTGACCCCAGGTATATTCACCTCTTTTTGGTAAAGATCAAAAATGGCGGGCAATAAGATGGATAATGGCGCTTCAAATGTTGAAATTTCGGTTAATGAGCTTAAGTTGCTCGTTAATGCATTATCAAAATCGGTTGCCCTATCCCTTAAAAAGCGACCTGCGTGGCTGTGGTTACTTGCCGGACTTTTGATCGGTGTGGGTATTACGCTTTTGATCATCGGTCTGGTCTGGAAAAGAACGGATAAAATTTCTGTAACGCCTGGACCGCTTTTAGAAAGGACGGAGGTGGTCATATCCGATTTGCAACAGATCCGTTCAAACGTAGAAAAATTAACCCTTGCCGTGGATGCTTTAAATGAAAAAACTCAGACCGACATCAAGCCGTTCCCACCTCCCGCCGAAAAACCGGCCGAAATAAATAGAACTCAACATATTATTCACCATGGAAAGTACAGGATATATCTGCATTATTCGGATATTAAAAATAAAAAACTGATAGAAAAATTATCCGTTTTTCTTGAGGAAAACGGGTTCAAGGTCTCAGGAATTCAAAAGGTTGACTATCAAAACCGGGATATTCGTTTCTTTAATGATCAAGATAAGGAAGGCGCGTTTCTGGTAAAACAGCATTTATCCCGATTTATTAAATCTTTTACGGATCTTAAAGAAAAAAATATTAAAATCATTAACCTGAATCGCAAATATCCGAATGCCCGAAAAGGAACCCTTGAAGTTTGGGTAGATTTTTAATCTCTTTAAATCATTTCGTTTGGAGAAAATAAATGGGGAATGAAACGGCAAAAGAAATCCTGGAGTTGACGCCTCTTTCGGATAGCTTTTTGTTCCTGTTGTTGGGAATCATGGTAATTTCGGGAATACTGGCGGGTTTGATAAATTACTTTTTAACCGGAAATCAGAAATCCCCGGTTTTCAAAGCGGTTCTCGCACACTGTTTACTGGGAATTGCCGGGTCTCTGATCGTGCCCCTCTTCTTGAATATAATCTCAAACAACCTGCTGGCTTCAGCACAAAAAAATCCGGCCAATCTGTTCGTTCTTAACGGTATCTGTCTTGTTTTCGCCTTTGCCTTATGCCGGTTCAAGGAGATCATTTTTATAAAACGGCCACAGAAAACTGAAGAATCTAAAAAAGAAAATGCCATTATCATTCCGATTAAAACAGGATATGATCTCAAAATGGATCAACAAAAAATCCTGAAGAACGGATCGGATCGGATCGGGATGTCAGGCAGTGAATTAAGAATCATGAGATCAATTGCCGAAAAAAAGTATGCATACGCCAGTCTGGTCGATCTGCTCAAGGATCCTGAACTGGTCAATGAAAAGGTCAATGAAACGCTGTCCTCACTCATGGCAAAAGGGATCGTTGAGCAAAGATTAAGCAAGGATAACAGACTGCTGTTATACCTGACGTTGAAAGGAGATCGGGTTCTTAGAAAGGCTTTGGGAGAATCCCATACTTCTTGTATGTAACTCAAGCTTCAAATCCTTACTTTCAAAGAAAGTCTTAGTGGACTGTATCATAGATGCTGATTAATCAATTAAAAAGAGCGCTGCGATTCTATTTTATCACCGATGAAGATACTCCCGGCTTTTCTCCGATACAACAGGTACGGAATGCCATTCGAGCCGGAGCAACCATCATACAATACCGTAACAAGTCTTTTTCTCCGCGGTTTTTCGAAGAAGTCGTCACCATAAGGAACATCTGTAAATGCAATGCCGTTCCATTTATCGTCAATGATAACATCCTCCTTGCCAAAGCGGTTTTGGCGGACGGCGTTCACCTGGGGCAGGAAGATGAGGACCCGGCACTGGCAAAACGTATTCTGGGGGCTCAGGCCGTCGTTGGAAAATCCGTATCCGATATGATTGAACTTCATAATACGGATCTGTCATATTGTGACTACATCGGCACAGGTCCTGTCTTTCCAACCCATACAAAAGCGGATGCAAAAAAAGTCATCGGTCTTTCGGGCTTAAAATCCGTTGTAAAGGCATCTCCGGTTCCGGTGGTCGCCATCGGAGGTATTGATCAGGCTACCGCTGAATCCTGCATTCAACAGGGTGCTGCCGGTGTTGCCGTCATCAGTGTTATTACCGGTGCAAAAGATCCCTATCAAAACGCTTTGCAGATTTCCTCGGCCTGCGGATGCGCTCCACCTTCGACGGTTCTTTCTCCCTGGAATGATGAGTTCGAGTTGATCAACAAACTGATTAAGGACATTCCGCAATCTTCATATCTTAAAATAGCAGCCGGTGACGACGCCTGTTTATTGGCGCCGATAGACCGCCCTGTCATCACAACGGATACACAAAAAGAAGGCGTTCATTTCAGACTCGACTGGCAGACACCCCAAGAAGTGGGAAGCAAGGCCGTCGAAGTCACGCTTAGCGATCTCGCGGCTTCTTATGCGACGCCTGTAAGCATTTTTATCAACCTGACACTTCCGGACTATGTTTCAGATCAACTTGTCGAGGCGATCTATACCGGGGTAAAAAGGTCACTTGAAAAACACAACTGCGCACTGGGCGGCGGCAACATTTCCGCAGGGCTTGACCTGACCCTGGATCTTTTTGCCGTCGGCCTCGGACGTGACGACATCTTCCCGAAGCGGTCGGCAGCGCTTCCCGGATACGGTCTCTATTGCACGGGTCCCCTCGGTCTCGCCGGTGCCGGTATGAATTCACTTGTTCGGAAGGATGACGGGTTTAAAGAATTGATTGCCAAATTTAAATTCCCAAGGGCACGATTCGACGCCGCCGGCATTCTTGCTGAAAACGGTGTGCCATGTGTCATCGATGTCAGCGACGGCCTTGCCGGGGATGCAAAGCATATCGCCGTGGCATCTGAAATTTCCATACAACTCGATCTGAAGGCAAGTAAGTTCCACCAGACGCTTGTTTCATTCTGCGAGAAATACCACCTGAAACCCGAAGAAATGATTCTTGCCGGGGGAGAAGATTATGAACTTTTGTTTGCATGTCCGGAGGATATGTTTAAAAAAGTCAAAAAAGACCTGCCGGAAGCATATACCATTGGCCGTTGTCTCAAATTTCAGGGGATTCATGTGGTAAACTTGCCCGAAAATATTTCATCTTTCCAGCATGGGAAAAAATAAAATAGGGAGATACCATGCAGATCATCGATAACATTTATGGATTTATGTGGAAATCAATGTCCGCCAACAACTGCAACACGTATTTAATTGACGGTCCCACCCGTATTCTCATCGATCCCGGCCACAGGAACTTGTTCGGCCATGTCCAGCAAGGGCTTATGAAATTAGACTTAACCCTTGAAGATATCGGATTGATCATTTGCACCCATGCCCACCCGGATCATATTGAAGCTGTCCAGCGATTTAAGAAAACGTCCGTTTTGACTACGCTCCACCATAAGGAGTGGCATTTTTTGAAAACCATGGCCCCACAGGTCCGTGCTTCCATGGGATTCAATTCCGATTCTCTTGAACCCGATTTTTTTTTAAAAGAAGGCGATATCTCCATTAACAATGTTGAGCTAAAGGTTCTTCACACGCCCGGCCATTCACCGGGATCGATATCACTTTACTTGCCGGCCATAAAATTGCTGTTCACGGGTGACCTCGTTTTTAAAGGGGGTATCGGGCGTACGGATCTGCCGGGAGGTAACGGTTCACTGCTGAAAGAAAGCCTAAAAAAACTCAAAGAATTTGAAATCGAATGGTTGTTGCCGGGTCATGGGGACATCATTAGCGGAGCAGAGGAGGTCAGGACAAACTTTGTTCATTTGCAGCAATTATGGACGGGTTACATCTAAGTTCTCTAATTCATAAATACGATGAAGTATTTTTATCTGGACACTGGCACATATAAGCTGAAGTCCAAAAGTTTGAAGTTTGAAGTGAGCTAAAGTGAGCTAAAGTTTAGGAACGCGCTTTCAGCGCAACCAATTATAATTAAAATTAATAGAATACCTTAACTTTAGGCATTTTAGTTCACTTTAGTTCACTTTTAACTTTGCATACATAGAATAAAAAAAACAAGCTATAAATACTTAACCGTATTTACGAATACATGTACTCAGTTTCAGCCTGGAAGCCCTTGTGTCAGGGCGGCCCTTTCCTCATTTAGAATCTGATTGAACTCGCCATTGATACGGCCAAGCATTGACAACCATTTTTTATCGCTTTCAAGATTCGGAACAACAGCCGAACCTGAAATAAATCGCTTTTTGGCCAGATCCGATTTAATTTGTCCCACCCTTTCTTCAGTGGCAGATTTGACCGCTTCCCTGAATTTTTGAAATATCGCCTCAAG
>JAWOIY010000040.1:0-27163 GCA_046484425.1 Desulfobacterales bacterium | reverse complement strand
GTAAAACTGGGTTACGAGAACGTATTCCGTTTTCCGGGCGGGATTTTTGCCTGGAAAGGGGCCGGGTACCCCATAGAAAAAGTAAAATAATGCGTTCAGGTTCATTCTTTTCCGGAACACGCCGTAAGATTATCCCAAGGCCTGTGCCGCTCAATTTTTTGATTTGCCGGTTAAAGGAGACGATTTTTTGGACTTTGATATTGAGGCATTGTTGCACAAAATTCGCCTTCGGACTGAAAACCTATTCATGACCCGTCAGTTAATGTGTTCCGAAGCGGTATTGACGGTATTGAATCGAGGCCTCAAAGGGGGATTAGCGCCGGAGATCGCCGTTCGGATTACGTCCGGGTTGGCGGAAGGATTTGAAGGAAGCGGCTGCACTTGCGGCGCATTGAGTGCCGGTGTTATTGCCCTTGGGTTGTTTCTGGGTCGCAATGGTCCAGGAATCCTCAATAACTTAGGAGTATATAGACAGTGAAACTTAACTTTTTTAAAAAACCGACTCTGCAAAGCCTTTCAAAGACCTGCGGTTGAGCTGCAAAAATCGACCCGGTCGGGCTCGATGATTTGTTGGCCAAGCTTCCAAAGCATACGGATCCAAATTTGCTGGTGGGCTATGAAACCAGTGACGATGCCGGCGTTTATCGACTTACCGATGATATAGCCGTTGTCATGACGGCCGATTATATTACGCCACCTGTCAATGATCCGTATGTATATGGCCAGATTGCAGCAGCCAACGCGATCAGCGATGTCTATGCCATGGGCGGTAAACCTGTGGCCTGTCTCAACCTGGTCAATTTTCCCTCTAAAAAACTGCCCCCTGAGGTGCTGCACCAAATTGTAGCCGGTGCTTTGAGTAAGATCACCGAAGCCGGAGCTGTTCTGGCAGGCGGGCATTCCGTCGACGACGATGAGCCCAAATTCGGGCTGGCTGTGATCGGAATCGTACATCCCGACAAATTCTGGACCAACAAAGGTGCTCAACCGGGAGATGTGCTGATTCTAACCAAGTCCATTGGAAGCGGTGTTTTGTTTAACGCCAATTTAAAAAAATGGGTTTCCAAGGAGGCCATGGATGCCTGCCTGGAAATCCTTAAAACGCTCAACCGAACCGCCGCTGAGGTCATGGCCGGTTTTGATATCCACGCTGCGACCGACGTTACCGGATTCGGGTTGGCCGGACATGGATTTGAAATGGCCAAAGGCTCCGGGGTGTGTTTGGAAATTAAGATTAAGGATTTGCCGATTATGGATGAGGCTCTGGCGGTTTACAAAAAAGGGATGACCACCGGCGTAAATGCCTACAACCGGCAAATGGTGAGGAAGCATCTACGGGTTGAAGCCGACCTTCCCCGTTGGCACCAGGAGATTATATTTGACCCGCAAACCAGCGGCGGTCTGCTGGTATCGGTATCGGAAAGCCAAGGCGAACATCTCATCAACGCCTTAAATGCTAAAGGGGTGACGGCGGCCAAAATTATCGGCAGTGTTCATGAACTAAAAGAGGGGGTCCATTTGAAGTTCAGGTAAATTTTTATATGCCTATTCGGGCTAAAGACTGCGGACTTTCTCTGCGATTATTTTTGGCAAAGGAATCGCCTTCCAGGTATGATCGATGGCCACGAAGGTGACACTTCCCTCAGCCAGTAAGCGGTCTTCCGGAGGTCGGTAAAAGTGAAACTGAAAGGCAATGGCTTTTTCTTTGATTTCTTTTATCGACGTATGCATTTCGAGTAAATCACCATAGTAGGCCGGGGCTAAAAAATTACAGTCGGCAGCCACTTTGGGCATGCCGTATTTTTCTTTTTTGTTGCGGAAGAAAGTTTCCGGAGGTATGCCGATGTAACGGAGGAATTCTTCAATACCCTGATGGAAGTAGCGGAAATAGGCGACAAAATAAACAACACCGTAAGGATCGGTATCACCGAAACGAACCTGCACTTTTGTTTTATGAATCAGCATATCATTCCCCCCATAAATTCCGAAAAAACTATTCTCTTGATATAATTTTCGGTTACGCTTAAATTGGTTCCAAAATATACAAACAATAAAATATTCATCACGCTGAACACAATAAAGAGGTAATGATTCGATTTTTCAAATATTTTATCCTGATCTGCCTTTTTGTCCATATCGGCCTTGGCCAAACGACCCGGGCTGCCGGGGACACCGGAATCGATCTGGTTCGATTGCAAACCGATGACGGCATCATACTAACCGGTATTTTACGGAAGCCACGCATGCCGAAATCGAATACCTGTGTGGTATTGATCCACGGCTACAGCGGCAATTTCTACTCCGGCATCATGGAATTTCTTCCTGAGGCCCTGACGGATAGAGGGTATACCACTCTGGCAATCAACATGCGTGATCATGATCGGGACCCCAAAAGCAGCCGGTTTGAAGAAAACCGTTATGACATTGCGGTGGCCGTCAATAAAATGGCCCAACTGGACTGCAAATCCATTTTCCTCTATGGCCACAGCATGGGAACCAACCGGGTGCTTTATTATCTTGCGGCAACCCAAGACCCTAGAATTAAAGGGGTACTCTTAACCGGTCCTCCAGGCAACCTTTTCGAATGGAATGCCAGTTTATTCGGGCCTGAGACCGCAAACAAAGTCCTTCGTCAGGCCCAGGACCTGGTGGCCGGTGGCAAAGGAGATCAATGGATGCTGATGAATCTGGGTCCTTTAGGGAAAGCACTTTATACCGCCAACCATGTTGTAAGCCTCAGGGGCCCAGAATCCGTATCCGATCCGTACAAAAACATTTCCCGAATTTCAAAGCCCATCCTTATTGTCCACGGACTCGATGATCGCCTGGCGAATCCCGATATGGCTGACCGACTCAAAAACAGCGCACCACCCAAAACGAATGTTTCGGTAATTAAAATTCCTGGCGCCAACCACCGTTTTAACAATCATCAACAAGATCTTGTAAACGCAATGTGTCAGTGGCTCATAAAACAGATGGACGCTTCCTGAGCAACTTTGACCGGCCTGCTCCCTGCGTGCCCCGCCCTTAAGGGCTGGGGCTCATTACTGAAAGCCATTTCAAAATCATCCGGTCGGCGCTTTACAAATGGTTGAAGCCAACGAACGAATTCTTTCGAAACAGCTTTTATACGGATTGCTCAAGCTCGCTGATAAGTTCCTTGATTTCTGCTTTGGTGAGGTTGAGTCTAACTTTCCCTCCGCCGGGATGTGCAAGGCTTAGCGTACACCCTTTTTTATTTTTAATTACGGCCCATTTCTGATTCTTTGGAAATACGAGAGTTTTATCCAGCCAGTCGTCCGGATTAAACTCGGCAATCTGAATCAGAACACCAAAAGCGTCTTTGGGATGGATAAAGAGCTCTTTCCAAAAGTCGTCATATTCATTATACCCGAAATAAGGAATATGATGATCGTCGAGCGTATGCATTGTTTTTTGAATGTCCGGAGTCTGAAGGGAGATGTGGTGAAGGCCGCCATGCTTATTTTTTTTTAAAAAATTCGTTAAAAACGTGTCTTCCCCAAGAGGGTTTATAAGTTCAAGGCGCGAAAGATCCCCAAAGGAAAAAATCTGCCAGTGATATTTCATCTTCTTATTTTGAGCACCGGCACCGGGAATGGCCCCAAGTATGTTCTGAAAAAAATGGAGCGCCGTTGTATAATCTTTAACAGCGATTGAAATATGATCGATTCTTGAAATCATTTTATATGTTCAAAAAAACTACGTAATCTCCCGGAGACTGTTGCGAACCTGCGAGTAGATGCCCGGAGCCATAACCAGTAAATGCTCATGGATCTTTTGGCCGTCCAGGTATTCATTGAGAAAAAAATCACTTCCATCCAACTTGCAGATTTTTCCGCCTGCAGCTTCAAGAATAATGCCGGCCGCAGCAAGATCCTGATACGTTACATTGGCAATCACAGCCGCTTCGGCGCGGCCCATTGCGACATAACAGATATGAGCACCGGTGCATCCCAGATCGCGGATTTTTCCCGGAAATGTTGAACGGTAGTGCTGGTGAAATCGTGAATATGTAAATAGAAGGCTTTCGTCATTTATGTTTTTTTTGTTCGAAACACGAATTTCGTCATCTCCCCAGAAAGCTTTTTGATCGGCACGTGCGTGAAAGAGATCACCGGTTGCGGGCATATAAAACACGCCAAAAATAGGCCAAAAATTTTCAATCAGCGCCAGAGAGATGCCCCATATCGGGATTCCGGCTTGAAAATTGGCCACTCCGTCCAATGGGTCAAAGATCCAGATATAGCGACTTCCATCATGGGCGTAATCTTTGTTCACCTGGTTGTTTTTATATGCCTGATGGTCGGGAAAGCGGGTGTTAAGCTGACTCTGAAAAAAATTCATCAAGTGGGAATCCGCTTCTGTAATGAGTGCTTCATCGAATTTAATGTGACGATTCCCTTTGCCATAATAGGAAAGTGCTTTTTCACCTGAACTTCGGATCACTTCCATTGCAAACAGAGTCAAATCTTCAATCCCATGACGTTTTGGTGCAACCATTATCCCCCCTTGCTTGATCGTATCTTTGGATCGAAGCCCATTTTGACGGCAATATATGTTTTAAAAATCTCCCAGGGGTCGCTTAAATGTGAATAAGGCAGGTTCTTGGATCAATTTTTGGGAAGCCTCTTTGGTATTACCGCCCAGTGCGGAAAAGGGGAGAGATACTATAAAGACGGCACAACCTAAAACGGTGGCAACAATCCCCAGTGGCCTGACAAGAACAAGATCGGCAGTCATCATGCTGCCGCTGTTTTCTTCATCCAGCGTCTGTGTCCCTGCAAGGGCTGAAGTCCCAAATGGAATACATACAAGGGATGCAATTAATAAAAAAACGACAGATTTTTTTGTAATTTTATTCATATGTTCCTCCTTTAGGTCTCTTCATTTCCTGTTCATTTATCTGTTGGTTGTGTCGGTGCTTGAAAAGTTTCAATACGGACCATTTAAGCCGGATATTTGGTTTATAGTGGGAAAAAATGTTTATGGCGGATGGAAAAACTGACGTCTTGAAAAAAGATGTGCTCATAATTGTTTTAGAGATGGTTGAAAAACATTTATATAACCGCTATATTTTGCCAATATCATGTTCAATTGAAAATGTTTTAAAAAAAATCTAATTTTCACAGGCAGTTTGCACATTATAGATTAAAGAAAAGCGAATGAAGTGTCAAGAAAAAAGCCTCCATTTAAGTTCGATTTTGCTGTACATGAATATTTTCGCAAAGGACTGGGGGGAATGACCACCGAATCATCTTACATAGAAGTTGCCATTGCCTTACCGGTGTTCGGCACATATGTTTACAGCATTCCGAAGGATCTGTCACCACTGGTTTCGACAGGGAAAAGAGTGCTTGTTCCCTTTGGCTGTAGCAGGGTAACGGGATACATTCTGGGTGAAAGTAATAAAAATGACCAAAAGGAAATTAAAACGATTTTAGATATCCTTGATGAAGAACCGCTTTTTTCATCATGCATGATACCTTTTTTCAGATGGACCGCTGACTACTATCTGCACCCCATCGGAGATGTTATCAAATGTGCTCTGCCTGGCGGACTCAATATTTATGACTTTTCGATCATGACCCTCACGAAAAAAGGGGAAGAGGCGATTTTCGAAAATTCTCTCACGCCGTTGAAAAGCGAGGTCTTAAACGTATTGAAGGAAGGGCCCTGCCGCTTAAAGGAAGTTTGTAAAAAGCTTCAAAGGAAAATCCCGAATGCCTTAATTTATGGCATGCAACGTGATGGGCTGGTTGAGCATAAACGGATGTTTAAAGGTGGCATCACAAAACCGAAAATAGAGAGGCATGTGTCGTTGGTCGGTTCAGGTATTCCAATGACAGGTCTATCCGGATCAAGAAAAAAAATTATCGAGGCAATTGAAGGCAAGGGTGAAGTCTCCGTAAAAAAAATAAAAACTCTGGTTCCATCTGCTTCGAAAATCATAAAGCATTTAGAAGCGGAAGGTTATATCTCTATTATTAATAAACAGATTTACCGTGACCCGTTCGGTGAACCGATCAGATCAGATACACCTCACCGACTCACCGAAGAACAGCACCATGTGGTCTCAAAACTGAAAGCGTCCTTAGGTGGTGAATTTGGTGCATACCTTCTAACGGGTGTTACCGGAAGCGGCAAGACCGAGGTTTACATGCAGGTTGCTGCGACGGCCATCAAGGCGGGGTTTTCCGTTCTGGTTCTGGTGCCGGAAATCGCCCTTATATCGCAAATGGAACGGCGTTTCAGGGCACGATTTGGCGATCGTGTTGCGATTCTTCATAGCGGGCTTACCGCAGGGGAACGCTACGATCAGTGGATACGAATTGCCCGGCGAGAAGTTGCCGTCGCCATTGGTGCAAGATCCGCCGTTTTTGCGCCTTTAACAAATATCGGCATTATCATTGTTGATGAAGAACACGACACATCTTATAAACAGGATAGCCGTTTGCGATATAATGCCAGAGATCTTGCCGTGGTAAGGGCAAAACTTCAAGATGCTCTGGTACTGCTGGGATCCGCTACACCTTCAATACAATCCTATTATAATGTTAGGACAAAAAAGTTTAAGGAATTAACATTAACCAAACGGGTTGAAAAACGGTCCCTACCCGAGATAACGGTGGTGGATCTTCGCCAAAGCAGAGATGTCCGGGGAAGTCGACGTTTTATCACTCCTCAACTTCATGAAGCAATGGAAACGACACTCAGACGTGGAGAGCAGGTTCTCCTTTTTCTGAATCGGCGTGGTTTTGCCAGCTATGCGGTTTGTTCGGCCTGCGGCGAAGCCATAAGATGTAAGAATTGCGATATATCTTTGACTTTGCATCAAAAGGCCAATGCATATAAATGCCATTATTGCGGATTTACACGGGCGTCGGCATCAAGCTGTACGCACTGCGGGTCCTCCAGGATCAGCTTGTTGGGACTTGGAACCGAAAAGATCGAAGCAACTGCAAAGATACTTTTCCCTCACGCCAACGTCGAAAGGATGGATCGCGATACGACCCGGCGGATGGGATCAATGGTTAAGATACTCAAAGGCTTGCGAAACCAGACCATCGATATTCTGGTGGGGACCCAGATGGTGGCAAAAGGTCATGATTTTCCAAACATTACCCTTGTGGGTATTATCTGTGCGGATCTCTCCTTGAACTTTCCTGATTTTCGTGCCGGAGAACGCACATTCCAGCTGTTGGCCCAGGTTGCGGGGAGGGCCGGGCGGGGAGCTGTGCCCGGACGTGTTATCCTTCAAACTTATAACCCCGATCATTTCAGCATCATATCTGCAACTGAACAAGATTTTCAGTCGTTTTACAACGCTGAGATCGGGTTTCGAAAGAATCTCATCTACCCGCCGTTTTCAAGGATGGTCCAGATTAAAATATCTGGAAAAAATAAAGAAAAAACCCGGCACCATGCTCAGTTCGTGGGAGATCTCTGTAATGAAATAATAAGAACGCACAGAACGTTATCAACGTCTGTAGAAATACTGGGGCCCATAGAAGCCCCGCTTTTTAAAATCGCAAAGCAATACAGGTGGCAGATCCTTTTAAAAGGTTTGAAAGTAAAACCGCTCCATCAGTTTCTTCGCAATTTATGGCTTGAGAACCTATCAAAAATCAACCGACGAGATGTCAAGGTCGTACTGGATGTGGATCCTATTTTCATGATGTAAAAAGATGCGCCTTGACATTCAGATCGATGCAACTTAAAAAAGATTTTCATGGCTTGGCGGTTTGGAATAGACTGATGCCATGGATCGCATATTAAAATCCGCATGAAATGGTTAAATTTTTTAAGGATATTTTACACATGAAACTTAAATTCCTTACCGTTTTTTTTATCGTGTTTTGCATGATTTCTTTTAAAACCGTCGCCTACGGAGGCTCGAATCAAACACCTCCATCACCTTCGGTGTTTGTACCGGAAAGTCGGTATACTTTTCAACCGGTCCTGGATGGTACTGAAGTAACCCATGATTTTGTCATACAAAACAAAGGAGACGGACCTCTGGAGATTGAAAAAGTCAGAACCGGCTGAGGGTGTACCGCTGTCTCATACCCGAGACAAATCCCTCCCGGAGGAGAGGGAAAAATAATAATCAAAGTCGATACAAATGGATATGGAGGAAAAACACTTACCAAAAATATAACGGTAAAAACCAACACCCCCAATCAACCGGTGTTTTACCTGACGGTTGTGGGTAATGTTCAAAATTTTGTTTCAATCGTCCCGAAGCGGGTTGTTTTGCGTGGATTTGCGGGAGATCCAATAAAAGCAACGGTGAAGGTTATACCGGAGGACAACTATCCGTTCACTATCAAAGACGTCAAGGCGATCAATACAAATAATATTCGTTTCAGCCTTGAAAAAGCGGAACACTTGAAAAAGCCGGAATATGTTTTATCGGTTGAAAACCTGAAAAAAGACAAGGGACGTTATTTTGACACCATAAAATTAAAAACAGACAGCAAGATACGGCCTGAGATTCAAATCAGTGTGATCGGGAACATTCTCGACAGGTCGGAAAACAAAAAACAACAGAAATGAAAAATATCAAAGTTGTCGTTTTTGACTGTGACGGCGTCATGTTTGATACAACGAAAGCAAACATGGCGTATTATAATCAAATTTTGAATCATTTCGGTCGACCGTCCTTGACCCGCGAACAATTTGCATACTGCCACAGCCATACTGCAGATCAGTCGATCGCCTACCTTTTTAATGATGCGGAAAGCTTCATTCCCGCCCAGAACTATCGAAAAAATATGAGTTATATCCCTTTTTTAAAATATATGGTCTTGGAACCGTATTTAAAACCGCTGCTCGAAAAACTCAGGCCAAGATACAAAACCGCCGTTGCTACAAACCGTTCGAACACCATGGACCGGGTTCTCAGCGAACACGGCCTGGAAGGATATTTTGACATTGTTGTCAGTTCCATTGACGTGGATCGTCCCAAACCATATCCGGATCCACTGATCAAGATTCTGAAGCATTTTGGGGTGGCGGCGAACAATGCCTTATATATCGGGGATTCGGATCTGGACGAAATTGCGGCCAAAGCGGCAGGCGTGCCGTTTGTAGCGTATCAAAACAGATCTCTTTCTGCCGATTTTCATATCAACAGTTTAAAAGAAATCGAAGAAATGTTCGAGATAAAAATAGAGTAGAAGTCATTTCAAAACTTCTTTTAAGAAACACGATTAACGCTTTGTTAAAACCTCAAACCGACCAATGGGAGGTTTTGATTATGGCTTTTCTCAGCATAACATTCCGTTTCGGCCGAATGGGAATTACTGATTCCCGAATCCGTTATTTGCGGCGCAGTCCGGGCACTCCCAGGTTATTCCGTTACACGACATTCCCCAGAAATTTTCCAGCATGCAACTCTGACAAATCGCAAAGCCGCAGCGGCATCTCCAGCAAAAGGGCGCATATTTTCTACAACAATGGCAGTCGATTTGCCGGGCTCTGCGACGTTTTTCCCTATAGGTCATTTTTTTTAAAGAGTCTGCCATGTTCGATCTTCATACATTTGTTCATGACGACATCGATACCTGCGTCTGTCAATAGCGATGCAGCTTCCTGGTTTTCGATACCAAGCTGCATCCAGAAAATTCTGGGTAGCACTCGTATCGCCTCGTGCGCATGGGGCACAATCTGTGAGGGATTTCTGAAGACGTCCACAATATCCACTTTATCCTGGATATCGTCAATGGTCGCATAGGCTCTTTCCCCAAGGATCTCTTTCTGGCCGGGTCTGACCGGAATTATCCTGTATCCTTGATCTTTGAGATATCTGGCAACCTCATTTGATTCTCTTTCGGGCCTGGGGCTTAGGCCGAGAATTGCAATGGTCCTGGCGTTTTCCAGTATATCTCTGATTTCGGCGTCTTCAGTAATTATTTTGCCTGATTTCATATGATGATTTCCCAAGTGGTCTTGCCGTCTTTCTGAATTAATGATAGTAAAAGAATCGATAACACTTTATATTTAAAAATCTGTAACTGTTTAGATTTTGGAAACAAGCCTGTTTTTAGGAAGCTTCAGGTGTGCTTAAATTTTTACTGGAAGCTGTTTGAGTGGATTACGGCTCGTTATGAAAAAACCATTCTGGATTAGCTTGAATGCGATCATATAGCCTTAAAACCAAAACCATTCTCAGAAGCTAAATCCGGTTTTTTCATTACGAACCGTTATCTACGAGTTCTTTCAGAAAAAATTTAAGCATACCTGGAGCAATTCATTTTCAAAAGGCTAAACTCTTACAAAAATCTAAAGCAACTGCGTGCCCATGTCAACCGCTATCAATCTTGAGAGAACCAAAGTGTTTATACAATCCGTCACCTGAATTCAAATGAAAAACGACAAAACGTTATATCTGATTGACGGCAGTGCATATATTTATCGTGCCTATCATGCCATACGCCATCTGGCCAATTCAAAAGGTCTTCCTACCAATGCGGCCTTCGGGTTCACCCGAATGCTGATCAAGCTCATTGAGGATCGCTCCCCGGAATATGTGGTCATGTTTTTTGATGCCAAGGGGCCGACCTTCAGGCATGAAATATACCGGGACTACAAGGCCAACCGTCCGCCGATGCCGGAAGATTTGACAATCCAGATTCCATACATAAGGGAAATCACCCGTGGGTTCAACATACCGGTTGTCGAAATGCAGGGCTTTGAGGCGGATGATCTGATCGGAACTTTCCGATATCAGGCTGAAAAGGCCGGATTTTCCGTTGTAATGGTTACAGGGGATAAAGATTTCATTCAGCTTGTTACGGACAAGGCCATCATCTGGGACCCCATGAAAGAAAAAACAACGGATATGAAAATCGTCAGAGACGTTTTTGGTGTAGAACCCAACCAGATGATCGATGTGATGGCGCTTTCAGGTGATGCTTCGGACAATATCCCCGGCGTTCCCGGTATTGGCTCCAAAACAGCCTTGTCTTTAATTAAAACCTTTGGATCTATTGAGGGCCTTTATGAACATGTTCATGCGATTACAAAGAAGAAACAGCGTGAAAACCTTGTTCAACACAAAGAACAAGCTCTTCTGAGTAAAAGACTGGCTAAAATCGATATAAATGTTCCGCTGTCATTTAATCCTGAAGAATTTAGGTTCAAAGAACCCGATAATGCCAAGCTGTCAATACTTTTTAAGGATTTGGAATTCAAAGAATTGCAGCAGGCTTTTCCCAAACAGTCCGATCTTTCAAATAAAAATTATCTCCCCATATTTGATAAGGCGACGTTTTCTGAACTGATTGCGAAACTCGACTCAGCAGGAGTGTTTGCCGTCGATACGGAAACGACTTCAAAAGATCCCATGAAAGCAAAACTTGTTGGGTTGTCGTTTTCAATGACGCAGGACGAAGCATTTTACATCCCGTGCGCCCACGATTATCCGGAGGTTCCCGAACAGCTTGAGCTCAACACCGTATTAAGTCTGTTGAGACCCGTGCTTGAAAGTCCGCATGTAAAAAAGGTCGGCCAGAATATAAAATACGACTGGATGGTCCTTAAACGTCACGGGATTAACCTTGCCGGTGTTATTTTCGACACCATGGTGGCATCCTATCTGATCAACCCTTCAAAACGTGCCCACAATCTGGACCAGATCGCTATCGATTTTCTGGACCACAAAACGATTACGTACGAGGAGGTCTCAGGCAAAAAAGATATAAGTTTTGCCGAAATTCCTTTGGAAAAGGCCGTTCCATATGCCTGCGAAGATGCAGATATTACATTGATGGCCTACCATGTTCTAAAACCGAAACTTGAGAGAGCCGGCCTGATGGAGTTGTACAATAACGTTGAGCTGCCTTTAATCCCTGTTTTGATGAACATGGAAATGACAGGGATTTGCGTTGACAGAGAAAAACTGATGGCGCTTTCGAAATCGTTTGAGCACCAGCTTGAGCAGCTTGAACGTATGATATATTCAGTTGCCGGAGAAGAATTTAATATCAAGTCGGCCCAGCAGCTCGGGACGATACTTTTTGAAAAACTCAAATTGCCGGTTCAAAAAAAGACCCGAAAAAAAACAGGATATTCAACAGATGTTAACGTCTTGACATTCCTTGCAGAAAAACATGAACTCCCTGAGCTTGTTTTAAGACACAGAACCCTTGCCAAGCTGAAATCAACCTATACGGACGCGTTGCTTGACCTTGTCCATCCGGAAACCGGAAGGATTCATACGTCCTACAATCAAACGGTTACCGCCACAGGAAGGCTCAGCAGCTCTGATCCCAATCTTCAGAACATACCCATCCGGACGGATGAGGGCATCGAAATCCGCAAAGCATTTGTTCCCAGAAAAGACTGGATCCTGGTTTCAGCCGATTATTCTCAAATAGAACTTCGTATCCTGGCCCATTATGCCGACGATGACATTCTGATCGACGCATTTAAAAATGATGAGGATATTCACACCCGCACTGCGACCGAAGTATTTCAAGTTTTTCCCTCTTTTATAACTTACGAACTGAGACGGCAGGCCAAGGTGATTAACTTTGGTATTGTCTATGGTATGAGCCCTTACGGGCTTTCCAAAGAACTGGGAATCAGCCAGAAAATGGCCAAAACTTATATTGACAATTATTTCGCCAGATATAAAGGTGTCAAGACATTTATCGATCGGGCCATCAGTGATGCCAGAAAGACCAAAAGGACAAGCACCCTTTTGGGGCGCATCAGACTGCTTCCGGATATCGAAAGTCCCAATAAAAATGTCCGGGAGTTTGCAGAACGGACCGCCATTAACACCCCCATCCAGGGGATGGCCGCCGATCTCATAAAACTTGCCATGATCCAGGTGGATGCCGCATTCAGGGAGCGCGGTTTGAAAAGCGTGATGCTTCTTTCAGTACACGATGAAATCGTTTTCGAGGTTCCGCCTGAAGAATTTGAATCTGTCAAAAACCTTGTGAAAGAAATCATGGAAGGGATCTTAGATCTCAAGGTGCCCTTGAAGGTCAATGTGGCATCGGGCAATAACTGGGCCGAGGTCCATTAACCCGAATTTCTCATGGGGAATTTATCCTGAAATGCCCGCTTATGGCGTATATCGCTTTCCAGCCGGCTTGTCTCATAGCCCCAAACCGGTATGATTTATCTGAGAGATCGGGGAGTTTTTCTCCTAAATTCTTGAATATAGCGGAATGGATGATCTTTTTTTAAATCGGATGCTGTCTGAGTGGCTTAGGGATCCTTAGAAAAAACAGGCGCAAACCGAAATCGTATCTTTAAAAGAATTTTAAAATAATGCAGACAACCTATTGATATTTCAAAGATAGTTTCATGCTTTTTCTTTACGATCCCTTGCCGCGAGTTCATGCGGTTTAAAAAAAGATTATCCATGTAACGGTTGTTTGGAAAAACACCCCGACCCCTCAATAAATTACCAGCCGTCACTCTTTTGATTGTTCAGGAGTATCCTCCAAACCCTTTACGGTTTGTTCAACAGTTTTGTAAATCGAATTGAATAGTTCTTGGAAACCGGCGGGTCCCACCCGACCCGTTTCAATAAATTTCACAATGATTTCTTTGGTTGATCTGAGAATCAGTTCGTCAATAGAGCTCATTTGCGGCACCTTTTAAATTTATTTGTCACAATATTAATATTCAACAGGAATAAAAACCCATGTAAAGATCTGCACGGCGGTCGTTGCAGGTGGCCTGAAAATTCAACCGGCGTGTTTGACAGAAAACGTTTTCTTCACTATGATGGCAATTTCAAAAAAATATATCATATCGACCAGACGTGTTAAAGATTAAAAAATACGATTTTTCATTTCATTAAGATTATACATTAAATACGGGAATTACGGAGTAATAAAAAGATGACGTCATCATCAGAAAATCGGATAAAATACCGTATCGAAAGTCCGGATATTGTAAAAACCGATGTGCTCGATCCAATCGAATATCAGTATCAAAATCGGAGGGACATTGATATCGTCATTCGACAACCCGAGTATACCTCTGTATGCCCGATGACGGGATTGCCCGATGTGGGGTGTATAACAATAAGATACCGACCGTATAAAAAAATCATTGAATTGAAATCGTTAAAATTTTATCTGTTGCAGTACAGAAACGTGGGTATCTTCTACGAGCATGTGGTTAACCGGATTCTTGAAGACCTTGTTTCCGTACTTGAGCCAAAATATATGGAGGTTACAGGAGATTTCACGGCAAGAGGAGGAATTACGACCAAGGTTACAGCCGTGTTTGAGGGGAAAAAAGATGTTTCAAAAGCTTAAATCTTTGGCCGCAAAAATTCATGTGATGGATGGTATTTTATTTTTGCTGCTTTTTTTAGTTCCGATTACAGGGTGTTCGACCCTTACTTCAATTGAAAAATCCTCCAGGAAAATGATGAGAGACTTTAGGGCTCCGGATAGTGATTTGAAGAAAAGGATTGGGTTGGCGTTTTTTGAAAACAAAACCACCATGGCCGAGGAACTGGAGCGAAGATTTAGAGAAGATCTGTCAAAAACCATAATGTCCTCATGCCCGAACATTCTTTTGGAAAAACCGGGCGATTCCGGTTATCCCGACGAGCTGACAAGCATACCCAGGAAGGACTCCGGATGGATCGACAACTTTGATCTGGCAAGGACCGGCAGGCGGCTCGGCCTGAATGCCGTTTTAACCGGGGCTTTCATAGATATCACATCAAATAATAGGAAAAAAGGTATCTGGTGGTTTAAAGACACTCATTACTACATTCAGGTACATATTGCAGCTCAAGCATACGATACGGAAACCGGCGCCAAGCTGCTTGATGAAGGTTTTATGCACGAAATTGAAATTGATGAATGGGATATGGAATCGGCCCATGAAGATAGTGAAATGAAAACATCAATTTTAGAAAAGGCGCTTGAAAACATTGCCGATGATATGGGTGAAAAGATCTGTAGCGCTATCGTTTTAGAGCCATGGAAAGGATTTATCACTTCCATCGATGCCGATAAAATTATGATCAATTCAGGTTCAAAAGTGGGACTAAAATCCGGAGATTTGTTTGAAGTTTTTGACAGCAGCGGCATTTTCGAAGGAACGGATGGTTACCGGTTCTTTTTGCCGGGTCCCAAGACCGGCGAGATCAAAATTACGGCTGTTTATCCTGACAGCTCTGAAGCCGTACTTGTTTCAGGTCATGACATACGGCCGGGTTTTACCGTTCGGAAAAAGGATTAAAAAAGGGGTAATCGTTTCGCTTCTTGACTTCGCCAAGATTTATGAACCAAAAACGTTTCAATGACCGCTCAAAGAGATTTTTTTGGCAACATTCGTTGAAAATTGATCGCTTTAGACAGCGTTAAATTTGAGTAACGGGTCGTCATATACCAATTCCCCCTTTTTTATAACTTTTTCCACAGTGTTTATTCCAACATGATAAGGGATGAAGTGATATGAAGGATACTTTAGTATGACGGCGTCCCCGTTCTTCCCGGTGTTCAGACTTCCGATGGTATCCGCCCTTCCAAGCGCCGCCGCACCGTTGATGGTGAGTGCGGTGATTGCCTCTTCTATGGAGATGTTCATGTAAAGTGTGGCCAGAGCAAAAATTAAGGGAATCGATTCCGAATAGCAGCTTCCCGGATTAAAATCCGTGGCAAGGGCCACTGCACAATTGTTATCAATCATGTAACGCCCCCTTGCGTAAGGCTCTTTTAAACAAAATGCCGTTCCCGGAAGTAACGTTGCGACAACACCCGCCTTGGCGATAGCCCCTATACCTTTATCCGAAGCCTGGAGCAAATGATCTGCCGAAACAGCCCCGATCTCTGCAGCCAGTTCAGTTCCGCCAAGCTGTTCGATTTCGTCTGCATGAATTTTTATTTTAAAACCTTTCTCTTTTGCCTTCAATAACAGCCGCTTTGACTGCTGTACTGAAAACACATTCTTTTCACAAAAGACATCACAAAATTCTGCAAGGTTTCGATGGATAATTTCAGGTAATACCCTATTGATCATATAATCGATATAGGCATCTGTTCTTCCTTTATATTCCTCCGGTAACGCGTGGGCACCCAAAAATGTGCTGACAACGTCTACCGAATGGCGCCGGTTTAATTCTGCCATGACTTCCAGTTGCTTTATTTCCGTGTTTCGGTCCAAACCGTATCCGCTTTTCCCTTCAACCGTTGTTACACCAAATGACAACATGGAATTCAGCCGTTGCATACCTGTTTTGATCAGATTTTCCTTTTTTGCAGCTCTGGTTGCTTTGACCGTGTTAAATATCCCTCCCCCGCTTTTCAATATATCCATATAACTGTCACCGCGAAGTCTCCATGAAAATTCCTCAGCCCGATATCCTTCGAAAACAAGGTGCGTATGGGAATCAACAAACCCGGGTAAGACAGCCTTGCCGGCGGCATCGATGACGTTAAATTTACCCGTATTCTTTTTGTTGTTAAAGTCCTTCAAAATATCGTCTGTTTTTCCCACCGAGCAAATCGTTCCATTTTCAATAACCAAGGCACCGTTTTCAATGACGTGCAGGTTAGACATTGCTTTGCCCTGCTTTGCGTTAAAGCCGCTGCAAGTAACCAATTGGGCGGCGTTTTTAATGATTAAATTTCCGCACATGGGTTTGTCTCCAGATACACCTATATAATGTCTTACTCCATGATTCTGGTTTCCAGCACCTGCTCAATGGAAAAATTTTCGATGCCCATGTAGTATACCGCGGTATCTATTAATGCCGCCATGGGAACGAGGCCGATGATCTCACTGCCGACAACATTTACACCATATCTCCTGGCTTCCATTTTAACCAATTCAAACGATCTGTACAGGGCCGTTTTCGTATAATCCGTCATGTTCATTGAAACCTGAACCAATCCTTTTTCTTTTAATTCTACACCAATACCTTTGCAAAATCGCAATCCGCCACTTACATGGCGTACCTTTGTTGCAATATCGTTGGCAATAACAAGGTTGTCCGTATCTAAATTCACATTAAAGGCAACCAAAGGCATTCTGGCGCCAATCGCCGTTACACCGGCAGTTGGATGATTTTTTTTGGGTCCAAAATCGGGCTCCCATTCCGGCTGCTTCAGTTTATCCGCCATTTTTTCAAACTGGCCTTTTCTCACGTTGGCAAGATCACATCTTTCGGGCCGGGTCGCCGATGCTTCATATAAAAATACAGGCAGATCGAAGGTTTCAGCCACGTGTTGGGCCACCCGTTTTGAAATATCGATAGTGTCCGGCATGGAAACATTTTTTATCGGGATAAACGGCACAACATCCACCGCTCCTATTCTGGGATGCTGCCCCTTGTGACGTCTCATATCGATGAGGGCGATGGCCATACGGAATGCCTCGTATAGGGCTGTTTTCAAGGCATCGGGATCCCCAGCGACCGTTACCACCAGACGGTTATGATCTTCATCCCTTTGATAATCCAAAAGTTTGACGCCGTTTTTCCCTCGGAAGGCGCTGACGATTTTATCGATTTTTTCCAAGTCTCTTCCTTCACTGAAATTCGGCACACATTCAATAATTTTTTTCATACCCGGCATGGTTTTATTCCTCTTACAGAAACGTCGTTACGGCATTGCAAAAGTCCGTATTGTTATTTATTTCGCTTTTTCCCCCACGATTGTTTTTTACGTATAATTATATTATTGTTAAGAAGATGTATTCAATAATAATTTTTTTCATAAACCTTATACACTGGTTAAAGTACCTTTTGCCGTTTGAATGCAGTCACTAACCCTATAAAAGGAATGTCTGTTATGAAATCAATTGCGGTCGGGATGGGAGAAATGACCCTTGAAGACCTGATAAATATTTCAAGACACGGGGCCAATGTTCAACTCAGCAAAGGATCTATACACCGGATAAATGAGGCCCGAAAATTGATCGAACAGTGGGTGAGAGAAGAAAAATCCGTGTATGGGATCACAACCGGTTTCGGGGCACTGAGCGATGTCGCCATATCGAAGAAAGACACGCGGAAGCTTCAACAGAATATTCTCATGAGCCATTCAACAGGAACAGGCGATATGCTCGACGAAGAAACCGTTCGGGCTGTCATGGCGCTTCGTATCAAGGATTTTGCAAACGGACATTCGGGAATCCGTCTGGAAACGGTACAACATCTCATAACAGTTCTGAACAAAGGCGTTTATCCTGTTGTCCCGGAAAAAGGTTCTGTCGGTGCCAGTGGTGATCTGACCCCCCTGGCCCATCTTTCCTTGGTTCTGATCGGTCACGGAAAAGCCTTTTACAAAGGAAAGCAAATGTCAGGATTTGAGGCATTAAACCATTGCGGCCTAACACCGCTCAGATTGGAAGCAGGCGAGGGTCTTGCATTGATAAACGGTACTCAGGTCATGACGGCTATCGGCGGACTTGCGGTATATGATGCTTTGAATCTTTCCAAATTAACGGATGTTGCCGCAGCCGTCAGTCTGGAAGTTCTGATGGGAAGCCGTATGGAGTTCGATCCGAGAATTCATCAGGTTAGACCCCATCCCGGACAAGCTGCGGTTGCCGATAATATGTATCGGATCACCCGGAACAGTGAAATTGTGACCTCTCATAAGGACTGTCACCGTATCCAGGACGCTTATACTTTAAGATGTTCGCCCCAGGTTCATGGTGCAAGCAAGGACGCCGTATATTATGCGAAAAAAGTTTTGGAAACAGAGATGAACGCTTCCACAGACAACCCGCTCATTTTTCCGGAATCGCAGGAATTCCTGCTGGGGGGAAATTTTCATGGCCAGCCCATCGCCCTTGCAATGGACTTTCTATGCATGGCTGTTTCAGAATTTGCGAATATTTCCGAACGCCGTATCGAGCGACTGGTCAATCCAAAGTTAAGCGGGCTCCCTGCATTTCTTGTCGCTGACGGCGGTTTGAATTCAGGATTTATGATCGCCCAGTATACCGCTGCAGCCCTTGTTTCGGAAAACAAGGTTCTTTCACATCCTGCGTGTGTGGATTCTATTCCAACGTCCGCCAACAAAGAAGATCATGTGTCCATGGGAACTATTTCCGCACGGAAATGCAGAGAAGTCATTAAAAACGCGGAGAACGTCATTGCCATTGAACTTCTGTGCGGCGCTCAGGCACTGGATCTTTTCACCAATATGAAGCCGGGGGAGGGAACTTTGGCTGCTTATACGGTCATCAGGGATGTCGTTTCCCATCTTGAGGACGATCGTATCTTATGTGAGGACATCCATGCGGTAAAGGAGCTGATGCGAAACGGAAAGATTCTGGACGCGGTTCAAACAAAGGTGGGGAGGCTGGTCTAGATCAGATGTTTCTCAGATAGGTGCTATTCAGGTTAATTGCGAAACGAAAGGCTCATTCATCAGATGATGTTTTACAAGAAATGGGGATTATGCTAAAAGTAAAATTATAGGTGAAGATCTCTTTAAATCAACGCTGATTAACAGCACCAGGCTGAAGATATTATATATATTTGCTCTCAAAGGGTCTAATTTTCCGAAGACTGTTTCGAGGGAATCGAAATGAAACAAGTAAAATATCCCGTGAAGTTGAGTTATTTCGTGGGAGTTCTTTAAGGAGGTTCCAAATGACACTAAAAATGACGTGGTTCGGACATGCATGTTTTTTGATTGAATCGGGCAAAACAAGGTTGCTGACCGATCCCTTTATTACCGGCAATCCACTGTGCCCGGTCCAGGCCGACGAAGTTGAGGCGGATTATATTCTTGTTTCACACGGACACGGCGACCATTTGGGGGATACGTTGGGAATTGCAAAGAGAACCGGCGCAACCGTTATCTCGAACTTTGAAATTCAAAACTGGATCGTAAAACAGGGGATTAAAAATGTCCATCCACAGCATATCGGGGGTGGCTTTGATTATCCCTGGGGCCGTGTAAAATTAACGATTGCCCATCACGGATCAGCACTTCCGGATGGGACTTACGGCGGTAACCCTTGCGGTTTTTTGTTTTATATCGAGGGGAAAAAGATTTATCATGCCTGTGATACAGGCCTTTTCTTTGATATGAAACTCATCGGCGAAGAGGGGATTGACTTGGCAATCTTACCCATCGGCGACAACTTTACAATGGGGCCCGACGATGCCTTGAGAGCGGTAAAAATCATCCATCCGGAACAGGTGGTTCCGATTCATTATAACACATTTGATGTGATTAAACAGGATCCGCATGCTTGGGCAGAGAGAGTGACAAATGAAACCTCGACCAAAGTTATCGTAATGAAACCCGGAGATGTTCTTACGCTTTAGGGTTTTCTCATGATCCTGAAAGAAGCATCAATATTATGTCACAAAAAGATTATTACCAGATATTGGGTGTAAAACAAGTTGCCGATTCAAAACAGATTAAAGAGGCCTATCGGAATCTGGCCTTTAAATATCATCCGGACCGAAACAAAGGAAACCCGGAAGCTTCCGAAGAAATGAAGTCTATTAATGAAGCCTACGCCGTCCTTTCAGACCCGCTGAAAAGACGCGAGTATGATACATTGAGACGGCAATTCGGATCTTCAGCCCATACCCAGTTTAGGAACACTTACTCTGAACAGGATATTTTTAGTGGATCAGACATCAATCACATCTTTGAAGAAATGGCAAAGGCATTCGGATTCCGGGGGGTTGACGATATTTTCAGGGAATTTTATGGCCAGGAGTACCGAACATTCCAGTTTAAACGTCCCGGTATTTTTGCCGGAGGATTTATTTTTACCGGCCCATTTAAAAGAGGCGGATACAGCCACGCCAAGTTTCCTCCGTCCGGCAAATTTGGAAAACTTTCCAGTTTTTTTTTAAAACAAATCGGTGGGTTTAAAATGGCAAAGAACGGCAAGGATCTCGAGGATGCCATTCGCTTGACTCCGGAGCAGGCACAGGAAGGCGGTCCTTATGCGTATTTTTTGCGAAAAAAATCCAAGAAACTTGTGGTGAAGATACCGCCGGGAGTCCGGGAAGGGCAGCGAATACGGCTTGCCGGTATGGGAGAGGACGGAAAAGGCGGGGGCAAGTCCGGCGATCTTTATCTAAAGGTTATCATCAAAAAGACACTCATTCAGAAAATCAAAAAGTCTATTGCCGATCTTCGCAACCGGTAAAAGATTTTTTTAAAATTAAGAAGATATCTTGGTAAACCTCTGTGCAAGGGGATACCTTCGGCCATAACCAAAAGCTTTTGACGTGACCTTTAGACCCGGTGCCGCCTGATGGCGTTTGTACTCGTTTCGGTCAACCCTTAAAATGACATCTTCGACCACCCGTTTGTCAAATCCCATTTGAACCAGTTCGTCAACCCCCTTAACGGCTTCAATGTACTCTTTTAAAATACCGTCAAGAATTTCATAGGGCGGCAGATCATCCTGGTCGATTTGATCCGGCTTGAGTTCGGCGGAAGGCGCTTTGGTAATGATACGGGACGGGATTATTTCCTTATCTCGATTTACAAAACGTGCAAGATTATAAACCATTGTTTTTGGAATGTCTGAAATTACCGCCAATCCTCCGGTCATGTCTCCATAGAGTGTACAATACCCAACGGCAAGTTCGGATTTGTTGCCTGTGGAAAGAACGAGCGCACCATGTTTGTTGGATAACGCCATAAGGATGATGCCTCTGATTCTGGCTTGGATATTCTGTTCCGTAATGTCGGGTTCGGTGTCCTTGAAAGCAGGTGATAGAAAGCTTAGAAACGCTTTAAACATGCTTTCAATGGGAATTTGGATTAGGACGACACCCAGTTTTGCGGCAAGCTTTTCCGTATCTTCATAATTTTCTCCGGACGTGTATTGAGACGGCATAAATACAACCGTGACATTTTTACGACCCAAAGCCATTACGGCAATGCACGCGGTCAGGGCTGAATCTATACCGCCGCTCAACCCGATAACCACTTTAGAAAAACCGCACTTTACGCAATAGTCATGGGTTCCCATAACCAGGGCCTTTAATACGGATTCCATATCTGATTTTGATTTTTCGTGGATATTGTTTCGGCTGGCTTTTAATGTTGTTGAATCAAAGACCACCATGTCTTCTGCAAAGTTCGACGCTCTGGCAATTATTTTGCCGGTTTTGTCGAAAACCGAACTGGATCCGTCGAAAAGAATACTGTCGTTGCCCCCGACCTGATTGGCATACATAAAGGGGACTTGGTATTTTCTGGCCATAAACGCGAACATGTTTCGCCTGAACTCATCATGCCCCAGATAATAAGGAGATGAAGATATATTGATGACCAGATCGGCACCGGCCTGAACGATCCGGGCCACGGGATCTATGGAATAAATTTGTCTTTGAAAAATATCCTCGTCATTCCAGGCATCTTCGCAAATTGTTAGACCGATCCTTTGTCCTTTGTACGAACATAATTTGCTTTCGCGGCCGGGCTCAAAGTATCGCGTTTCATCAAATATGTCATATGTCGGCAGTAATGTTTTATAAACCTTGTGAATTATCTTGCCGTTTTCAAAAAGCACCGCAGCGTTGTGCAACGGGTTTCCTTCACCGGCAGGATTGTTATCCACAAATCCGCATATCACTCCGATACCGCGGATATCGGTGATGAGTCTGTTTAAACAGTCGATATTGGCATCGACAAAATCCTTTCTTTCAAGAAGATCTCGGGGAGGGTATCCTGTAATCACAAGCTCTGAAAAGACAACAAGATCGCATCGACGTGCGACGGCTTGATCTGCAAAGTGCATTATCTTGTCGAAATTGTGTTTAAAATCGCCAATAATCGGATTAATCTGTGCTATCGCTATTTTCATGGCAATTCAAGGTCTCCGGATTTCTACAACGCATCCTTCGGGTGCGCCATTAGCTCAGTATTTTGACTGCGGTATATTATGACTCTGAGGTATTTTTTGATATATCTTTATTCCGCTTGCAAGAACTTTTTTATTTGCCCTTTGATGTTTTCTAACGCTTCCGGTCCCATCCATATCACTTCGGAATCCGCTTTGAACCATGTCAATTGACGTTTTGCATATCTTCTTGTGTCTCGCTTTAGTATTCTTACCGTCTCATCCCACGGACAATTGCCCTTAATAAAATTGACGATATGGCGATAACCGATGGATTGCATGGATTTAAGATTCGGCGAGTATCCCATTTCCAGCAATGCTTTAACTTCGTTGACAAGACCGCTGCTGATCATTACATCTACCCTTCGGTTAATTCTATCATAAATTATATCTCGATCCATATACAGGCCGATTTTCAAAACGAAATACAGTTTTTCTCTAAAACCGTGTGCTTGATGGAATTCTGTGAGTGTCTTTCCGGTCGACTCGTGTACTTCCAGTGCCCTTATGATCCTGTATGTGTCATTAGGGTGTATTTTTTTGGCAGTTTCAGGATCCCGGCGGCATAATTGTTTGTAAAGAAAATCAGGGCCGTAGGCTTGGAAGTCGTTTTTTAAGCGAGCACGGATATCAAAATTCGATGCTTCGGACTTAAAAAGACCGTTCAAAAATGCTTTGATATAAAGTCCTGTCCCGCCGACAACAAAGGGGGTAATGCCCTGACCATGAAGCTCCAAAACTTTATTACGGGCCAGCGCAGCATATTTCCGGGCATCAAAATGTTCATCCGGATCGATAATATTGATCATGTGATGTTTGACGCATGCCTGCTCTTCGATTGTTGGCTTTGCTGTACCGATTTCCATATATCTGTATATTTGCATTGAATCAGCCCCGACAATCTCACCGTCGAAGCTTTTTGCAAGATGGATGGCCATAGATGTTTTTCCCAAAGCCGTAGGCCCGCATATTATAATAACTTTTGGTCTAACATCCTCAAAAGACATTGCTTATTCCTTTTTGTTTTTTCTAGTTTGACATTATTTGTTGGATATCTACGCTGCTTCTCACAGGAAATTAAAATTATAAATTTTTCATCCATACAAATAAAAAGTATTTAAATTTTTCATATTGACATTGACAAATCAATCAGATAATTGTTTTAAGTCTTTTTATTAAAAAAGGTATAGGCAGAACGCCATAAATATAATTAAAGTAAAAAGGAGGTTTTGAATGGCAACAGTCGAGTATATGGGAAAGACATTTACCGTAGATGAAGACGGCTTTATCGACAGCTATAAGAACTGGTCTGAAGAGTGGGTACAGTGGGTAAAGCATCAGGAAGGAATTGAGGAGTTAAACGAAGAGCACAAAAAAGTAATTAAGGTTCTCCAGGAATACTATGAAAAAAACGGGATTGCGCCCATGGTTCGCATTCTCTCAAAAGTAACCGGATTCAAGCTGAAACATATTTACGAACTGTTCCCCTCAGGACCCGGTAAGGGAGCATGTAAGATGGCCGGCCTTCCGAAGCCCACAGGATGTGTCTAATTTAAAAAGGCTACGGTTGATTCACACATTTTAACAAAAAAGGCTCTGCATTTAAAGCAGGGCCTTTTTTGTTAAATCGAGAGATGCTATGATTTGTACGGTAAAATCAAAAAAACAGACGGAATTGATAGATATTACTTCCAAAATTCAGGATATGGTTGTTTCTGCGGGGATCGGCCAGGGATTGTGTATGCTCTATGTCCCACATACAACCGCCGCAATAACAATTAATGAGAGCGCTGATCCGAGCGTAAAAGAAGATATTCTGATGATCCTCAACGATATCATCCCTTGGAAGGCCGGATATCGTCATTTGGAAGGAAATTCACCGGCGCATATCAAATCGACTCTTGTCGGCCCTTCGGAGATAATTGCCATAGAAAGTGATCGACTGGTACTGGGTACGTGGCAGGGAATATTTTTCTGTGAATTCGACGGTCCTCGAACCAGAAAGGTCCATGTACGTTTAATAAAAGGAAAATTTCAAGAGTAACCCATGCAGCAAATAGATGAAATTGATCGGGCGATACTGAACCGGATTCAATCCGACTTTCCCATTACCAGGCGTCCTTATCTTTCCATCGCTGATGATCTTAATCTTTCTGAAGAAAATATTATAAAAAGACTTAAACAACTCAAGCAAAAAGGGATTATCCGTAGGATAGGCGGCAATTTTGCACCTGAAAAATTAGGATTTGTCAGTACCCTTTGTGCGGCAAAGGTTCCTGAAGACAAAATCGACAGCTTTGCAAAGATCGTCAACCGTTATCCCGGGGTGACTCATAACTACCGGCGGGATAACAGGTATAACATCTGGTTTACTTTTATCGCTCAATCGATGAAGGAAATAGCAGGTAACCTTGAAGATATCTCTCGGGAAACTGGAGTTAACGGAATTATTAACCTCCCTGCTGCAAAAATGTATAAAATTAAGGCACATTTCAATCTTTAGGGTTCTCGGATATTGATTTTTCGGGTGAAATTTTGACGGGTTGTTACCCACAAATCACTTTTCGCCGGTTCTGAAACGTTTTTTCATATCCAACAATCAATAACACCCTTCTCGATATGCAAGATGTCACTATCGCAGCCGTGATTTTTCATTCAATTGCAGGGCAAGTCCGTCATAATTTTGATGCCATGGTCCATTGGACAAAGAAATCGAAAAAGGAAGATGCCGATATCATCTGTTTTCCTGAATTGAATGTTACGGGCTACAGTAATCTCAAAGAGATTCAGAATTTGGCAGAACCTGTTCCCGGGCCGATAACCCGGGATATCTCAAATCTGGCGAAAAGCGAAAAGATGGTCATATTGGCGGGAATTGTTGAAAAGGATGAAGGGGGCCGACTTTTTTCCAGTCACCTGGTCGTAAAACCGGACGGATTTATGGGCGTCTATCGAAAGTTACACATAGCCCCCCCTGAACAGGAAATTTTTACACCCGGAAACACGATTCCTTTGTTTGATACAAGCGGTGTCAAATTCGGTATACAGCTTTGCTATGATGCCCATTTTCCAGAGCTTTCCACCCACATGGCAATAAAAGGCGCTGACCTGATTTTTATTCCTCACGCATCCCCGAGAGGAACGCCTGAAGAAAAATACAGGTCATGGATGCGCCATCTTACGGCAAGAGCCTTTGACAACAGCCTTTTTATTGTCGCCTGCAACCAAACCGGTGAAAATGGGAAAGGGCTTCATTTTCCAGGTGTTGCGGTGATCATTGGCCCATCTGGAAACGTTATTAAAAAAAATCTAAGCAACAGGGAAAGTCTGGTTGTCGTAAAACTTAAATCCAAAGACCTGGACCATGTCAGAGGACACAGGATGCGATATTTTCTGCCCAACAGAAGGCCTGAACTCTATTTTTAAATCCGCGGCAATTTGTCCTGCAGTGATTCTCGGTCATAACCCCAATTGAGCGCTTTGCCCAATCGGGGTTATTTTTATCACCTAAAAAAAGCGCTTGAACGTCATAACCGTCCTACCACTATCCGCAAAGACAAAGCTGACGCTCATTCAGGGCCAAGTTGCCATTCGGGGTAAATTCTCCGATCATACAGACGACTCTTTTCATCCCCCTGGTTAAAAGGGACCACCATGCATCTAACACATCAAAATGTCCCGATTTTATGGTGATAATCTCAATCCGGTCTGCTTTAATGTATTGCTTTATAATTCTTGATTCTGAATCTGCATCCCAATCGGCAGGTTCTGTGCCCACAACATAAACAATCAATCCGGTTTTCATGAATCTCACCTCCTTTCATAATGTTTTAAGCCCCGCCGAAGATGCTCGATACCCGAAAACAAAAAAGCCCTTCAATCGTTAAAAAGATTGAAGGGCTGCACCCAGTTTACTTGACCCTTTTATGCTGAAACCCAATTACTCCGTCATACCGCGGAGATGCGGCTATTTTTTTAGGCAGGTCTTCTGACTTTCCCGCCTTTTTAGCGGCCTTCCCATTCCGATATGTCGGAACAGTGGCAAATATTTGCTAAAAAGGTTCCCTTCTCAAAAAAAGGGCGGAATAACAGCGGCGGGACCGTTCCCGACTCTCACGGGATTCCCTATTAAGCTCATACGAGCACCTGGTCAAATTTTCTAAAGGATTCACAAGCGTCTGTCAAGCGATTTTTCTATTTCAAAATAGTTGAGGGGTCGGGGTGTTTTTCCAAACAACCGCTACATGGATAATCTTTTTTAAACCGCATGAACTCGCGGCAAGGGATCGTAAAGAAAAAGCAGGAAACTATCTTT
>JAWOIY010000183.1:0-64805 GCA_046484425.1 Desulfobacterales bacterium | reverse complement strand
TGGCGTCCCCAAGGGGATTCGAACCCCTGTCGCCGGCGTGAAAGGCCGGTGTCCTGGACCTGGCTAGACGATGGGGACGCAAGATAAATTATTTGTTCACCCATCGGCCAATTTACCATTCTCTGGCTTTTCCAAGACCCTGCTGTCCCGACATGAAGTCGGGATGGCCTGGACTCCCGCGAAGCGGGATCTTCGACTGGCCAAGATAGACGATGGGCACGCAAGTGGTGGGCCGTGCGCGACTCGAACGCGCGACTCTCTGCTTAAAAGGCAGATACTCTACCGTCTGAGTTAACGGCCCTCCAGAAATTATATTAAATAACGATTGATTTATGGATTGTCAACAAAATTAATGCCAATTTTTAAGTTCTGGTGTCAACCTTTTTTATAACACAGCAATAACACACAAACACACAACTCCTAAAAGCGCCAGCCAGTCCCATAAATCGAAAGAAAGTCGAGGATCGGTCCTGTTTTCGGAATAACATCTGGCTTCCATGGCAAGAGCCAGTTTATCCGCCCTTTCAAATATTCGACGCATGAGCGGAATTCCGAACATTTTCAATCGATACAACGGATTTTTTCGGTTTTCCACACCCCTTGCCCGCTGGGCAGCCAACGTCTCTTTAGCCTGTTCGAAAATCACCGGAACAAACCGAACAATCAGGCTCATCATGGTGGCGATCCGTTTGCCCGGAATCAGCGGAACAGGATTCAGCGCCCACTCAACAGCCGCTTTAATTTCTGACGGTCGTGTCGTCAAAATCAACGATAAACCGGTCATGATTACCACCGCCAACCGCCAGCAGACTAAGGCCCCATCGAGAAGCCCTTCACGGGTCACGGAAACGAATTTAAATTCGATGACCGCCGATCCGGGAACCGAAAGCGACCGGACCATGAAAACAAGCAGGAGTAGGAAAAAGACATACCGAAGTGTTTTTAAAGCCGATTTCAAATCCAGTCCGGTACGCATCAGCGCAATCATGAGAACAAAAGTCAAAACGGAAAGCCCCGGGACCCATGCCTTAAGACTTGTCAGACTGATCAGGATGACAAATAAAATTTTAAACCGAACATCCAGCCGGTGCAAAATTGAATTTCCGGGCCGGAAACTCAATGCGGTCACTTCAGCCACGAATGCACCTCCATCCCCATACGGGACGCACACGGCTCTCGGATGCCAAAGGCCTCGAGTTCCCCGAAGAGTTGAGACGGCAACCCGTCCCTTACCACTTTTCCGTCTTTCATTATGACGAGACGATCCGTATGGGCAATCACTTTTTCCAGATCGTGCGCCGCAACCAAAATGGTGTGTCCGGCCCGGTGCAGAGAAATCATCTGTGACAGAATCTTTTTAACCCCCGGATAGTCAAGACTGGAAAAAGGCTCGTCAAAAACCAGAATTCTGGGTTCCATGGCCAGAATACCGGCAATGGCAAGCCGTCGTTTTTCACCCCCTGAAAGCAAATGGGGTTTTTGATTCTTGTAGTCGATCAATCCCACGGTCTCCAATGCCCGAAAAACCCGTCGCTCGATTTCTTCCCGGTCCAAGCAAAGATTTTCCGGTCCGAATGCCACATCATCGTAAACCGTTTCACCCACAATCTGACTGTCGGCATCCTGAAAAACCATCCCCACCATCTGCCGTGACCAGGCGAGGTTTTTTGATACCGGCACACCGGCCAGTCGCACAGACCCGTTTGTTGGCGACAGAAGCCCGTTCAGATGCCTTAACAGCGTGGTTTTTCCGGACCCGTTCTGTCCGGCAATGACAACAAACGTCCCTTCCTGAATGTTAAGGTTGATATTTTTCAGACCAGGAGTACCGTTTTCGAACTGGTGGTTTAGATTATGGATTTCAATAATATTATTCAACGCTTTTCCTGTCGCTGTTTACTTGTTACTTTTTCCTGCTCATTTATGAATTACCGGCCGCAATGTTTTTGCAATGGGCATTGCAACGGCGATTTTAAGTGCATCGCCCAAAATGAACGGGAACATGCCCAAAGCCAGCGTTTTGGCCAGTGTCATACCGGTCAATATTTTCAGCCAGGATATCCCGAACGCATAAATGATCAAACCGCCGCAGACCATGGCAATGATGTCCCTGACCCCATGTTTTTTGGAAGTACCGGATATCCACCCTACTACATAGACGGCAGGGAGAAACCCCAAAAGATATCCGCCGGTAGGACCGGCAAAACGCCCGATGCCGCCGACACCCCCGGCAAACACTGGTAAACCCAATGCCCCGGCCAAAAGATAAACCCCGATGCTTGCGGCCCCCCACCGAGGTCCCAGCAAAAGACCGGAGAGAAATACAAAAAGGTTCTGAAGAACAATGGGAACCGGTCCTATGGGGATGGATAGGTATGCACCGGCCGCGGTGAGCGCCGCCATCAAGGAAGCATACACCGTCATTCGGAGTGTGGCGGAAGGTTCTTCGATTGGCAGTCCCTTTTCATTCATCACCCATCACCTATAATCAATCATCTTGATTATTCATGAAAGCAATCGCCGTAAATAATCCTTTTTAATGAACCGTCCGCGAGTTTCAGCACCAGTGCACCATTCTCGTCCACATCCACGGCCAAACCTTCCCAAACTTCATGGCTTGTAACGATCCTGACATGCCGGTTCAATGTGCCCGCATATCTTTTCCAATCAAATACTATATGTTCCAGATCCGATTCATTCAGCGCATGTTCAAAATCATCGAGAAATGTCTTTAACAGATCTTTCCTCGACACCTCCCTGCCGAGGATCTTTTTTAAAGACGTTGCCGCGGGTTCATGGGGCGTTGGATCATTGTTGACATTGATCCCCAATCCGATATTGATAAAGTTCACCATATCCATCTCAGCATCCATTTCGGAAAGGAGTCCTGAAATCTTCCGGTCCTCAACCAGTATATCGTTGGGCCACTTCACCATGGCACGAATTTTAAACATACTTCGCAGGGTCTTGGCCAAAATCATCGATGCGGCAAAATTGATCCTCGAACTGAACGCCGGTGGTATCTTCGGCCTGACAACAATTGTAAAATATAGCCCCCCTTCCGATGACAGCCAGGTTCTCTTGAGCCGCCCCCTTCCTTTTTTCTGTCGGCCGGCAATGACCACCGTAAAGTGGGGGCACTGGTTTCTTGCAAGATTTCTTGCAATGTCCATGGTGGATTCCACTTCATCAAAATAATGAATTTTGGACCCTTTATCCCCGAATTCCCACGGATAAAGGACATCAGGGGAACTGACAAGCAGATAGCCCTTGGGCGAAGCCTCGATAAAGTATCCAACCTCCTGGAGTTTTTTGATATGCTTCCAGACAGACACCCGAGAAATGCCAAGATGCGTGCTGAGCGCTTTCCCGGAAACAACTCCGGTTTCAGTTCTTAATATATTCAGAATCTGACCTTTCATGATTGATTCAATCCTTCCGGTTAACCCCCCTTAATAGCCTGGTTAACGAAATAAAGGCACCCTGTCAATACCAAACCAATACCTTATATGCAAAATTGGGGAGTGGCACGAATACATCCCATAATAGTTAAGTCCTCAGAATTTGATATCACAACCAATAGAACCGATTTTAGTCTTCCAGAGATATAGCAGTAAATTGAAAGTCTTAGATTGGACATAATATTCAATCCACACCAGGCGAATGAAAATTCCTTCATTTAATAGTCGTTATTTTTCAACAACATATCTCTTTTTTTGTCAGATCACTTTTGTTCGCTGTATGAAAAATCATTCATATATCAGTTTTTCATTTAAATTATTAGATTATAATTATAATAATACCAATTGGTTATTTTTTTCCTGGGATCTGGCACATCAATTGCTTATAAATCACTTACCAACCTTATTCAAATCCTCAATTGTTAAAAGTCAGGATTTATTACTGTGGTCGAAATCGAAAAGAGAAAGATGGAAAGGTTTGATCTTGAACTTACCACCTATCTTTCAGTGACTGATAAGAGCGAACAGCAGAAATCATATACACTACTGACCAGTAATATCTGTGCAGGAGGTACTTTTTTCAAAACAAATAAACCATTGACGGTCGGAACTGATGTTAAGTTAGATATTATTCTTCCTCTGAACAAATTTAAAAATGTGAAGAGTAAAATATCTCATATATATTTTACAGGATCTGTAATTCGAACAAGCCAACAAGGCATGGCAATCTGTTTTGATAAAAACCACAAAATCTTACCATTAACAAATGGAAAAAACTAAATTAAATGTCAATTTAAATAGAATGGGACCGTCTCTAAAATTACTAATAATCGATGACGACGAACATGTCTTAGCAAACCTTTGCTATTTTCTTAATGAAAAAATGTACGATGTCACCTCAGCTATTGATGGTTTGGAAGGATTGAAATTACTTGAAAATGATCATCACGGATTTGACCTGGTCATTACAGATATCGTTTTGCCACGAATAAGCGGAATAGGCCTTATTTCAATTATTAAGACAAAATTCCCCAACATACCTGTTATAATAATAACTGGATGGGGGGGATATCCCGGAGAGTTTGCTACAAATTCCCAAGCGGACAAGATATTGTCAAAACCATTTCGACTTTCTGAACTTGACAAAGCCATCAATGAACTAATTTCTTCAAAAAAGGCACAAAACTGATCCATTGGTAAATAGTCTTTTGTGAGAAATAACAGAAAGGAATAATCCCCATGAAAAATAGAAATATCGTTATTCTCTCCCGGATGGTTGCATGTTCCGATTAACCATCTAAAGATCAATTATCATTTTGTTACGTTTTAGTAGCAGACCTCACAAGTCCAGAACATAAAAAAGGCAGGACTAAAAACAAGCCCTGCCTTTTTCACGTGCTTGTTACCAGCTATCTATTTCTTAAACTTTTGATTTTCATTGTTTATTCACTCCCTGAAACGTCCTGTCATTTTGTGTTATAGCATCTACCATTAATGCAAACTTCGCCATAACCACATTCCGAATCATCAATACAGCTTTTTTCTTCTTTTGTTACCTCTTTTTCCGATGTTTCTTCAGGGATTTTTGCTTCCATTCCGAACTTAATTTGTTTTGCTTCTCTGTTGTTTACTTTAATCGTCGCATAGGACTCTGATGTCTGCTGAACACTGCCACATACTATTTCTTCACCTGAGGCGGAATAAAAGCATACTGTAGCTCCCATAACAAATCCGTCATCCTTGGTTCCGTCAATAACAATAAGTCCTCTATTCGTATTAATTCTCGTAACCTGTGCCGCTATGGCAATCCCTTTATAAAATGTTGCAGCGATCATCATAACTGAAAGTGTCAAGAGGAAAATTTTGATCTTTTTCATAAGGTCCTCCAATCAATCGAATTAATTGTTACCTGTTATTTCTCCAGCTTTTTAAAGAAAGTATCGTTCAATTTGAAAGATAAATTTATAAGATTAAAGAAAGAATGTCAAACACCTCTGGTTCGCGAACCTCCGGGATTAAGTTAAGTATTTGATATTAAAACGTCCTCTTCTTTTTGGAATGACATCAAATATATTGCATAATAAAATGTAAAAATTTTTTTATTCAAATTAATATACGGAGCCATCTTAAAACTTTATTCAGATATTGGATAAATCCAGTTAGTGAAAGGGCAAACCCGCTGAAAAGCGGGGACGCAAAGCCAAGGGTCTAAGGCTTAAAAGCTACGACAGCCGGTTGCCAACCACGCATAGAGTTCCTCTCGTTCAAAATACTCTTTACCCATTAAACGGCGCCTTTCTCATTAATGAATTATCCAATGCAAAGAGAAAGTGGCGTGTGTTATGAAAATCAGGGAAAAGATGGGTGTGTTGTAAACGTAACATGGCAAAATGAGCCTCCCCAGGCGAATGCCGGACCTGATCAGACTGTAACTGAAGGGATTGTTGTTGCATTAGACGGTTCTTCTTCTGTAGATATTGATGACGGCATTTCCTCTTATTTGGACCCAAGCCGGCGGCACGGGCGTAACCCTGTCCGATCCGACTTCCTTTCAGCCGACCTTTAAGGCGCCGGACGTAGGACCAGAGGGTGCTGTCCTTACATTTGATCTAACCGTAACGGATACCGGCGGACTGTATCATTCATTCTTGCAAGGTTCAGCGATCTCCCCACTTTTTATAACCCAACTGTGGATATTCTATTCCGTGCTGATGCTTGACCGGTCTACTGAGCGCAAGTTCCGCCCTTTATGACGGGGAAGGCTCACCTCTATTTTACCCAGCCAGGGCTGTTAGTTTACGCTTTCTTTGGTTTGTTCCAGAAGCTTGCCTCGGGTACTGATGACAACATCAATCATGGGAATGGTTCGGCCGGATGCTTCAAGTCCCTTTTTTACGATCATCGGCAGACCGGAGCAACACGGCACCTCCATATAGACCGTGGTAATACTTTTGATTCCGGCGGTTTTGAAAATTTCTGCGAATTTTTCGATATATTCTTCAGCACCATCGAATTTGGGACATCCCATCATCACCACTTTTCCGGCCATGAGATCTTGTTGTAAATTTGCATAGGCAACTGCGACGCAGTCCGCCAGCACCAGAAGGTCAGCCCCTTTAAGAAAAGGCGCCTTGGGTGGAATGAGCCGTATTTGAACCGGCCAGTGAGAAAGCGCCGATTCGCCCTTGGTTGCGGTTATGGCCGGAATTTGGGCTTCCGGATGAGATTCGATGGGCACAAACGTCTGGATCTGGGTGGACGGACATCCGCAGGGCATATGCTGCTTTTCTTTAGCGGTCTCTTTTTCTGTTAGATGTTCCTCAACCGCCTCCTCATCAAATTCGTCGGCTTCACGCTCAATGACGCGGAGGGCTCCGGTGGGACATTCTCCCAAACAGGCCCCGAGCCCGTCACACAGCTTGTCTGCAATAATTCGTGCTTTGCCGTCCACGATTTTAAGGGCGCCTTCGGCACAGGAAGGGACACACTGGCCACACCCGTCGCACAATTCTTCATCGATTTCAATTATTTTTCGTAATGTTTTCATGATTAAACCCTTTGGTTTCATCTGTTTTATTGGTTAGGAAAACTCGCATGTCCGAATGAGGAATACCCATGGAAACAAAGCTAATTCAACAAGGTCTTCTTTGCTTCTTCACGTCCGCTGTCCGTCAAAAATGATTTTTCGATAATCTGGACAAGTTTATCATTGTTTATGGGGCTATCTTTCTGTTTTTCTTCGAGGTTGGTAATGAGATCCGCATCGTACAGCACTTTGAAATTCACCGTTTCTTCGGATCTGGGATGATGGTGATGCCCGATGATATCACAAACCTCTTCGATCAATTCTTCTTTTGCGCCTAATTTGATCATGATGGATCTTGCGATGGGCGGCCCTTCCTGCTCCTGATATTTTCCGGCCGTACTGTTATACTTGCTTTCCGCTTCATGGATACCGATGTCATGCAGATACGCTGCGGCCAGAATCACCGCCAGGTTGCCCCGTTCGTCTCTGCCGATCCTTTCGGCATGACGAGCCACCCGGGTTGCATGGCCGATCCGTTTGAAATCACTTTTAAAATAGCGCTTCATCTCGATAGCAATGCGGTCTTTTAGGAGGTCTTCCTTTTGAGCCAACAGCTCCGGCGGCAGATCCCCAATACACTCTTTTGCATACTGGCAGTATGACGCACATCCGAAATCCATTTTGGGGTTGGCGAACTTATGCTCGCACTTGGGGCACTTTCGGGTGGTGTCGTCCTTAAAGAACTCTACCAAATGGCCGCATTCCGGACATTTGGCCTCAAAGATAGAGCCTGGTTTCCAGTACCGGCTGTCTTGTCCCGGGCATTTCATTTTTTCCTCCTATGATTAACTTTTTTAACAGGATCCACAAGACATACGCTAATCACCTGTGAATCCTGTCGAGAAGAAATTATCCTAAAATTGCCTTAAGGTCTTCATCCGGTGTCTTGATCGGCATAATATTGAACTTTTCCACCAGAACATTGAGAATATTCGGCGAAACAAAAGCCGGCAGACTCGGACCCAGTCGAATATCCTTGATTCCGAGATACAGCAGACTCAAGAGAATCGCACAGGCTTTTTGCTCATACCATGACAGAATCATGGACAACGGAAGGTCATTCACCCCACACTCAAAGGCATTGGCCAGGGCCGATGCAATCTGAACGGCAGAGTAGGCGTCGTTGCACTGACCGACATCCAGGAGCCTCGGAATCCCGCCGATATCTCCCAGATCCTTGTCAAAGAAACGAAATTTGCCACAGGCCAGTGTTAGGACCACGCAATCTTCAGGCACTTTTTCCACAAATTCCGTGTAGTAATTTCGTCCGGCCTTGGCGCCGTCGCATCCGCCAACCAGGAAAAAATGACGAATCGCTTTGTTTTTTACCGCTTCGATCACCGTCCCGGCAACGCCCATGACCGCATTTCTGGCAAAGCCGACCATCACCGACTTGCCTTGGGTATCTTCCGTGAATCCGGGCAATTCCAACGCTTTTTCAATCACGGGTGCAAAATTCTTGTCGGCAATATGAGTGACGCCGGGCCAGCCCACCAGACCGGTGGTGAAAATATTGTCCCTGTAAGAATCTCTGGGCTTTTGAATACAGTTTGTGGTCATCAAAATTGCACCCGGGAACGCATCAAACTCTTTGGCCTGATTTTGCCACGCGGTGCCGTAGTGCCCGTAAAAATGATCGTATTTTTTCAGTTCAGGATATCCATGGCAGGGGAGCATTTCACCGTGTGTATATATATAGATCCCTTTGCCTTGGGTTTGCTTCAGGATTTCTTCAAGGTCTTTTAAATCATGTCCTGAAACCAGAATGGCCTTTCCTTTTTTCGCACCCAAAGGAACGGATGTCGGAACCGGATGTCCGTAAGTTTCTGTATTTGCGGCATCCAGGATTTCCATTGCCCGAAGGTTTATTTCTCCACATTTAAAAACAAGGCCGACGAGATCATCTGCACTCAGCGCTTTGTTCAAGGTAGCGGCCATGGCCTCATGAATAAAATCAAAAATCCGAGTATCGGTTTTTCCCAGTATTGCCGCATGGTCCGCGTAGGCGGCCACCCCTTTGATGCCGTATATTAAGAGCTGCTGGAGAGATAGAATGTCAGGATCGATGTCCGGGTCGGATTTAACACCGACTTTTTCCCCTTGGGCCACAAGACCTTCTCGAGTGGCCTCGGGTGTGAAGTGTGCCGGCCCGTCCGGGAAATCGGTTTTTCCGCCGGCCGCCGCTATCTTTGACTTGAGTTCATCTCTCAATTTTACGGTGTTCTGGATCAGTCTCACGAATCGATCCGGATCAAAATCGACATTGGTCAGCGTGGAAAAGATGGCTTCACAGGTAAAATGGTCGATGGATGTATCGCTGATACCGACGTTTCGACCTTCAAGGGCCACCTGTGCCAAACCCTTTACCGCATAAATCAAAACATCCTGAAGGGCGGCAACTTCCGGCTGCTTCCCGCATACGCCGACTTTGGTACACCCTTCACCTTTTGCCGTTTGTTCACATTGAAAACAAAACATCATTGGCCTCCTTTTTGTTTGTTGAATCTATTCATTGTTGGGCATGTAAAAATTTTTCATACATGGGTTATATTCGATCGGTATATTTTTTCCCAACCGTTGATTCAAAAATTACATTATAAATAAATCCACCGCCTTGACTTAAGTCAAAAAAAAGTGATAATTTAAATAAAAAAAGAAAAAATTATGAAAAAAATACTTCACATCATCTCAGAGGCTCCTCTTTTCAACGGTTTGTCTGAAGGACAGTTGAATGACGTAAGACAGATTGCGGTGGACAAATTTTACGACAAAGGTATAACGGTTTTTTTAGAAGGAGACGACTGTAACGGATTTTATATTGTTGCAGACGGCAGGGTTAAAATTTACAAGGTTTCATTCGAGGGAAAAGAACATATTCTTCATATCTTTGGGCCCGGAAATCCGTTTGGTGAAGTTCCGGTTTTTGCCGGAAAAAAATTTCCGGCCAACGCCCAGACCCTGCTTAAAAGCCACCTCCTTTTTTTCCCGAGAACGGCATTTATTGATCTCATATCCCGGAATCCCTCTCTTTCCCTGAATATGTTGGCCATGCTTTCCATGCGCCTTCGCCAATTTACCGTCCAGATCGAAAATCTTTCCTTGAAAGGAGTGCCGGGCCGCCTCGCGTCATATCTTTTGTATTTGAGTAAAGAACAGGGTCAAACCGATATTGTTACATTAAACATTTCAAAGGGACAACTGGCCAGCCTTCTGGGTACAATCCCTGAAACCCTGTCAAGAATTCTGGCGAAAATGAACAAAGAGCATCTGATCGATACCAGCGGCCGGGACATAAAGCTTCTGGATCAGAGCGGACTGGAAAATCTGGCAGAATACGGAAAACTACAGTAAGCGGTATCGCTCAATTTTCAGAACAAATTCAAATCAATATTTCTAAAGATGCTTTTCAAGAACTTCATTGACCCATCCCAATGCAGCAATCATGTTTGGAAATCCCGTGGTGGTTAACGACAATAGAACTGAATGGATAATTTCCTCGGAAGTGGCACCTGCGGCCAGCGCCTTTCGGGTGGAAGACATAACGGCGCCCCTGGAATTGGCGCCGATGGCAATACCGAGCTTAATGAGATCCTGATATTTTTCATCCAGGGGACCAGTTTTCCGGCATGACTTGCCCAATTGCTGATAATCCTCAAAAACGTTCGGAAACTTTTTGATAAAATCTTCGTAGGTCCTGGGTAAATACATGGTGCCTCCTTTCGGGTTACAAAATCAGATTATATGACTTAATATAATTGGCAGAGGTCGTTTCTTACGGTTCAAGATAAAAGCGCCACTGACAGAACATATCTTCGGGATGTGGATCCGGAGGTGCAAAAAGACATTCAACCCGGATACGTTCATCAACAGCTTGGGCGAAACTGGTAAATTCTCTGCGGTGCATTTCCTTACAGACATATTCACCCAAACCCCGTTTTAATCTGGCTTCCTGGGTCGGGCAGGAGGGAACGGAAATAATGACTTCATTGTCGGATTCCTGAATATGATATCCCACCAGGATGCACCAGGGAAAGAGTTTCTGGGCCTTGACAAAGCCTTTGAGACCTTTTTCCCGAATCTGGAATCGTTCCACCAGATTCGTTGCCGCCATTGCCGATACACGGTCCCAGACCTTTTCATTGATGTTCTCGGCGGTCTGCTGGTCAAACTGTTCGCCCAGATAGATAAACCAGAAGGCATCAACAACCCGGTAGTGCCACAGCAGAAATTTCAAGTATTTTTTCAGATCCGATGCGTCCATTTCCTCAAATATGTCCATATTCATATGGTCTCCCCTTTTTTGTTTTCGCGCTTTAGGAATGTCGAAAAAACCAAAATTTTGTGTTTAGACAGCGGACCACAGGACCGAACCTGCTTCATCTTTCAGGTTTAAATGCGGCAGGCCGTCTTCATCGAATTCGATGGTTACATCACCTTTGTTTCCAACAAGTTTCAGAACCGGTGCATTGTTCAATATATTTAAAGTGACACGGGGAATATGATCGGAATCGAAAAACGTCATCAACTGTTTTTCGGGGTCGGTTGAAATTGAAATACGCTCATTTCCTTTTTGGTCTATAAGTATTAAGGATTGAACGACGGCTTCCCGTGCGTTCAATCTGGATGTCGTCATTTCATATTCGAGTTTTTTTAAGCGAGCAATAAGAATGCCTGCCGCAAAAAAAATCGCCAGCGGTAATGCCATGGTCTTCATTTCCACACTCAAACCTTCATAGTATCCCCCAAGCAGTACGATGAGCAGGACAATTGCAACCGGCTTTTTCCAGTCTTTTTTTTCATTCATCTGTTCGTTCTCCTTAAAAATCGATAAGCCGATTTAAACGAAATTCATTTGAATAAAACCTTACTCTATTTAATTGGATGAGTCAATTTAAGACGGGCTGTTGCACCTATGAAAATTCATTTGAACGATCATGAAAAGAATAAGATTGAACTGTTATTTCTCAAGATGGAAGCAACTCGAGTGTATCCTTCGAATGGTTTTTAATGGCCTGATCAAATAATTCAGGATCTGTTAAAAACGACATCAATCTTTCATCTGAAGCAAGATATATGGAAGCAGACTCCTTCCGTATGGGTATAAATTCATGTGTTTCTTGAGACGGGTCATCCGGGTTTATATTCAGGGGGAATATCTTTTTGGCGGATTCTTCACCTAATTTTTCTATCAGCATTTGTGCAACGACTTCTGCATTTAAATTTGCAGAAGTGGCCCAACCCATATAGTACATAATGGCAAGGGAGTCTGAAATATTCCAGGGTCGAGGTTGAATACCCATCAGTTTGAATTCGAGGGGATGCTCTTTTGAATGCGCACCAATATAAGCATTGACTCCGTCGATATAGCGTTGAATGAACCTTTGGCTCTGTTGGTCGAGAAATCCTGCGTGTTTTTTCGCATGACGATAAAAACCGAGGGGCCTCATTTTAATGTCTGATTCTTTGCCGGTTTCTCCCAGCACTTCGGAGATTTGACCGGTTGCCATACGGCGATTAAGTTCCATTTGAAACAGTCGGTCCTGAGCGGTATGGAACCCTTGGGCCATAATAGCATCATCCATTTGGTCTGCCCGGATATACCCCATTCCTTTTTCATCTCGCAGGATGGTCACCGGTGCCTTCAAGCCGGTAAGGACAACATTCCCTGTCTTCTGGTAATTGTTCATGCAGGAAGCGCTTGAAAACGCCAAAGCAAAGATGATCGAAGTGAATAAAATCAGGCGATGTGCCTGCTTCATTGATTCACCCGTTGTTTTCGCTGAATTTAGTGGGATTGAATCGAGCGGTCCAACTTCAGAATTGCTCGAGATAAATACGCCGTTCTTTTTCAGTTTTTTTCGCCAGATTTTGACAGTTGGTGTAGAACTGTTTAAGGTCATATCGGTTGTTTTGCAAAAGTTTTAAAAATGCCGGTACAAGATCATAATAGGTAGCCACAGATATCAATTTGGCATTGTTTAACGCGTTGCTGAACCATCTGTCATAACCTGAGAATCCATTCCATTGCTGTTTCAATCGTCTGTATTCATCGCTTAGGTCGTTATAGATCACGGACTTGGCCTTCCTCATATTCGATATGGATAAATCCTGAGCGTAGAGCAATTCAAGCTGTTTTCGATATTTCATAACCAACTGAATAAATTCTTGATGGCGCTGAAAATCCGTTTGATAATCACTGAAATCACGAATATCGTTTTTTGTTTGCAGCCAGCGACGCAGGCCTTCCTGCGCGACGGCGGTGGCAAAACTTTCATTGAAGGTTGTGTCGTTTTTTACATACAGAAGTTGATGGGCCACTTCATGAAAGATCAATGCTGCGAGTTTAATCTCGTTGCGATATACGAATGTGTTTAAAACCGGATCATCAAACCACCCCAATGTTGAATAGGCAGCAACGCCGCCAACAAAAACATCATATCCCTGTTGCTTCAGTTTTGCTTCAAAAGCATGAGCATTCTCCTCGGAGAAATAGCCGCGATACGACACACAGCCGACAATAGGATAGCACCATGTCTTGGGTGTTAAAGAGAACTCCGGTGTTGCATAAACACTCCAAAGGACAAAAGGACGCTCGAGATCTACGAAGTTGAGGTAGTGATCATCAACCGGCAGGAAAAGGTCATTCTTCGCAAATTCCCGAATCTCTAAGACAAGCCCGAGTTGTTCTTTCAGCTTTGAAGGAATATGGGGTTCGAGAAGTACCTGCTTGATGGGTTGCTTTTTATTCAGAATCGTCATTTGGCCGGATATCAGCTGATTGTAATAACGTACCGATTCACAGCCCACCAATACGCCTGCGAAAAGAATGTAAAGGACAATTTGAATCCAGATCGATTTGAAAGCCATGATGTATTCGTGTGATAGAATTGAGTGTTCGCTCGCTAAAATACGCTCCTAGTGTGGTATTGCTTTTTTTTGAAAAACAGCCTGTAATAGCGAATTAAAGCAGTAAATGCTTTATTATGATGGTCTGAATTTCATTCCAGATGTCTTTTCCGACCGACGGTTCATCGATGATAAGATGGTTCATTTTTTCCTTGACGTCGATTTGTCCTTTTTGGATAAGGTGAAATTTCCATTGGTCCAAATTTTCTTTTTCAACCATGCGCCTTAACCCCTGGTACGAAACCAATTCGTCCTTTTTGTCGATAAGGATGATGGTTGGAATATTCAGTTTTCGGTGTATATTTTTGTTAAAATGTCGGACGGCCTCGAACAGCGCATTATAGGCCGCCATGGGTGTCCCGCTGTTCGTGAGATAAGACGTTGAAGCTAATGTCGGAATAACCAGCCGCGGGAATGGAGACAGCAGTTTTCCAAAATAAGTGATTCCATGTAATTTAAATGCGGGTGCAAAGAGCACCATCTTATCAAAACAGACATCCGGATAGGATGCAAACAGGTCGGCACCCATTAATCCGCCCATTGAAAAGCCTATAAAAAACAATGGGACATTCTTTTCATCACTTCTTTTTTTCGCAAGACGATAGGCACGATGTGTTTCATCGATCCATAATTGATAAGATACGGTTTTAAAGGCGTCCATCCGGGCGCTACGGATATCCACCCCCTCTTTTTGGGTGAAGTTTTGTCCATGTCCGCGCAAGGATACATTTAAAACGTCCATTCCGTAATGCGCCAGCAAAGAAATAATCGATTCCATTTTGCCGGGCCGCAGATTGAGCCCATGAATGACCAATGCCACCCCGGTTTTTTTATCCGAGGTCTCGGCGTTAAACCAGCAAACGAAATCATCATCCGTCCGTATGGCCGGCGAATCATTAAAGCCTTTTACATGATTTTGCACTTTGGGTGCACTCTGGTTATCCACAAAACAACCGGCAAGAAATATTGCGGATAACAGACTGAGACCCAATGACATTAAGATAAAAAGCTTCGTTTTCAAGGCATATTCAGATGCACCTCCAACATATTTTGCACAATCATGCTCATGACCCGGGGGATTGATTGCATTGAAACCTAATAATTTACATGTGAGAGAAAGCGCATCGGTATTTTTTGTTTCGAGTGTCATTGACGGCATGAATCCTTTTTGTACTTGCAGTTGCACACATCATCAAATTAATATCAATGACGGATTCTTTTGTAAATCGTAAAAATTTCTGGCATTCAGCATCCAAACTCCAGAGACCCGAAATGTTTATGCCCCTATTCGGACCTGCTTCGAAGGATGAAACCGGAAAGGCCAAGCCCGACACTTGTAACAAGATTGACACTTGCTGATGCCGGTTTAAAAATTGCGGATTTTGTGCTAAGCGTATTAGAATCTCGTATATTTAAAAAGAAGCCTTACATTAAGGAAACAAATGCAGATTTAAAATTAATCTGCTATTTATTATACGCACCGTTTTTGCGATAAAAGATGAGATATCCGTTTCATTGCCTTTGTGAAACGATATTGTTTCGGATTTCAGGTTGTTCGACAAGGAAACATGGTAGAATTAAAATTAAGATCAAGTCATTGGATTGTCGATGAAAACGATAATATCATCATCGGCGAGGGGAGAATGGAGATTCTGGAACACGTTGAAAATACGGGATCTATTAATCAGGCCGCAAAGATGATGAAAATGTCGTACAAGGCGGTTTGGAGCAAAATTAAGTACACGGAAAAACACCTGAACACCAAGATTGTTCATACGGACAGAAAAACAGGAAGCCGTTTGACAAAAGAAGGGAAAGATTTGTTAAAAAAATACAGATTGTTGAAGAAAAAATGCATGTTGGCTGATGATAAAATATTCATTGACATTTATAAATAAAAAACGGGAAGAAAGGATGGTTTTTTTGAAATTAATATGATGAAGAAATTAAAGAAAAAAACAATTCCGCCGGTTGTTTCCGTTATCGGTAATTCCGGGTCGGGGAAGACGACTTTTTTGGAAAAATTAATTCCCGAACTGACGGGACGGGGTTTAAAAGTCGGCAGCATAAAACACGATGTCCACGGATTTGAATTGGACAAACCCGGTAAAGACAGCTGGCGTCATAAACATGCCGGCGCATCGACCACCGTTATTTCATCTCCTTATCAAATCGGAATGGTAAAAGATGTGGACTATGATCACAAACCGGATGAGTTATTCTCCTTTTTCAACGGCATGGACATTATTTTAACCGAAGGATACAAGCGATGCAACATGCCCAAACTGGAAATTTTCAGAGCTGAGATCACAACTGAACCTTTATGCAAAAATGACGAGAAACTGCTTGCCCTCATCAGCGATTCTGATATCGATATTGGCGTGCCTGTATTTTCTCCCCGGGAAATTAAAAAAGTGGCCGAATTTTTAATCGAACATTTCGACCTTACCCGTTCTATAAAAATTAAGGATCGTACAGGTATTTCTTAACCCTTTCCAATACATTTTTTTACCGAATAATACCGGGAAACCCCTTTTTTCGGTTGGATGAAATGTGAAAGAGGTGTTAGATGAACCGTATGGAGATGGAACATACCTTGAGAAGTTGTGAGTTTTTCGAGTTGCTTCAAGCACGTGAATTGTCTGAAATCTCAAAACTCGGTCAGATGATGACATATCAAAACGGTGAATACGTTTTTCGACAAGGAGATTACGGAGAGCATATTTATATTATTGTTGAAGGCCAAATATATCTGGAAAGAGCCGTGGATCTGGGAAAGCACAAAGGCAATGTTGTCATCGAGATCCTTGGACGAGGCAGGGTTTTGGGTTGTTGGTCAACACTTTTAGATTTGCCCCATATCCTTATGTCTTCGGCGGTCTGTCAAAAACCGACAAAGGTTGTCGCCATAAAAGGCGCCGATTTAAGGAGGATAATGATCGGCAACACAGAACTCGGATTTAATCTGATGGAAAGACTCTGCTTTTTACTCCGGGATAGAATACAGGCCGCATACGGGGCGATGGAGAAGATCTAAAATTTCTTGGTCTTATGTAATACGCATATTCATAGAAGGTGGGCCTCATAGGAAATGAAAAGACATCATATATTATTTTTGCCGCACAATAAAAAGATTACGGTTGAGCATGGAGAAAAGCTGATTCGTGCCGCAATGGAAGCCGGGGTTCATATTAATGCATCCTGTGGTGGGGAAGGTGTTTGCGGGAAGTGCCGCGTTATTATCGAAGATGGGAGAGTTAAGGGCGGCATAACGGAAAAATTGGATAGTGAAGACATTGAAAAAGGGTACCGGCAGGCTTGTCTGTCCGATGTTGTTGGTGATCTTGTCGTGCGAATTCCCGTCGATTCGGAAGTTGATGCCGGTTTGCTCAACTTACAAAAAACGCCACGGAGAACAGCCCATATCTGGGAGATGAATCTCGAAGAATTAAAAGATAAAGGCCTTTTCATGCCTCCGGTGGAAAAGAAATATCTCGAACTTCCTGAGCCGACTCTTCAGGATAACCTTTCAGATGTAACACGACTGATTTCTTTTTTAAAAGCGAAGTATAATGAGCATCGTCTGGTGGTCCAACTTCCGGTAATCCAAAAAATTTCTGATATTTTAAGAAAAGATCATTTCAAGGTAACGGCAACACTTGCAAGACCGGTCCACTCCGGAAGAAAAACGAATATCATACATGTTCAGACCGGGGATACCACCGATCGGAACTATGCCATAGCCGTGGATGTCGGTACAACAACGATATACGGGCAGTTAGTCGATCTCATAACCGGTGACGCGCTGGCCCAGTTTGGTGATTACAATGGGCAGATCAGTTATGGCGAAGATGTCATCAGCAGAATTATTTATGCGGGTAAACCGGGTGGCCTTGAGAAGCTTCATGACGTGGTTATTGCAACCATCAACAAATTAATAAAGAAAATGGTCAGAAAGGCGCGGATCGATCCGGATGAAATCTCCACGATTACCATGGCTGGCAATACAACCATGACACAGCTTTTGCTGAAGGTTAATCCCAAGTATATAAGGCTATCGCCATATGTCCCTGCTTCGACATTTTATCCGCCCATTAAGGCCGTTGATCTGGGTCTTGCCCTGGGAGACCATGTAACGGCCTTAGTATATCCGGCGATTTCGAGTTACGTTGGTGGTGATATTGTGGCCGGGGTCATGGGATCGGGAATGTACCGCACCGAAAAACTGACGCTGTTGATGGATATCGGAACCAATGCAGAGATCGTCATCGGCAATAAAGATTGGCTGGCCTGTGCCTCATGTTCCGCAGGGCCGGCATTTGAAGGCGGCGGGGTTAAGTTTGGAATGCGGGCCGGCAAGGGGGCAATTGAGGATTTTTCTATGGATCCTATAACGTTTGAGCCGATGAATATCACCATTGGTAATGTCAGACCAAAAGGCATCTGCGGTTCCGGACTTATTATCATTGCGGCCACCATGTTTGAAATGGGAGTTATCGATAACAGGGGCAAATTCAACCGTGACCTAAAAACGCCGCGCATCCGTGAAATCGACGGTGTTTACGAGTATGTGCTTGCATGGAAGCATGAAACCGAGATCGATAAGGATATTGCGCTCACAGAACCGGATCTTGATAATCTCATCCGGGCAAAAGGAGCCATATATAGTGGTAGTATAACCCTTCTCGAGGAAGTAGGGCTAAAGATGCAAGACATTGACCGCATTTATTTGGCGGGCGGGTTTGGAAGTTATGTGGATTTGGAAAAGGCGATGGTTATCGGACTGCTGCCGGAACTTGATCCGGATCGGATTCGGTTTATCGGTAATGGATCTTTGATGGGTGCAAAGATGAGCTGTCTGACCAACCGCATTAGAAAAGATGTCGTGGAGGTTACCAGGCGGATGACCAATTTCGAACTGTCGGAGACCCCGTCTTTTATGAACAATTATGTGGCTGCTCTTTTTCTCCCGCACACCGACATGGATCAGTTTCCCAAATTGAAGGCACACCTTGAGCGGCTCAGGGCTTTGCAGCGAGGATTGGCAAATCCGCTTTTTTAGCCTTTAGGGCAAAACGTTCGGTTCGGATATCCTTTATTCTTTTCCCGGTTCATTGTTGACTATCGATAAACCAACTTCGGTGTTTCCATAATCACTTTGGTATCCGGTGGAACCGATTTGGTAATCCAAACATTTCCCCCAATGACGGAACGTGCCCCAATAACGGTGTCTCCTCCCAAAATTGTTGCGCCCGAATACACAATGACATCGTTTTCAATGGTTGGATGACGTTTTTTGCCCCTAAGCAGTTCTCCGGCATCTTTTGGAAGTGACAGGGCACCGAGAGTTACCCCTTGGTAGATTCGAACGTTTTTCCCAATAACGGTGGTCTCGCCGATCACTACGCCGGTTCCATGATCGATCACAAAGCGTTCTCCAATATCGGCTCCCGGGTGAATGTCGATGCCGGTCAAACCGTGGGCATGTTCCGTCATGATGCGGGGCAGAAGCGGTACCTGAAGTTCAAAAAGCTTATGGGCCACCCGAAATACGGTCATCGCAAAGATACCGGGATAGCTAAATATGATTTCATCGTAACTTTTGGCAGCAGGATCCCCCTCATACACTGCCCGAACATCCGTTGCCAGGGTTTTTTTAATGGACGGAATCGATTCCAAAAGACCAAGGGCCACTTTTTGTCCCTGTTCATCACATTCCGTGCAAGGAAGATCGTATCTGAAACAATCGTGCCGAATGCTGTGAGCGATCTGGACCGAAAGCATATCAAATAAAACCGATACTGCCTGTCCCATGTAGTATTTCAGGTTGATCGGATCGATTTTTTCTCGCGTAAAAAAACCCGGGAAAAGGATTTCTCTTAATTTATGGATAATATCTACCACATATCCTTCGGAGGGGATCGGCTCATAGTCGATATGGGTGAAGCTTTCCTCATCGTAGCAGCTAGCGATGATGCTTTCAGTAATATCGGGAAGTTGTTGTTTGAACCTGCTTAAAGATTCAGCTTCGATTTTGCAAGTGGGATCTTGTTTTTTTATATCTTTTTTCATCGGTAAATCTCCAATTTTTGAATATCCACATTTTAAAACCCAAACACTTTTCTTTATCAAGATTTAATAGGGTTTGGCAATACCGGTTTGTCTTTGTCGTGGCAGGAATTTTGCCGTCGGAAATGACACTCGCCATATTTCCAAACTTATTATAACAGATACCTGATAATTAGAAATCCTGCGACCAGAAGTACCGTAAATGCTGTAGCAAGAAGATTAAAATATTTATCGATAAAAGATTGAATACTTGGGCCGAACATGTAAATAAGCCCTCCAACAAGGAAAAACCGCGCGGATCGTGATACCAGGGAGGCCAAAATGAATACGGAAAAATTGATTTTAAATGCACCGGCGGCAATGGTAAAGACCTTATAGGGTATCGGTGTAAAACCTGCGATTCCGACAGCCCATGCGTCGTATTTATTGTAAAGAATTTCAATATACTCAACCTTTTGTGCCAGACCATAAAAGTGGACGATACGGGTACCGATTGACGCCATGAACTGCCACCCGATAAGATAACCGAAACATCCGCCAAGAACGGATCCGGCTGAACATATCAATGCATATTTCAGTGATTTTTTAGGTACGGCCACAGCCAGCGCGATGAGAAGAATATCCGGAGGTATCGGAAAAAAGGAAGATTCGCTAAAGGCCAGCAGAAACAACGCCCATGATCCGTAAGGTGTTTCTGCCCAATGGAGGACCCAGTCATACAGGCGGCGAAGCATTAATTACGGTCTCCATCCATATTCACCCACAAGCTTGACGAACCTGCATCCACCCAAATTCGTTTTATGAATTCCATGTTCATCCTTGTAGAGTTTTATGAGCTCTTGGGAATACTGATCTCCGACGGGTATTACCATACGCCCCCCCACAGCAAGCTGGCTCACGAGAGGTTTTGGAATGTCTGGTGAACCGGCTGTAACAATAATGGCATCAAAGGGGCTTTCATCCACCCATCCACACGTGCCGTCAGAATATTTGGTTACAATATTATGATAATGAAGCTTGTCAAACAGCTTGCGGGTTTTGGTATAGAGCGAATATATTTTTTCTATGGTATAAACACGAAACACAATTTCCGCCAAAATCGCAGCCTGATATCCTGATCCCGTTCCGATTTCAAGTACTCTGTCATCTTTATCGGGTTGGAGCGCTTGTGTCATCTCTGCCACGATATACGGCTGCGAGATGGTCTGCTGTTCTCCGATGGGAAGCGGAAAATCCCCATAAGCTTGATCTCTTAAAGCGTCGCTAACAAAAAAATGCCGCGGAACCTTAAGCATGGCTGCCAGAACTTTTGGGTCGGTGACGCCGCGAGCCTCAATCTGTCTTTTGACCATCTCTTTACGCTGACGCTCGTATTTTAAAGAATTTTCATCCAAAACAGCAACCCTTTATCTTTATAAGGATCATAGGAACATCTTCAATTCTCGCCCAGGCCAAATTGTGGAAAAATCTGAATGTTTAACAAAAATTTTCTATCAAAACAAAGGCGTTGCGTCAAGAATTTAGAGCCTGAAATAAAATGGTTTTATATAAGGTCCTTTTGTTTTTTCCCCCGAGCGTTTAAGGCTTTGGTTCGCTTGTTTAGGATGGGTCTATTTGGGGACGGAGCGTATTTTATATTAAATCGCTGAGCGGCTATGGCTTTTTTCAAATCAAGTAACGCTGTGAAAAATCCCGCCTAAAGGCTTAATTGAATAAAGCACTTGATTTTTTATCCTAATTTTACATATTCTACCACATTTAGAAAAAAGATACAAAACATACGATAAAATAAGATTGAATAATCCCTGGATCGGACAAAACAACTTTATGGAGAGCATAAAACATCTTAAATTGTGTATCCTTCTGCTATTACTGATTATTATGCTAGGAGTGGTCGGATATATGACCATCGAGGATTGGGGTTTTTTAGATGCATTGTACATGACCGTTACCACATTCACCACCGTAGGATACGGTGAAGTTCACAAAGTCAGTAATTTTGGGCGGATATTTACGATTTTTTTTATTATCATTGGCGTCATGTATTTTTTGTATATTGCCGGTGTCATTGTCCAGTTTATGGTCGAAGGCCAAATCAGAACCATATTGGGGAGGAGAAGTTTGGATAAAAAAATTGAACGATTGAAAAATCATTATATTGTTTGCGGATATGGGCGTATCGGAAGAATTTTATGCAAGATGTTAAAACAAAAGCCGGTTGATTTGGTGGTGATCGAAAAGGAGGAGGCACTCATTCCGGCCATGGATGAGGATAAAATACTTTATATTTCGGGGGATGCGGCAGATGAGACGAATTTGTTGAGGGCCGGCATCCAGCGCGCCAAAGGTCTGGTTACGGCATTGGCCACAGATACAGACAATGTTTTCCTGGTATTGACAGCCAGACAGCTGAACTCAAAACTTTATATCATGGCCAGAGCATCCCATGGCGAGTTGAAATCCAAATTAATGGCTGCAGGTGCAAACCGGGTGGAATCGCCCTACGATATGGGGGCGGTAAGTATGTCCCAGCGAATCCTTCGCCCAACAGTGACAAATTTTCTGGATCTTGCACTTGCTTACAAACGGGAAGGTATTCAAATGGAAGAAATACCAGTGGCGCCTTCTTCCAACCTCGTCAACGTGATGTTGAAAGATTCGGGAATTCGGCAGAAGTTTAATCTGATTATCATTGCAATAAAAAAATCAGACGACAGCATGCTGTTTAATCCCTCTTTTGAGGCGGTTATCGAAAGTGGCGATACCGTCATCGCTGTCGGGCAGGAAGAAAACCTTAAGAAGTTGGAAAAAATACTGGACCCAAACGGGCAGGTTAGAGGCTAAAGGTTTATGCCCGGTTTCCATTTATCGATCCCGCATTTTTATATTTTGTATATGATTCGTTTTTCCGTTATAATGATATCCACATGCTTGTCATGGGCTTCCATTTGAATTTGTGGAACGATCTGGTCTTCGAAGGTCAAAGCGACCTTTCTTGTTGTAATCGGAAGATTTGGAATAAGCCGGTCGTAGTAGCCATCACCAGACCCTATTCTTCCCCCCTTTTCATCAAATGCAACTCCAGGGATGATTGCAATATCTATGCATTCGATGGGGACCGCATTACACCGACTTGCGTCAGGCTCTAAGATGCCTCTCGGACCAAGTATTAAATCCGTGTCAATATTGTCAATTTTCATCAATTTCATTTCATGTTTTGTCGTATCAAAGGCAGGAAGAATGACTATTTTTTTGTAGTTTAAGCATTTTTCTATTATTTTCAAACTATTAACTTCACAGTCGCTGTTGATGTAAAGTAAAATAATATTTGATTCCAGAAAATTGGCAAATTCAAAAAGCCGCTTTTCTATTTTATCGGTTTTATCTTTGATCTCTCTATCGGAAAGTTCGGCCAGTGCTTTGGCAATATTGCTGCGAATTTCGCCTTTTGTTCGTCGAATGTCTTCCATTGATAGTCTCTCCTGCGAGAATATTTTGAAATTGTTTTATAATATACAAAATTGACTGCACAATGTCAACTCGCAATAATCATTGACTATATGGTATGCTCATGATAGGACTCAAAAACCCTTTTTGATTGTGGATGTCTCCAATATGAGTCCAAGAAATCAAGTTCAAACAAGTAGCATTCATTGCTATTTGAACCTTGGATCGTCGATTTAGTGAACCCATCCAGAGTATCCATATAGAATTTATTTTTTCAGTTAATATATTTATAAAAACATAAGAAAATTATTCGCCGTTGAAATTTGGGGGCGATACCGGAGCATCAAGTTTAAAAAATTAGAGGCTGTTATGCTGGAAGTCAAATTTGTAAGACAATATATTGAACACGTTGAAATATCACTTCAAAACAGAGGTGAAACGGTAGATTTGGAAACGTTTAAACAGTGTGATGCCAAACGAAAAGCCCTTTTGCTGGAGATAGAAGATCTAAGGCACCGCAGAAATGTCGTTACTGAACAGATCGCAGCCATGAAGAAAAACAAAAAAGATACGGATGATCTTGTGGCTGAAATGCGCGATGTCGGTGACAAAATCAAGGCACTGGATCTTCATTTGTCCGAAAATGAAGATCAAATAAACCAGATTCTTTTCAGAATACCGAATATACCCCATCAATCGGTTCCGATCGGGAAGGATAGTTCTGAAAACCCTGTTGTCAAAAAGATGGGATCTTTGCCGGCTTTTGATTTTGAACCACTGCCACACTGGACTTTAGGGGAAAACCTTAAGATTTTAAATTTTGAGGTTGCATCCAAAATTACCGGCGCACGTTTTCCGCTCTATTTAGGGGCGGGTGCTCGGCTGGAAAGGGCGCTCATTAATTTTATGCTTGACATTCAGACGATGAAGCATGGTTATAAAGAAGTACTGCCGCCTTTTATTGTCAACAGGGACAGCATGACAAATACCGGTCAGCTTCCTAAATTTGAGGAAGACCTTTTTAAGCTGGAAGGGTGGGATTATTTCTTGGTGCCCACCGCCGAGGTTCCGGTGACCAATATCCATAAAGGCGATGTCCTGAATGAAGAAGTACTGCCGATCCTCTATACGGCTTATACACCGTGTTTTCGGTCCGAAGCGGGCTCTTACGGAAAAGATACCAGGGGCCTTATTCGACAGCACCAATTTAACAAGGTTGAATTGGTTAAATTTACTACGCCCGAGACGTCTTATGATGAGCTCGAGACCCTATTAAACAATGCCGAAGCGATCTTAAATTATCTCCATCTTCCATATCAGGTTGTTACCCTATGTACCGGTGACCTTGGATTTTCAGCGGCAAAAACCTATGATATTGAAGTTTGGATGCCCGCACAAGGTATTTATAGAGAGATTTCATCATGCAGTAATTTTGAGAGTTTTCAGGCAAGGCGTGCCAATATCAGATTTAAAAGAAAAGGAAAAAAAGGAACTGAACTGGTACATACGCTCAACGGATCCGGACTTGCAGTTGGGCGGACAGTAGCGGCATTGCTTGAAAATTACCAGCAGGCCGACGGGTCAGTCCTTATTCCCGAGATCTTGAAGCCCTACATGGGGGGTCTGGAGAAAATAGAACCGTGAAACCCGAAGACTTTCCAAAAGAAATAAAACCTTTCATACTTCCGAAACACGATGGCAAATTGATTTATCGATGCCTTGGCTGTGGCCGGCAATATGGTATTGAGAAATTACTTTATACCTGCCCGGATTGCGGGAAAGTGCTTCTGATTTATGACCTGAATTTTGAACAGTTAAAGAAGATCCCAGGAAGCATGTGGCGGAGGATTTTTGATTATCGCAAGATGCTCACCATCCCGGCACTCAAGGGAATATATCTTTATCATGAATTTATTGGTCCGATGATACCGCTGGATGATGTCGTCTATCTGGGAGAAGGTCATACCCCTGTTGTTGAAGCAAATAACTTTTTACAAAAAAAAGCCGGTGTTAGATTCTATTTTAAGAATGACGGACAGAACCCCAGCGCCTCCTTTAAAGACCGGGGTATGGCCAGTGCCTTGAGCTATATCAACGCTCTGGTTCGAAAGGGTCATGTTTCAGATGTGCTGGCCATATGTGCTTCCACTGGAGACACCTCTGCATCAGCTGCCTTGTATGCATCATATCTTCAACCAAAGGTCAAATCGGCGGTGCTTCTTCCCCACAAAAAAGTGACACCTCAGCAACTTGCCCAGCCGCTGGGAAGCGGTGCCGCTGTGTTTGAGATTCCAGGTGTTTTTGATGATTGTATGAAGGTGGTCGAAGCGCTGTCCGAAAACTATAATGTTGCACTCCTCAATTCTAAAAATGCATGGAGAATTCTCGGACAGGAGTCTTATTCATTTGAAATTGCACAGGCATTCGAATACGATATGAAAAATCGTGTAATTGTCCTACCGATTGGTAATGCCGGCAATATTACCGCTGTGCTAAACGGATTTTTGAAGTTTTATGAAATCGGAATAATATCTTCTTTGCCGAAAATTTTAGGCGTTCAGTCCGAACATGCCAACCCGGTTTTTCGATATTATCTTGAGCCGGATGCATCAAAGCGGAAATTTAAGTCGGTGATCGTTAAACCCAGCGTTGCTCAAGCGGCCATGATCGGCAACCCGGTTTCAATGCCGAGGGTGATCCATCTCGTTGATCTGTATAACAGTATATCGGAAAGGCAGAATGTTTTTTTTGTAGAGGTTTCCGAACAGTCTATCATGGACTGGCAGCTTTTGGCCAACAGAAACGGCCATATTGCATGTACCCACGGTGGCGAATCTCTTGCCGGACTGGTTCAGGCAAGAAAGCAGCAAATTGTCGGAAAAAATGATATTGCTATCGTCGATTCAACAGCACATGCCATCAAATTTTCGGGTTTTCAGGAACAGTATTTTGAAAATAGCCTCCCGGCGGAATTCAATATTTCTCCAGATCCGGCACTCGTCAATGCACCTGTTTATGTTCATCCAGCGAACCTGGCCAAGGTTCCTGCTCCGGGTAAGCCGTTGCATGACAAAGATTTCGATCGGTTTGTGGAACAGACATCCAAAGAGATCGCAAGACGTTTGAATCTCAAAGAGGTTCCTAAGATATGAAGAACAAGGGAACACGTTTAGCATTCATTTATTTTGTTCTCATCATTATGGTCTGTCTGATTTTCCTCCCTTTTGCTTATGGTGCTTTTTTTTATAAAAGTTATGTCATCCGATACGACAGGGGATGGAACATATTATGTGATCCGTATGTTGTGAAAAAAGATGATTGGGTTTTTAAACTTTTTAGACAAAAAGGAGAAATTTCCCACAGTGATTTCCCGGAATTTTTACGAATATTCAAACGATTGAATCCCCATATACACGATATAGACAGAATTCGTCCCGGACAGCAGATCGTTATTCCCCTGAAGAAAGTCGATCGGGATATGTTGCCCGAACAGTCTTCAAGCATCGTTACCATTCCGTTTCTAACCAGCAGTGCCTTACCTGAAGCGACAACCAAAAATTCAACGGAATATCTTGTCAAAAGCGGAGATTGCGTATCCATCCTAATGACTCAAAGATATGGAAATTACGGTTCGGAATCATATAAAAACGGCGAAAAACTGTTCAGGGTGATGAATCCTCAGATCGAAAATCTGGATCTCATTTATGAGGGACAGATGATCCGATTGCCTGATCCGCAAATTCAAAGTCAGCCCGAGTCACAGTCTCTCGCCGAAATCGAACCTGCCCATGACATCCCGAGCGGCATCGATACGTCGGACGCGCCGGACGATAAGACACCGACGTTTTTTTTGGAAAAAATCGGGAAGACGCCTTCAGGTTCTCCGCTATCGGAAGTCGCATCGGTATTAGATGCCAAACTGTTTAATAAAGGGAATTACTACCTTCCGAGGACCGGTCAAGAAGATTTGATGATTGATCTTTCCCGCACGCCTTTCATAAAACTTGAGGACGGAACCCGTGTCTTTTTATCCATGGATGACGAAAATCAGGGCCTTGAGATGCCGATACTCAAATCTTTTTTGCAAGATGTTCATATTATTAAGGTATCTTCCGGTGATTCCATGGAACAGGTTTTGAATGCGGTGGTTGGAAGCCTTGATGTGGGTGTTTTTAAACAGAGTCTGTCATTTTCGGATCATGGTGTGGACGTTGACGTTCGGGGAAAGTGGATCATCGCGAAACCCAGAGAAGCCGGAGAAGCAATACGACACCTTTGTATAACCTTTATTGATGATTACAAGGAGCTGACACCAGCATCCATCGTTCGCTATCTGGACCAAAATAATATTGTTGTTAAAGAAATTCTCATCGGAAAAGATGATTCCGGGTCGAAATCTCATGAATCCCGCCACAAAATTGCTTCCAACGGATTGGAAAACATCTATTCTTCTGATCATAAGGCCTTTGTAAATGATTTGCTTGTTGCCATGGGATATCAATATTCGCCCAATGCAAGTATCTCATTTGAATATGGCGGTGTTCAAATTAATGGGTTTTCAAATCTTGCTTTTAAAAACGGCGGCAAATCATTTTTTATCGATTTTGGAAATTTTTATGGTGAGGCGGTTCATTCCATAGAGAAGAATGGACATCTTATGATCCAGATCAAAGATAATGATACCTTGAATGATATTATACAAAAACTTCTCGGCGCGATGGACGCTTCGTTTACAAGAAATCCGACATTTTTGGCTGCCGAAAGACTTACAATGTATAATACCCAACTGACCATCCCGGGTTTTTTAATTGACAATGCAGGTAAACCGGAGACGCTTCTGACACGTGCCCCGCTGCATCCCCAAGTTGCTCAATTTTTAACGGATCAAGATATAAAAATCATTCAGATCGACTTTCAAGGTAAAAAAAATGAATAGACGTTGGTTTGATGAATCAGTCTTGATGGTAATGGTGATATGCGTTGTTTCGTGTTCCGCAAATCTGGAAGTGCGGAAACAGCAGGGGGAGGCCGCCAGAAATCTTGGAGAAGCATACTATAGAAACGGGAATTACACCGCAGCATTGAGGGAATTTTTAAAAGCCAAAGCCCTTTATCCGGATGACCCCTTTCTTCAAAACGATCTGGGGCTTGCCTATAAAGCCAAAAAACAGCTGGATCTTGCTATCCAGCATTTTGAAAAGGCCCTGGAGATTAAACCGGATTACGCACCTGCAATGAACAATTTAGGGACCGCCTATCTTGACAAACAAGAATGGGATACAGCCATTGAATATTTCAAAAAGGTTGAAAAAAACCTGCTTTATGCCACCCCCCACCTGCCTTTGGCAAATTTGGGATGGGCATACTATAACAAAAAAGAATATTCGATTGCTGAAAGATACTACCTTGAGGCCCTTGACTTAGAGCCCAGACTTATCAATGCCATGCGTGGTCTTAGCCTAACATATATCGCCATGGGAAGGATTGAAGAGGCGGTTAAAATTCTTGAAAGGGCCGTCAAGGATTATCCGGAATTTGCCCAGTTATATTTTGATCTCGGAAAGATTTACACGTTATCACACGACGAGGAAAAAGCGCTTCGTGCATATCATAAGATTACTGAACTTGCTCCCAACAGCGCTTTAGCCCGTGAAGCAGAAGAAGCGGCCCAAAGAATCAAGGTTTTAAAACAATAAAAAAAGGCTCATCATCACCCATTGAGACCGATTTGTTGAAGCTGAAGCACCCTGGGCGTGATGAATATCAGCAGTTCATCGGTATTGTCTTCTTTATCTTCTAATTTAAAGAGCCACCCGAGAACCGGTATTTTCCTTAAAAACGGGACACCTGATACATCGAGACCTTTTCTTGTCTTTCTGATCCCGCCGATAACAATGGTATCCCCGTCGTCCACCAGCAGCTCAGTAACTGCCTCCTTGGTGGTGAAAGAGATCTGGTTGTTAATAATTGCTCCGATTTCATTGTTCTTAATAACGATTTTCATGGTGACGCGGTTATCAGGTGTAATATGCGGGGTAACTTCCAGCTCAAGGGCGATATCTTTAAACTCGGTGGTGGTGTTCCCATCCGCATCAAGCTTGTTGTATGGATAGGCCAGTCCCTGCTTGATCTTGGCCGGTTTGTTGTCGAGGGTTAAAATTTTAGGCGCGGAAATGATCTTAACGGTTCCTTCCGATTCCGATGCTGCCAGCCTTGCATCCACCACTTCGAATGTATTGCCGACCAGTCTTTGAAATGAAAACCCGATTGCGCCAAGGGTATCTGTCGGGGGGTTTACCGCGCCCATTTCATAACCCAGCGTTCCACCTAAATTATTATCAGTATTGGTGCCTTGAATTTGCCACGATGTCCCGATTTCCCTGGCAAAGGTGTCGGAGGCTTCGATAATCCTCGCTTCAATCATCACCTGCGGGGTAACCATATCTATTTTTTGGACGGTTTCTTTCGCCTTTTTTACCTTTTCGGCAATGTCTGTGATGATAATTTGGTTGTTCCGTTGATCGACGGTGGCATTGCCACGTCCCTCGGTTAATACAATATGGGGCAATACATCATCCCTTGCATTTGCGTAGTTGATGGGAATGTATTCTGTAATCAAGGGTTCAAGCGCTTTTTTCTGTTTATTAAGTTTTTCTTTGGCGGCGATTGCCGCTGCCCTTTCCTCTTCTTCGTCCTTTAACGCTTTAAGGGTGGCAATCCGTACAATATCTCCTTCGTAAACCATCCCGAGACGATTCATTTTCAATACCAAATCAAGGACCTGATCCCAAGGCACAGGTTTATCGAACGATAGCGTAACTTTGCCGGATACATCTTTATCAATGGCAAAGTTTTTTCCGCTGACATCCATTAAAATGCGGAACACGTTTTTAATATCTGTCTCAAAAAAATTGAGCGATATTTTTTCACCCGTAAATTTTCTTCCGGATTCAAATCCCAATTTTTTATTTTCTAATGTTTCCACTACCACGGGTTCTGTTTTTGTCAACGCCTGGGACATTACTCTTTCCCAGGGCGGAAGATCGGCTTTGTTGAGAGGCTTGGGGGGGATCGAAGACGCTTCAAAATGCAAAAAAATGAGATTGTCTGTCTGTTCGGTAAAGTAAGGCACAGATTCGCGAAGTTCAATGATAAATCCGGATTTATCTTTCATGTCAGGGGTTTGGAACGGTATAATACGGTCAACAGCACTCTGAAAACGTGTGGTAATTAAAGGTCGCTGGCGATAATCCGGCAGTAGTGAATGATAAAGATGAAGCAAAAGCTTTTTATCATTGATTTTTTTTAGATCAAATCTGGCCGGAATCGTGGTTCCAATAATAATTGTCGATTTACCTTCTTTTTCACTTGAAAAATCTATCCGATTCACCCAGGCAGGCTTTTTATTATCGGCCTGTAATTGAGCCGATTGAGGGGTTGAGGTTTGAGCCGGTAGCATCCTTTGGTTCGGCGACGCCGGCGGCTCGGTATTTTCATTTAATTCTGCGTTCGATGACGCTGTCTGTTCCAATCCTTGTTTGCCGGCGGATGGTTTATTAAATGAAACAATAAGGTCTGTATTTTCACGGTTGACTTCATAAGAAACATCTTTTTTTAAGAAAATTTCGATACGGGTTGTAAGACCTTTGGATTGTAATTCAGACGTCTTGATAGCGTCAATAGTGTCATTATCGGGTATATAATTCGTATCGATATCGCTAATCGCTGTTTCAGGAAAATAGAGCAAAACGCTAAGTGGAGAAGGTTGTTTGACGGACGTATAGGTCAACAGTTGATTCCCATGAATACGAACGATACTTGTTTTAGGATCTTCTGCCGTACTTATTTGTGTGATAAGCTTTTGTTGAGAAGATTCAGCGGAAAGCTTTTCGGTTTCTTTTACAGCCTTGGAATTGGAAGCACACCCAATAAACAAAGGCAATAAAAAGACCAAAAGGGATGTAAGTATTTTCGTTTTTAAAAATTTATTCATCTTGCGATTCATGCTATTCTCCAGGAGGTGTCTGAAGTTTAAGTGGTTTTTTTATAAACGAAACTTTGCCATAAATATCTTCACTCTCTTCTTCAATAATGATCCTGTCTTCTAATATCTCTACTATTTTTCCGGAGCGGGTTCCGATATAAGTACCATTCTTTACGATATATCCTTTCCCAGAAGCTTCCTGAACCAAGGCTCTGTTTCCGCTCGGGGCTCGTATTATTCCCACCAGGGTCAGCTGGCTTAAATTCACCATTTCAAGGGGTGTAAGGGGCTTTCGTCTTTGTATTTGTTTCCTTCCAACAGCTACCGAGACACTTTCCTTTTTAAACAACGGTTCAAATGGATCCAGCCTACCCTCAGGGGCATAGAAATCAGTAGCGTCCGGTTCCGCATCTTTAGGTGCTGTCGACGACTCAACAGCAACCAGTTTGTTTGATTCTGGAGTTGGAACTTTTGATGTTGAGGAGTCAGATACAGGCTCTTCCGGCTTGGGTTTCACCGTTTCTTTTGGTATTTCTTTTTTTTCAACAATGATTTTTTTTGTAATTTGCCTTGATTTTGCAGAGGGTTCAGTTGGTTTTTCACAACTCCACAAAAGGGGGAAAAGGCAGACCATGCAAACAATATTTCGTATGAAAATGAGAGGTTTATCCATGATTTGTTGTTTCTTGTTAAATTACTTTAATCATGAAGCTTTCTTAGGCTTCGTTTCTGTCTTGGGCTTCGTTTCAACAAACCGATAAGTGACGGCCGTACATGAGGTTTCTAACATGCTGCTGCCTTTTGCGGCGGTCATATTAATGTTTTCTATATTTACGATTCTGGATAACCTTGCCACCTTGTCAAAAAAAAGAGCGACATTGTGATAGTTACCGGTAACTGCTACTGATACAGGAATTTCAGCATAGAAATCTTTAACGCGTTCAGGCATTGGCTGGAACAGGAGAAATTCCATGCCGGCATCGCGACCGGATTGTGATACACTTGATAGGAGAGAAGGTATTTCTGTTTTTTCAGGAAGCTTTTTCATGACAACTTTGAATTCCATTTCTGCTTCTTTTAACTTATCCTGATAATACTTGAGTTGTTTTGCTTTTGCTTGTGCCGTGGCAAGCCTTGTTTGAAGGGTCTCGCTCTCTTTTTTTAATGCGTCGATGCTACTGATTTTAGGCAGAAAAGAAAAGTATGCAAAAGGTCCGATAAGCAAGGCAAAGATACACAAACACAATAAAGCTCTGTATAACTTGGACAGATTTCCGATCTTTTCAATCGTTTCGAAAAACCAGGTTGATATTTTAGAGGTATCGATTTTTTTCATCATTTTTTGCCTTGATTTGAACCAGCATCATTTTTCTGTATTGGTTTTTCCAAGGTAACTTTTTCACAGACAATTTCAAAGCTTTTAAGATTTAAGTTATTTACTTTTTGTTGTTTTATTGTATTTAAGGTTACATTCTTAAAACGTTTTGATTCTTCCAGACGACTCATAAAATCGGCAATGGTTTTATTGTCCAATGCTACCCCTCTTATATGAATTTTTCCTCCACTTGTCTGAAGATTGTTGAACCATAATCTTTTATTGGGTTTGCTGTTGATGTCAGCGGATGCATCGGATGTTGAAATGGATTTATTTTCGGCCACCATTTCTGTCATGTTTTCGAGAAGGAGAACCGAATCTCTCCGATTCATTTCTATGTTCCTGATAACATTTGTTTTCTGCTCTAGAGTTTCGAGGGCCTTTTTAATTTGATCCACCTGTTTTGCTTGCGCTTCAGTTTGAGCCAGCATGGCTTTAGTATTTTGTATTGTTGAATTTAAAGTGTCGATTTTATTTGAAAGCCATATATTGAAAAAAATCAGGAACGAAGAAACAATAAGGAACGCCAATAAAAATATGTTGAACTGTCTGAGAATATTCTCTTTTTTTCGTGCTGCGCGATAAGGGAGCAGATTGATTCGTATCATTTGTCACCAATTTTTCGGGTTGCAAGGCCCATACAGATCGCAGCTTGTGGGGCTATCTGTTCAAGATATGAAGAATCAAACCGGTGGTTGTCAATAATAAAATTTTGAAACGGATTTATAACTTCCACTTCAGCTGATGTTTCGGAAGCCAGAAGTTCACGAAATTTTTTAATGTTGGCGCCACCACCGCTGAGCACAATCCTACTGATTTGACTTACAGGATAGGTGGAATAAAAGAAATCAAGGGCACGCTTTATTTCAATGCACCAGTCCGTTACCACAGATTCAACAATTTCTTTTAAATCCTCAATGGGTAAAATGTCCGATTTTTCAACGAGTTTGATTTTTTCCGCTTCCTCGATGGTGCAACCTGTAATAGAAGCAATCTTATCATTAATTTGTTCGCAACCAAGAGAAACATCACGCATGAATTCAGAAACATTATCCTTTAAAATATTTAATGATGTTTTACTGGCTCCGATGTCAATCAAGGCAATGTTTTCGTCTTCGAGTGTATAATTATATTCAAAAATATTTTGGAGAGCAAACGCATCAACGTCAATGATTCGAGTGTTGAGTTTCGCCAGTTTCATGAGATTAATATATTCATCGACCATTTCTTTCTTGGCGGCGACCAGAAGTATACTCATCTGATTGGGATTGTATTCGCTTTCTCCAAGAATTTGGAAATCGAGATTGACTTCGCTGATATCGAATGGGATATATTGTTCTGCTTCAGAATGAATCGTCTCGTGCAATTCATCTTCTTTCATGGTCTGGACGTTGATCTTTTTAACGATAACAGAATATCCTCCAATGGAAATGGCAACATTTTTTTCTTTGAGTTTGACGGACTTAAATAGTTCTCGAATGTATTCAGAAAGAGCTTCTGGATCTTTAACGGAGCCTTCTTCGATTAAGCCCGGTTCAATATTGATTGTACTGAAACTTTTAAGGACAAATCCGGTTTTTGAATCAACAATTTCGGCCAGTTTTAAAGTCCTGGCGCCGATGTCCAAACCTACGAGACTGTTTTTTTTCAAAAAAAACATAATATTTTAATCACCAAAAATCTTTTTTTTGTCAGAAAGGTCATACCCGAGGGCCAAAATAATTTTTCGCTGAGTTTCAAGACGACACGGCATCCCTTTTTCGACACGCGCAATTGTAATCGGAGATACGTTGGCCTTTCTGGCCAGTTCGGTCTTGCTCATCAGCAAAGACTCTCTGATTTTTCTTAAGTGGTTGCTTTGCATTCAAAAGCCTTTAAAAGTCACGCATAAAAAATACACAACATTAATGTGAACAAAGGATCAAATTACAATTCCCATAATATACCTTATATTATGTGATAACTCAAGAACTTTTATATATAATTATAGACAAATTTTAATCAATTACTTTATTTGGTGGTTTTTCAAATGGATATACATATATATGGTACTATATAATTAAAGGTAAAATAAGGCCAATCAAAAATTCAATCAAAAATATACGTTAAGTAATTTAATCATGAAACAATAAATTATTATAGTATCAATGAAAATAACGCATTATCTTGACTTTAAATGTTGATTTCCGTATATTCTTAAAAGCTTAAAAGCCAATCATTTTTTTTGCCGGTGTTATCCTATCTTTTTTTGCGTTTAAAGATAATTATAACCCAATATCGGTATGAAACGATAGAAACTTTAACCTTGTCTATGAACCTCCACTTAGCAGAAGAAAAAGTTAAACCTTTTAGACTGGTCAAGTACTTTACCTTTACAAGCCTGATCGTAATTTTTATCGGAACTCTGGTATTTTCTTTGCTCAACACACACTGGGCAAAAACCATGCAGAAAAAAAAAAGTGAGGACTACGCTCGCCTTCTGATCGAGAATCTTAACCACCAGGTTTTTTTGCAGTTCATCCTTCCGGTTGCATTGAAATTCGGCAAGATTCAACTCAGTGACGAACAACAATTTGAACGCATGGATAAGGTTGTCAGAAGCACACTTCACAGCTTTAAGATTGATATGGTTAACATCTACGATATGACCAACACAATTTCATACAGTTTCGACCATTCGGTGATCGGCAAGACAGATATCGGGGGTAAAGGGTATCAAGACGCAATTTCAGGCAAATTTACTTCAAATCTGGTTCAAAACGGCACCTGGTTTGAAATCTTAATCGGCTTTCCGCAAGACAGTCGATTGGTTACATATGCGCCATTACGTGCTGAACAACCGCTTTCCAGGATATCCGGTCCGGTTCTGGGAGTCGTTGAAATTGTACAAGACTTAACCGAAGATTATGAAGCCATTTTCGATTTTCAGATACGTGTGATTATAACCAGTTCAGTAGTTATGGGCATTTTGTTTTTAGTTCTACTGTTTGTGGTCAAAAGGGGCGAAAGTATTATAGAAAGACGTGCCCAAGAGAGATTAAAACTCATAGAACAATTAAATCGCGCAGAACATTTATCGACATTGGGTGGAATGGTGGCTGGAATCTCTCATGAAATCCGCAACCCGCTGGGTATTATTAAAAGTTCATCCGAACTTTTAAAGAAAAAAATGGCCGACTGCGATCCCTCAAGTTCAATCCCAAATATAATCATTGAAGAATCCGCTCGATTAAATAATATTATAACAGATTTCTTAAATTTTGCGAAACCCAAGAGCCCAAATTTCACGGCCTGTAAAATAGAGGAAATTCTCGAAAAAAACATCTCTTTCCTGGCACCACAGATTGAAAAGGAAGGGTATATTGTAAAAAAACACTATGATGATGAATTGCCCGAGATATCCGCTGATTCTGATATGCTGTATCAGGCTTTTCTTAACGTATTGATTAATTCAATGCAGGCGATGCCCGAGGGCGGCATAATTCAGGTAAAAGTGTGTTCAGTTGATAGTACGGTGACAGTATTTTTTGAAGATGAAGGAGAGGGGATTCCAGAAGACCTATTGGAAAAAATATGGGACCCCTTTTTTACCACAAAAGCAAAAGGAACCGGACTTGGCCTTGGTATCGTGAAAAACATTATACAATCGCATGAAGGAAGCGTAAATCTTGTCAACAAACCGGATGTCGGCGCCTGTGTTACGGTCGTATTACCTATTAATCAAGTTAATCAGGGAATATCGTAATGGAAACCGTCCTGATTGTAGATGATGAAAAAAATTATCCGTTGATATTAAGTGCTGTTCTGGAAGAAGAAGGATTCGAAACCTTCACAGCCAACAGCGGTCCTGAAGCGCTTGATATACTATTAAATTCCGACATAGACTTGGTGCTTACCGACATGAAAATGCCATCGATGGATGGTATCGAACTTCTGGAGAAAATCAAGAAAAAAGATAAAGAACTTCCGGTTATTATGATGACAGCTTACGGTACTGTTGATAAGGCCGTAGAGGCTATGCAGAAGGGTGCTTACAGTTATATACTCAAGCCTTTCGATAACGATCGGTTGGTAATATATGTGAATAAGGCCGTTGGCATGTATCGGGTTGTCAAAGAAAACCGACAACTCAGGGATGCCGTAAAATTACAGTATAGTTTCGGAAATATCATTGGAAAGAGCAAGGTGATGCAGGATGTTTTTGAAACCATCCGAAAAGTTGCACCGGTTACCACAACGGTGTTGATCGAAGGCGATAGTGGTACCGGCAAAGAACTTGTTGCGAAATCGATTCATTTTAACAGCTTACGCCGCGACAAACCCTTTGTTGCCGTCAACTGCAGCGCGTTGGCTGAAAATCTCCTTGAAAGCGAGCTTTTTGGGCATGAAAAAGGTTCGTTTACCGGTGCTGTCGCGATGAAGAAAGGTCGTTTCGAGATTGCTGACGGCGGTACTCTTTTTCTTGACGAAATCGGCGAGCTTTCACAAAATTTGCAGGTAAAACTTTTGCGTGTCCTTCAGGAAAAAGTTTTTGAGCGGGTTGGGGGAATTAAGCCGATTTGGGTTGATATACGCATTATTGCCGCAACAAATAAAAAATTGAAAAATGAGATGTTGCAAGGGAGATTTAGGGAAGATCTCTATTATCGGTTGAATGTGGTCCACATCGTTCTGCCGACTTTAAGAGATCGTCAAGAAGATATTCGTCTTCTGGCCGATCATTTTATTGGTAAATATTCAGATGAGCGAAAGTCCGATGTTGCAATAACAGGTTTTGATAAGGAGGTTGAACGTCTATTTTACGATTACAGCTGGCCCGGGAATGTTCGTGAGCTCGAAAATGTTATCGAGCGGGCCATGGTGTTATGTCAGAGCCACAAAATAAGCGTCGCAGATCTTCCAAAGGAATTTAAGAACAGTGTTTATAACACGCTGCACTTTGAAGGAATTCCCGCCGATGCAAAATTAGATGAGACTCTTGCAATGGTCGAAAAAAAGATGATCGAAAGGGCTTTGAAATTAACAGATAATGTTCAATCCCAGGCTGCGGAATTGCTTGGTATCGGCAAAAGTGGACTGAATTGGAAAATAAAAAAATTTGAACTGGACATCAGTTCAAAAACTTGAATGGTTGAGAAATCCATAATATTTTAACTAATATCAATATGTTATCCCATTTGGTGCACATAGTGGTTCAAAATTTTGAACCGATCGGCTTTAAGGATATTCTTAATTGAATTAATATGTTATTTTATTTGCTTTAAAATGGATGTTCAAAATTTTGAACTTTTCATGGCGAAAATGAGGCGGGGCTGAAGAAAACCAAACAGATTATTAAAAATAATATGCGGTATAACTTTTTAAATTAATTTGTTAAATCGACGAATATAAAAATTGGCAGGACCTTTGAAATGTTTTGGCAAGAAACTTGCATTCTAAAATGTTAACCTAATAATTTCTTCATCTGTTTTCCTCCTTAATGACCAATGGGATTTAGCCGATTGGTCATTTTTTTTTGGGGAGCCTTTTCATCAGGTGGGTGAGGTCGGGCATTTCGGATTGTTGATTGATAATTGATGACGGATGATTGTTTTTTTTTCCGATAAACTCCATCAGAGACCTTTGGCAGACCACACGGTCTGGGGGTTCAAACCCGCTTCGCTCCAACAATCGATAATTATCCATCCTGGAATCATCAATCCTATTCAAGCAGTTGTAACTTTTGAACCCTGGACCTGAAACCGATCAGTTTAGTAACGGTTTGGATGTCCCGCTACTTTTTCTTTGACAATTTCAGTATACATGGACCCGGAGTGGTCGGATAAAATTTTCTCAAAAGCGTTTATACTTTTGTCGTTATCTCCGATGGCAGCATAAAGCCCGCCCAAATTGAAAAGCGCTTCGTCCTTGAGGCTAAAATCAGGTGCTGTTGCAATCCTTTCAAAATACTCGACTGAATTTCTGTAATCTTTTTTAGCACTATAGGAATAACCCAGACCGTTTAAAATGAGATTTTTTAGAAATGACTCATCATTAAAGTCCGTCAGCAATTTTTTGTAAATCACTATCGCTTTGTCATAATCTTTAGCGGAATAACACATGTTCGCATAAATAAGACTGGCCAATTTCCCCCCATTTCGGCCTGAATACTTTTCCGCTATCCGCTCAAAATCTTTTCCTGCATCCAGGTAAGCCTTGTTCGAATCACCGGTTTTCAACAACGTCTGGTACTTGGTGATACCTTGTTGAAGAAGCGCAAAGGCTCTATCTTCAGATTTTTTCAGAGAATAGACAGTGACCGCGGCAACAATGATCGATACAACAAAAAACCCCGAAATACATGCGACTTGAACTTTATGTTTAGCGATGGACTCGAATACTTTTGCCCAAAATGTTACAAACTCGTCAGGGTTATTAAGGTCTCTTTTGCGGGACCGGGATATTCTTTTTTGTACCATTATTCCTCCAGCAATTTTTTAATTCTTTGCCAACCCTCTTCCGGAATGTTTGCCCCAATGACCCGGCATACTTCGTAACCACAGGCAGATCCAAGGTTGCCGCACTGCTCAAGGGGATAGCCGTTAACAAGTCCAAACAGAAAACCGGACGCCCAGAGATCGCCCGCTCCCGTCGTATCTACGGCACGACCGTCCCCCATGGGTTTAACTTTTATTGTCTTTCCGTTTCGATGAATAAAGCTTCCCCGCTCTCCAACCTTCAGCGCAGCAATATGTGTGTTTTCGGCCATGGACCGGAGCGCTTTCATTTCATCCGAGTATCCGGTAAATGCCCGTGCTTCATCCTCATTGGCGATTAAAATATCAACAAAATCAGTGATAATCTCCTTAAGAATCGTTTTCGATTCCTCAACAACCGTAAAACTGGCAAGATCAAGCGAGATCATCGCACCGACGCATTTTGCGGCCTTTAAGGCCGCCATGATGAGATCCTCATTAAAAAGAAGATACCCTTCGATATGGACAATTGCGGCATTTAAAAAACAATTTTCGCTGATCTCATCGGGTTGTGTTTCTGAAGATGCACCGAGAAATGTAAACATGGAACGCTGGGCGTCGGGGGTAATAATGGACAGCACTCTTCCTGTGGGCGATGATGATTTAAAAAGGGCCGGATCGACATTGTTTTTTTTCAAACCTGTTTCAAGCAGTCGGGCCATATCACCGCTACCGCTTTTGCCGACGAAGCGCGCCGCCCCTCCGAGCTTGCCGATGCCCACGACCGTATTGCAGGCGGACCCTCCCGGTACGATGGTTGGTTCCTGAGACGTTTTTAACAGGGTATTTTCAATAAATTCTCTGTCGACATACCTCATTCCCCCCTTTACAGCGCCGGTTTTCTCTAAAAAATCGTCATCTTCATGTGCAAGAATATCAATCAGTGCCGAACCGACACCCACAATCAGCTTCCTATTCCTGTCTATTTGCCTTGTCACCGTCTTATCATCAGGTTATTTTGTTGAAACACAGATTATTTAGCCCCTTTACCACACAAGCGACTCATAAATCCATCCTTTGTCGCCGTCAGCATGCTGAATGTAAATCCAGCTGCCTTCGCGCTTAAGAACTTTGAACGGAACTCCTTTTTCAACCGTAAACGAGATTTCAAAATGCGTATCCGGACCTGATCGAATGTTACAATTTTCTTTTGTGGTTATTACCGACGAAATATTTTGGAGAAGCGATTTATGGATCCATCCTTCATCTCCCTCAAAATCGCGAACATGATACCACTGACCTGATTTCTGGAATACATTCAGCGGATGATATTTTTCTACGGACCATAAGATGTCATAATTTTCTCCCGGCCCCGAGCGTATGTTGGCCACGGAAACCCCAACTGTCAAGCGCTCGGCCGAAGCAGCAGAGGCAAATGCAAGCAGCAGAAAAAAAGTTGTCCATGCATGAGTTTTCATCGTAAATTTTTTACCGGTATTAAAATATCATAAATCGGCGTTTTCGGCTATCGAGCCGTTCAATACCTTCTTCCTTTGCCGCCTGTATCGCCGCTTCATAATCTTTTTGGGTCAGGTAAACAGAGAGTTCTTTAACCTCACCGGCCCGTCCGCAGGGTCTGTACTGCGGCATGATATTGACATAGGTATTCAGAGAAATGTTGCGGGCAACAAATCTCATGATTTCCCGGGTTCCTGAAAGATTGGAAGGAAGTACCAGATGTCTTAATAAAATTCCGCGCATGGCAATGCCTGTATCATCGGTTACAAGGTCACCGACCTGCCTGTGCATCTCTATAAGCGCTTTTTGTGCCACCTCCGGATAATCTTTGGCGTTACATGTGGTCTTTGCAATTTCCGGGTCCCAGAATTTAAAGTCCGGCATATAAATATCGAAGACACCGTCCAGAAGTTTCAACGTTGTTTCTGAATCATATCCGCCGGTGTTGTAAACCAGGGGAACCGAGAGCCCTCCCTGTAAGGCGATTTCAACGGCGGAAAGGATCTGAGGGACAACATGGGACGGAGTAACGAAATTGATATTGTGGCATCCTATGTTCTGTAAGTGGAGCATGATACCCGCCAGCTGTTCATTTGATACTTCCTCACCATGCCCCAAATGACTGATGTCGTAGTTCTGACAGAAAATACACAACAGGTTGCAGTGTGTAAAGAAAATCGTGCCTGATCCATGAGTGCCCACCAGCGGGTCTTCTTCTCCGAAATGCGCATTAAAACTTGAGACAAATGCTTTTTCACCGGTTTTGCAAACGCCGGTCTCGCCGGCCAGTCGATTGACCTTACACCTTCTGGGGCAAAGTGTACAAGATTTTAGTATTTCGTATGCCGTTTCAATCTTTTTTGCCAGCGATCCTTTTTTGAAAGTATCCATATAGGCTGGTAAAAAATTCGGCATGTTTATGCCTCCTTCCTTTACCCGGATTTTGTTTGATCTATTGAAGAAACCTTTTGAAGGGTCATCAAACGCCGATCATTGTTCCGCACTGATAAACGATAAACGCCATACCCCACGCAAGTAACGTACTGTAGGAAATACTGAAGATCATCCATTTCAAGGATGCGGTTTCTCGCCGGATTGCGGCCAATGTTGCAAGACACGGCATGTATAATAAAACGAAAACCATCATGGCCAAAGCCGCAGCTGATGTCATACCTGAAGAAAATAAGGCATTTTTAAGGGCTTCCGAATCTTCTTCATCAGCAGCATAAAGTATCCCCATGGTACTTACAACGATTTCTTTTGCCACAAAACCGGATAAAAGGGCCACACTTCCACGCCAATCGATACCGATGGGCTCGAAAATGGGGGCAACCACTTTGCCGATACGACCCATAAAAGATTTTTCAGCCTTTTCAGTTTTTCGGTTTTTTATGAGTTCTGCCACGGCAAGATCCCGTTTCTGCTTCAATAACGCTTTTTCAGGTTCCGGGGCGGCGTCAATTTCAATTTTATAAGCGGTTTTGGTCCGTTCTATTTCCAACGCATAGTTCTTGGAATATGATATGTTGTTCGGAAACGCAGTCAGTGTCCATACCACAATCGAACCCAAAAGGATATAGCCTCCCATCTTTTTTAAAAATACCTTACCTCGATCCCACATGTGGATCAGAAGGCTTTTGATCATCGGCATTCTGTACGGTGGAAGTTCCATGACAAACGGCGCATCAGCACCTCTTAAAAGGGTTGATCGGAAAAGACGGCCCGTTATAATGGAAAGAACAATGCCCAACAGATAGATTCCGAATATTACGGTTCCGGCCTTTGCGCCAAAGAAGGCACCGGCCAGAATAATGTAAACCGGGAGTCTGGCGGAGCAGGACATAAAGGGCGTAATGAGAATGGTAAGGGTGCGATCCTTTTCGCTTTCCAGGGTTCGACTGGCCATAATGGCCGGAACGTTACACCCGAACCCCATCAACATGGGAATGAAAGATTTACCGTGAAGTCCAATAAGGTGCATGATCTTGTCCATGAGAAACGCCGCTCTGGACATGTACCCTGTATCTTCAAAGAGTGCGATACAAAAAAAAAGGATCAAAATATTCGGCAAAAAAATGATAACGCTTCCCACACCTGCGATAACGCCATTGGTGAGAAAATCTTTAAAAATATTCTCCGGAAGCACCCGCGATAGTAAGCCCGAGAAGAGTTTGATGCCACTGTCAATCCAGTCCATTGGATAGGCGCCGAGGGAAAACGTCAACTGGAACATGGCCCATATAAAAAAAATAAAGATTGGGAATCCGACAAACCGGTTGGTCAGGACAAGATCTATGTTTCGAGATATGTCGACACGCTGTTTTGTAGATGTTGTGAGGACTTCCATAATAATTCCGGCGATGAATCCATAACGCTCGTCGGTCATTACGATTTCCGGATCATCATCAAAACGATCCATAAGGAAACGCCGTTGTTTGCCGATTTCTATGAGAATATCCTCACCGGTTTTTCCGGTTTTCTGCAGAACGCGTTCCTTCACGATTTTATCATCTTCGAGGAGCTTTATGGCCGTCCATCGGATATTATAGGGGATTGAATCCGCTGCGTGGTTTCCGAGAAAGTGTTCAATTATTGAAATAGAATCTTCGATGTCTTTGCTGTATTTTACTTTACGTTTTTTAGGAATAACATAATCCGATTCCGCCAACTCTATGGCCTTGTTCAGGAGTGTTTCGATACCTATTTTTTTGTTTCCGATGGTGAAAACTACCGGTACGGCGAGAAGTTCAGAGAGTTTATCGGCGTCGATTTTAATTCCTCGGGTGCGGGCAACGTCAGCCATGTTCAGGGCGAACAAGACTTTGCAGTCGATCTCCCTCAATTGCGTTGCCAGGTAGAGGCTTCGTTCCAGATTGGATGCATCGATGATATCGATGACAACGTCCGGCCGCTCATCCAGGACAAAGTTCCGGGCAACGATTTCTTCTATGGAAAAAGGGGTTAAGCTGTATGTTCCGGGGAGATCGATAATTTTTAAATCATATCCTGATTTTTTAATATAGCCCTCTTTTTTTTCAACTGTGACCCCAGGCCAGTTTCCAACTTTCTGACGGGTGCCGGTCATAATGTTAAAAATGGTGGTCTTGCCTGAATTCGGATTGCCTGCGAGGGCTATTGAAAGGCGTTTTTGATTCATTACATTTTTACGTTACATTTTCGACGGTAATTTGTGCAGCTTCTTCAACACGGAGTGACACGTGATAACCCTTTACAATTAATTCCACCGGATCTTTTAAGGGAGCATATTTTTCAACATAAACCTGGGTACCTTTTAGGATGCCCATTTCGAGGATCCTTCTGCGCAGCGCCCCGTTCCCGCCGACGCGGACGACCCTCGCGGTCTGATTTTCTTTCATTTCACTCAATAACATTAGCACATCCCCATATTAGCTTGTAATCGGCTCTACCAGGATTTTTTGGGCCAGCCCGCGCCCTAAAACGTACCGATTGTAACCCACAGCAACCACCAATTGCCCTTGATTGAGATTGGTAATAATGTCGATCTTGTCTCCAACTCTTAAACCCATGGATAGTAATCTTATACGTGCTGTTGCGCCGCCTGTAACTTCTTTGATTTCGAGGCGTTCGCCCTGTTTGGCATGAATCAGCGACATACGTTGTATGTGATCTTTGAGGCAATTGGAACAGATGCCGTAGATTTCCATTTTATGCTGAAGCATATGAAAATTATAAGCTGCGGCAATCTGAACCTGCATATTTTCGATTTGCTGGTCTTCGAATTCATAAATACTTTTACATTTTGTACAGATCATATGATCATGATGCTGACCCAAATGTCGATGTTCGTAACGTACTTCTCCATTGTTAAACCTGTTTTTACGGGCAAAACCGAATCGGCACATCAGCTTTAAGGTATCCCTGACAAAATCGGGTGTAAATTGATACCCGCTTTCATTTAGAAGCTGAACCAACTCACTGACGGTAAGATGTCGTTCCGTTTGAAGAAAGACTTCAAGGATCTTGAATCGATCTTCGAAATTGTCGATATTTTCCTGCTTGAACAGCTTTTTAAACTGATCCTTTTCTTGGCTATGAATTCGTTTCATATGAATTCCCTGATGACATCATATTCATCTAATAAACCTTTTATAGCATTATTAAAATCGATCTCCAACACTCTAATGCCTGATCAATGCATTGTCAATAAACCAACATACCGAAAATGAAACATAAATCTGACCATTTAATTTCGGGTTAAGTTGCCGTAAATACGCAATAGTTTGTCCGGAAGTTCACGAACATCAGATATGACATTGTGATGAACATTTCCGTAAAGATCATCCAGTTTGGGATCGCCGGCAAAATGGACGGTTATGGCATGTGCGTATATATTTTTTGACCGGGCTTCAAAAATGGCTTTCCGTGTATCTTCAATGGCATATCGATGTTTGTAATCAGCGTCGTTTGGAAATCCATCACTTAGTATTATCAGCAAGCGCACTTTTGAAGGAATTTTTTCGAGTTGGGTGGTGGCATGACGGATGGCAGCTCCCATCCGGGTATTGCGCCGGGATGTCATGGCATTAATGCGTCGTTTAACAACATCATCCAAATTTTCATCAAAGTCTTTTATTCGAAGGTAATCAACCCCCAACCGTCCGGTACTGGAGAAACCCGCAATGGCAAAAGCATCCCCGACTACCTGTAGGGCTTCACAAAAAAGAACGATCGCCTCTTTTTCAACGCTAAGAATGGTCATTTTTGAGTTATTTACGGGGTTTGCGGTTGACCGGGAAAGATCGACCAGTAGCAGTACGGCCACGTCCCTGGTTTGCTTTATGTGTTTGATATAGAGACGGTCGGAAGGGATTCTCCCTGCTTTTTTATCCATTGCAAAATCCATGAGTGCTCGGTAATCAAACTCGTCCCCTTCCACCCATTGCCTTAATCGCATGAGCCCTTCCGGCTTTAGCAGTTCAAAAGCATAGCGAATGCGATTAACCAGTCGCTGATGCTCCTTCAGGGTGCGAATATAAAAATCACCCGAAACTTCCGGGATAGCTCTGTCCAGAACCCTTACAAAGGCTGAGAGATAATCGTTGAGGTTGCTGTCCCATTCTTTGTACCAGGAAACAGGACCGACACCGTTGTCAATGACCAAAGGCGTGAAAGATGAACCGCTCAGCAATTTAGAAAGATCCAGCCATGACAGATCGATGGATGGTTCATGTTTCGGCATATCTTTAAGGCCGTTGGCCTGATGGTCCAGTATGACCGATATTATATCTTCATGGGACACACCCCCCTTATTGGCCATCAATTTTCGACGGATATCCGATTTATAAACCTTAAACCCTTTGTTAACCAGCTGAACTTTGAGTTTGGATGCAATCTGCTCAATATTGCGATGGGATAAGAAGAAAAGGTCGGGTCGTAATCTTCTCCCAAATGGCGTTGGCATGGGTTTGTAACATTCTTTCGACCATTCGGGTCTTTCGGAACCCTTTAAAAGTATGTCAACGTATGGATATGCAGTGTACACAAGTTTTGCACAGGTTTCTACCGAATGGTCGGCAGCCATTGCCTGTTTAAATTGTTTTTCGATTTTTTTTACAAAAGTCGCAATTTTTTTATCGGTATCAACGTTGTGGACAATGGAAAAATCAAGACCGATCTTGAGGTATAAAAGAAAGACAGCTCCGGCAGATTCTTTTTTCTTCAGCAGACTAAGGGCCTTTTGTTGAAGGACGGGCATGGTTTGACGGATAAGCCCCGGATACTGTCTGTTGAGCAATTGTCGTATGCGACCGTGCTCGAAAACGGTAAAAAGATCGTCCGCCAACTCCGGAATCGGAAATGACAAGAAAAAACGTTCAAGGTCGGAAGATTCTTCGCCACTGAATGCTGAAGATTGAAGATGAATGTTGGCATCTATTTCGAGAATCTGATCATTAATTCCCGCCACTTTTTGGCATTTTTGGGTAGCCTTTTCCAGATCAAAATCGAAGGTTCCAAACTCATTAAGTCCGGCCTCAAGCCGCGTAAGGCACTTATACAGATTTGCATTATCGGCTTTTGTGGAAAATTCACCAATTTCGTCGGGCAGATAAATAAATTTTCCATCTGAACAGATGAAAATCTCTTGGTCATTCGTCTTCCGTATGGGATCTGGCAAATCAGACAGTGATTTTACGGATATGGCCAGGCCGGTACGAGCGTGCAAATATCGGTTTAGATGATGTCGAACCTCAGAAAGCGGAACAGCAACCTGCATTTCCGCATATGTATCGATCCCGAGTTTCGATTCCATGGATAAAAAATTAGCCGCCAGCTTAAAGTTTTGACCTAACTTGTCTATGGCCGCAGATACAAAACTGTCCAAAGCTTCCTGGGAGAGAAGGTACAGCCCTTTTTCCAGGCCTTGCAAAAATGGATCGAACAGGCGATGGTCGGCCTTTATCACCCGATGGAGTTGTTTGATTTGCCAGACCCGCCTGGATAAAGAAAAAGATCGAATTGCAAGGGGAATGGAATGGGCAAGATTTTGGCACTGAACATACGACATATCTCCTGAAAAGGTGTCGCCCAGCAGATCAACATAGGCAAGTGCGGAATCAAGATCCTTCTCGTTCAATAATTTCGCCAGCGCGTCAAGAGGATCTTTCAGGGTATAGGTTCCCTTTTCTTGCATAATCTTTAAGGTTTGCAAGAAACGATTTAGAAACAGATGATTACCATGTTTTAATATTGGTACAAGATGTTCGGCCATAATACGTCCCAGTGTCGGTCCTTTTTCTCCGAAATAACGGATGAGTTCACGGTAGCGATTGAAATTTTCAGAACTCGTTTCACCGACAAGATCAGCATAACCCTTGCCTACAGAACGGCCGAAAGATATTTCAAGGGAGAGTGCCCATATGGTTTCTTCCGATAAAGTGACCAGATCTTGATCAGATACCGAAACGATCTTTTGGGACAGCGCGATTTTAACTTCTGCGGCTAAACCCGGATCGGCCAAGTGTAGCTGTCTAATAGCGTATGAGTTGAACATTTTTTAATATGTTGGTGGGTAAAAATAAAATAATATATCATCCGATTCTCTTTGAATCCATATAAATTGATTGGCCGGGGTGCTTTTACCCAATATCTTCCGTTTGAAAAATGTTTCCATCAAATAAACCTGTGACATGCGATGCGTCAATGGAGAACTGTTGGATCCCAAATTGCATTAAAACAATGATGGATGCGCCTTTTGGGGCTTCAATATGAAAAATTTGAATAATAACGCATCAAATTCTCTTGAAACTTTAATCCTAACGGCTATAATAAAAAATTGAAACGTCTGGACAGTTTGTGACTTTCATCATGCCATATTTATGAGAGAACGGCCAGACATAACGCCTCGTTTTGAAAAAGAGGAGTTGACATTATGCACAGATATAAAAACATCCTTCTTGTATATCCCAAGGTGCCAAGCAATACCTACTGGAGCTTCAAATATGCATTGAAATTCATTCAAAAAAAAAGCGCCATGCCACCGCTGGGGCTGTTGACCATCGCCGCCCTTTTCCCGGATACGTATGACCTGAAACTGGTTGACATGAATGTTTCACCTTTGGAAGACAGCGATATCCACTGGGCGGACGCTGTATTCATCTCCGCAATGATTATTCAGCAGGACTCTATGCGAGAGGTGATCCGACGCTGTGGCCGATTTGGCAAAACCATTGTCGCAGGCGGCCCCTTGGTTACATCAAATCAAAAGAAAATTGCCGGCGTTGACCATTTTCTTGTCGGAGAAGTCGATCAAACATTGCTGCATTTTTTACGAGACCTGGAAAAAGGTACTGCAAAACCTGTTTATCCAAAACCCTGTTATCCGGATATTTCCAATTTGCCGGTTCCGCGGTTTGACCTCTTGGATTTAACCGCATACGGTTCCATGGCCGTTCAGTACTCCAGGGGGTGTCCCTTTCACTGCGAGTTTTGTGATATCTGGACCATCTACGGAAACAAACCACGTTTAAAATCTGTCGCGACCCTGTTAAGAGAACTTGATATCCTTTTTGACCTGGGCTGGCGGGGACCGCTGTTTATCGTTGATGACAACTTTATCGGAAATAAAAAACGGGTCAAGGCGGAGCTATTGCCTGCGCTGAAAGCCTGGCAAGTCGAACATGATTACCCATACCATTTTTTTACCGAAGCCAGCATTGATATGGGTAGAGATGAGAAGTTACTAACGGCAATGCGGGAAGTTGGATTCAACCAGGTTTTTATCGGGGTTGAGACCCCTGATCCCAAGGGACTTGAAGAAAGCGGAAAGATACAGAATTTAAAAACAGATATGGAGCATTCGATTCGGACGATCCAGCGTCATGGAATGGAAGTGATGGCAGGATTTATCGTCGGATTTGACAACGATAAGGAGGACATTTTTGACCGTCAAATCGACTTTATTCAACGGAACGCCATTCCCAAAGCCATGATCGGTTTTTTAACCGCCCTTCCCGGGACACGTCTTTATCACCGGCTGATGATGGAAGGCAGAATATTAAAGGCTTCTATTGGCAACAATACCCACAAAATGACCACCAACTTCAAAACCACCATGGATCCGAAGCGCCTCGGAGAAGGATATAAAAAAATTCTGGTTCGCATTTATGATTTTAATTTGAAAAATTATTTTGAACGATGCAGCCGATTTTTGGACAATGTCGAGCACACAGAGTATTTCCAGCGAAAAATTTATTTTCAAGACCTGAAAATCTTATACAGGTCGATTTGCTGGCAGCTTTTTACACCATACGGTTTTCAATATCTCAAATTTGTCTTTCGTAATATGATCAAACACCCCGGTATTTTTGGCGAAGCCATCACGCTGAGTATTTCCGGGCATCACTTTTATACCATCACGCAGCAAACCCTGAAAACCGAAAAGATCGCCTCATTTTTTGATGAGAAATACCGTTATTTTTGCGATTTGGTGAATCAGTATTCCGAATCGATGATGAACAATTCAAAAGAAGATTTTCAATATCTGGCAAAGCTCTGGAAAAAACGGATCAAGATAAATAAGGAGATGCGAAACACAATCAAAAAAATTCATGCAGATTATCGTTATGATATCAGTCAAAAGTACGATGAAATCTCAAGAAAAATGCACGAAGAACTGATGAAGTTTGAGACCATGGTGCTGGGAGGGACCGCTCCATCCCAAGGGTCAACCAGTGTCTGACGCTTCAACAAAATTAAAGATGCCCCACAACGGATATCATCCAACCTTACCCATACCGCGCATCGATCCAATCGCCTGTAAAATCCGGCCGGTCATCGATTTGATCCTTTTTGTTTTCGATATGTCCGGACGCACCATCCTTGAACGCAGCCCGGGATATCAATACCGTCCTTGCCGGTACACCTAAGATTATAAGAAATATTTTTATTGACAGGATGTGGTGTGTAGTGCCACATAGTGCAGGATAAATATGATGAAACACGACTTGCTTAATCGAGGGAAAAATTTATGGACGGGAAAGAATTTTCACGGTTCCGCAAAAAATTAAACAAAACCCAAAAGCAAATGGCGCAGCTGTTGGGAGTGTCCATCAAGGCCGTTCACAGTTACGAGCAGGGCTGGAGATCCATACCCCCACATGTGGAAAGGCAAATGTTTTTTTTGATGGCCAGAAAGAGAGGCGCGATAAAAACGCAAAAACCATGCTGGATTGTCAAAAAATGTCCCACCAAACAAAAAAAAGAATGCCCTGCATGGGAGTTTCAGGCAGGAAAATTATGCTGGTTTATTAACGGAACCATCTGCTGTGGCACAGCACATGAAAAATGGAAGGAAAAGATGAAGGTGTGCCGTAGTTGCGAGGTTTTGGCAGTGATCAAGTGATCTTGACGATATTCCCGGTTGGTGTTCAATACACCGATTGTTTTATATCCTTTCTTCAGCAATCAACCCTCTGATTTTTCGTATGTGTTCAGGGGGGCAGTCGTTTCCCCTTCACTCAATCTGTTTCAATGAGAAATGATACCATTGTTTCTTCGGTCTAAAACAGAGAGATATGCGTGGTAACTTAAAAGAAAATTTGTTTAAGTATCCTGAAAAAACACTTCAAACCGTGCTGGGATTGGTGGCCGTACATTCGATAGTAATGGGACTGGTACTGATCATTCAGCCGGCCGTCTTAATGGAGTTGTCGGGTTTCAGCGGGGATTATGAACACTTCTTTCCTGCCCAAGGCGGGGTTTTTCATCTTCTCATGTCCGTTGTTTACTTAACGGGAGCAACCAATATCGAAAAATACCAACATTTCATTGTATTTTCGATTTTCGTAAAGGCGGTCGCAACTTTCTTTTTGACGATGTATTGTTTTGCCGCTGAATTTAAATGGATTGTCTTGTTATCCGGAATTGCCGACTGTATGATGGGGCTGATTATTTTTTGGGCGCTTCAGCACTATCTTCGTTCAAAAAAACGTACAGCATTGGGTAGGAAAAATGGCTGAGATATTATCGGGGATCGTGGTTTCCGGAGCATCCGGTTTTATTCACCTTCGCCCGAATACCCTGCAGCTTGCCGCAGGGATAAAAGGCAAGGTGAACCGCACCGAAGCTCGCAACAGGGCAGGCTGGTTTGGCAACGGTAAAATTCCGATTTCCACTAATTCTATCGATTCTAAACAGGAAAAAATAATTTTGCTCGACAGAGAAAGCGCAACAGCCTTGGTCGTAGCTGTAGCCCCAAAAAATCCCTGGCAGGCTCCCGGAATGACAGGGGTTTTCATTTTGTTGTTGACAGTGCATGCCACAATGTGCCACAATCACGGGTGACTGTACGCTCAGGTGATATGCTGCTTGGCTCCGGGCACTTTTTTTTCGATCAATCGATGCCCTTTCTTTTCCGTTGAATCGGCATTTTTATTTTAAAAGGGAAAATGATGAACACCGTCGTTATGAAACAAGAACGCGTAGGCGAACCCAAATCTGAAAGAATACTCATCGGAGACAGAGGGGATTATTTTTTAAAAAAAATCGAAGGGGAGACCGGTGCGAATGTTTCGCGGTGTTACCAATGCGAGCGCTGCACCAATGCCTGCCCGGTCAGTCATTTTATGGACATCAAACCTCACCAGATCATCCGTCATGTTCAACTGGGATGGCGTGAAGACCTTTTAAAATCGTCGACCATATGGGTATGCTTGTCCTGTGAAATGTGTACGACTTACTGTCCCAATGAAGTGGGAGTTGCGGAGGTCATCAATCATCTGAGAAACATTGCAGCACATTCGTCCATCACACCGAAAGAAAGGAACCTTGCCGTATTTCATCAGACCTTTCTCGAGGTCTTGAGAAAGTCCGGCAGGGTCAATGAATTCAGGTTGATGAATGCCTATTACTTAAAGCCGAATATATTGTATGAAAAAATAAAAAGCGGGAACCTTAAAGAGGAGCTTTTGCTGGGGTTGACCCTGTTGAAAAAAGGAAGACTGAAACCCTTCACCTCCAGGTCAAAACCCATCAAGGATATTCAAAAAGCATATAAAAATGCCCGCGGAGAAATTGTTTGATGAAGCTGTCTTTTTATCCCGGCTGTTCTTTGGAAGGCATGGCTGTCGATTATGCCCGATCCATTGATGCGGTATTTCAAGCGCTGGGTATTGATCTGATTGAGATCAACGACTGGTCCTGTTGCGGCGCCACGGCTGCCCACAGTCTCAGCGAGGCCATGTCGGTCATTTTGCCGGCAAGGAATCTGTCTGCCGCAGAGCAAATGGGACTTGATATCGTCTCTCCATGTGCCAACTGTTTCAATCGTCTCCGATTTTCTCAACAGATGATACAAAAAAACGTTCTGGATATCCCCTGGCCGGTGACCGGTGATTTGAGGGTCCATGACATGACGCGTTTTCTGGCGGAGCCGGACATGATCAAACAGATCAAAAAAAGAGTTTTGAAACCTTTAAAAGGTCTGAAATTGGTATGCTATTACGGATGTCAGATGGTACGCCCACCGAGAATTACCGGTTATACGGATTATGAGAATCCCCAAACACTTGATCGAATTGCAGCCGCTGTCGGTGCCCAGGTGATTGACTGGTCTTATAAAGCAACTTGTTGCGGTGCCAGCATCGGTATCGCTCGCAGGGAAATCGGAGATTCCCTGACAAAAAAACTTTTGGAAAAAGCACGGCAGGCCGGCGCGGAAGCCGTTGTTGTGTCTTGCCCGCTGTGTCAGTCAAATCTTGATATGATTCAGAAAGATCGTTTGGAAAGGCCGATTCCGATATTTTATTTTACCGAGTTGCTCCGGTTGAGTTTCAGTGACAGGGGAAATCCGAAATGGTTTAAAATGCATTTTGCGAACCCAGATCAGCTGTTAAAAAAGAAAAGCCTTTTGTGATAATTATGGAATCTCATCTTAAACCTCCGGTGGGAAAAGTGATCGTTGTGGGCGGCGGAATCGGTGGCATTCAGTGTGCCCTCGATCTGGCGGATACCGGTTTTTATGTCTATCTTATTGAAAAATCACACTCCCTTGGCGGGAAAATGGCACGTCTCGACAAGACATTTCCCACCAATGACTGTTCAACCTGTATATTTTCTCCCAAACTGGTACAGGCGGCCGGTCATGCGAATATTGAAATTCTGACGTTAAGCCGGATTCTGGAAATATCGGGCGGTCCCGGCCGATTTACGGCCCAGGTTGAAAAGCAGCCCAGATATATTAACGAAGAAAAATGCATTACCTGCGGCAAGTGTGCTGAAAAATGCCCCCAAAAAGTGCCCGATCCGTTTAACGGAGAGCTGGGGACACGCAAAGCGGCATTTCTGACATTCCCCCAGGCGGTTCCCTTAAAATATGCACTCGATGCCGAACATTGCCTGTATTTAACCAAAGGAAAATGCGGCGTTTGTCAAAAAATCTGCCCGGCAGACGCCGTTGAATTCGACCAAAAATTTGAACGATTGGAAATAGATGCAGGTGTAATAATCCTTTCGACCGGTTTTGAGCTGGCGTTGACGGCTGAAGAGGGAGAGTTTGGTTACGGCAGATATAAAAACGTTGTAACCTCCCTGCAGTATGAACGCATGCTGTCTGCCACGGGCCCTTATGGAGGACACCTCAGCCGGCCTTCTGATGGCAACGTACCCAAAAAAGTGGCCTGGATTCAATGTGTCATGTCCCGAGATCCGGCCCGAAACCGCCCCTTTTGTTCTTCCGTGTGCTGTATGCATGCCACAAAACAGGCGGTTTTGACCCGCCTCCATGAATCCGAAACCCAAACGACCATCTATTTTATGGACCTTCGGGCACATGGGAAGGGGTTTGACGACTACATTGACCGCGCCCGAAATCAGCACGGCGTACGAACCCGGAGGTCGATGATTTCCCAGGTTTATCTGAATCCTGAAAATGAGAACCTGGTCATTGAAACCTTTGATCATCATTTAAATAGAAAACAAGAAGATGAATATGACCTGGTTGTTCTTTCAAGTGGTTTCAAACCATCAGATGATTTTGTCGACCTTGCCAAAAAGCTGGGGCTTGTAACGAATCCTTACGGATTTTTAGCCACAGAATTTGATGAGCCCGTAGCGACTTCCCGGCCGGGTGTCTTTGTATGCGGCGGCATCGAATCTCCCAAAGACATACCCGAAACCGTCATCCAGGCCGGTGCAGCCGCTGCCGAAGCCTCCATCCTTATCCGTGATGCAAGATATGCCGAAACTGCCGTTGAAGAAATTTTGGCGGAAACACCCATTGAGTCAACGCCAAGAGTGGGCGTTCTGGTTTGTCACTGCGGCACCAATATCGCCGGCGTTGTTGAGATACAGAATGTTCTGGAAGACGTGAAAAAACTTCCCCATGTGGTTTTTGCCACCGATTTCATGTTTACCTGCGCCACAGAAACCCAGAAGGCCATCATCGACCTCATCAAAGAACATCGGTTAAACCGTGTCGTGGTAGCGGCATGCTCACCGAAAACCCATGAACCCCTGTTTCGGGAGACCCTGAAAGCGGCGGGTTTAAATCCGTATCTTTTCGAAATGGCAAGTATACGGGATCAGTGTTCCTGGGTTCACGGCAAGGATCCGGAAAAAGCCACCAAAAAGTCAAAGGAATTGATTCGTGCCAGTGTGGCCCGGGCCATAAAACTTGAGCCGTTGTATGAAAAATCTTACCCGGTGGTGAACGAAGGGCTTGTCATCGGAGGCGGCCTGGCGGGCATGACCGCCGCATTAACCATTGCGGATCAAGGGTTTCATGTTCACCTGGTGGAAAGCAGTGATGGGCTGGGGGGCTTTGCAAGGAACCTCAGATTCACACTGGAAGGACATTCCCCCAGGCGGTTTATCCGTTATCTCACGGAAAGGATCGTCCATCATCCGAACATCTCTGTTTACCTGAAAAGCAGGCTCGTTTCCCATGGCGGACATCTTGGTGCATTCAAGGGTTCGGTTCAAAAGGCGGACGAACGCATCGACATTCAGTATGGGGCCGTAGTTGTGGCCACTGGTGGTCGTCCGTATGAACCAAAAGAATATTTATACGGGAAGGATGCGCGTGTACTCACCCAAGTGGAGTTTTCAAACCGTCTTCTGGACGATCCCACCTGGGCCCGTCGGCTAAAGAGGGTTGTCATGATTCAGTGTGTCGGATCACGGGAACCGGATTTCCCCTATTGCAGCAGGGTGTGTTGTTCGGCTGCCGTGAAAAACAGTATCGAGTTCAAAGAAATTAACCCCGGTGCGCAGGTGATTGTATTGTATCGAGACGTCAGAACCTTTGGATTTAAAGAACTGTATTATTTAAAAGCCCGGCAAAAAGGCGTTCTCTTTTTTCGATACATCCCAGAAGAAAAACCATTGGTATATGATGACAACGGTGAGCTGGTCGTCGATTTTACGGATCGCAGCTCCCATCAGGACTTTCGTGTTGAGCCCGATCTTGTGGTGTTAAGCGCCGGTATCCGCCCCGGTGAAGGTGCCCGGCAGATTGCTCATCTATTGAAACTGCCGGCCACCGATATGGGGTTTTTTCTCGAAGCCCACGTCAAATTGAGACCTGTGGAATTTGCCGCTTCCGGAATTTTTCTTGCCGGATTGGCACACAGTCCCCGATTCATTGAAGAGAGCGTCACCATGGCCAAAAGTGCCGGACAGCAGGCCATGAAAGTTCTGTGCAAAAAACAGATGAAAACATCCGCGGCTGTTGCTGAAGTCGATCCTGAAAAGTGTGCGGCGTGCCTGGCATGTGTTCGGGCATGTCCATACGGTGCGCCGTTTATCAATGAAAGGGGGGTATCCGAAATTCCGCCGTCGGCATGCATGGGATGCGGAATCTGTGCCGCTGAATGTCCTGCAAAGGCCATCGAATTAAAGCACAGCACCGATGATCAGCTCCTGGCAAAAATTGAAGCCCTGCTGGTGTCGGCTTTTGAGGATGAATAAAAAAATAGATACAGATACAATTTCCGAAATCAGGAATAACTTTTAAGTGATGGAATTATGAAAACATTCAATGATATCAATTCCACTGTCGGATCAACACCGCTGGTGCGTCTTAATACCATTGCGGAGGGACTTGGTGCCGAGATCTTCGCCAAGCTCGAGTTTTTCAACCCTTTAGGGAGTGTCAAAGATCGAATCGGCGTTTCCATGATAGAAGCGGCTGAAACCCAGGGGTTGATACGACCGGATACCACCATCGTTGAGCCGACCAGCGGCAACACGGGAATTGCGCTGGCGTTTGTCTGCGCAGTCAAAAATTATCATTTGACGTTGACCATGCCCGAAACCATGAGCATAGAGCGGCGAAAACTTTTTAAACATTTAGGGGCAAAGCTCGTTCTAACACCTGGGGCAGATGGAATGAAGGGGGCTATAGCAAAGGCTCGTGAAATTCTGGAAAGTTCGTCAAATACCTACATGCCCGATCAGTTTTCCAATCCCGCAAACCCGGAAATTCATCGAAAAACAACCGCCGAAGAAATCTGGGCCGATACCGACGGCAATGTCGATATCTTTGTTTCCGGGGTTGGAACCGGCGGCACCATTACCGGTGTATCCGAGGTGATCAAGGCCAGAAAACCGTCATTTACGGCAGTTGCAGTAGAGCCGGCCGATTCTCCCGTTCTTTCCGGCGGTCAACCCGGGCCCCACAAAATCCAGGGTATTGGTGCCGGTTTTGTCCCGGATGTTTTAAACACCAACATCATCGACGAGATTGTTACGGTTACCAATGATCAAGCGTTTGAAACCGGCCGAAGGCTGGCTGCATCGGAAGGATTATTGTGCGGCATATCATCCGGGGCCGCGGTCTGGGCTGCGATGGAAATGGCCAGGCGGGCTGAAAACAAAGGAAAACAGATCGTGGTGGTGCTGCCGAGTACCGGTGAACGATATTTGAGCACGGATCTGTTTGTTGAATAAATAAAGCAACCTTACGTCTCGGACTGATAATTTGATTGATTTAATATCTCGGCAATCGATTTTTCCAATTCTGCAGCAATCTTATCAACAGGAGCTTGCTGTTCAAGCGGCAGTGATTTAACAACTGCAACGGCCACTGCAAGCTGGGCATTCATCGTAATTTCAAGTTAATATCATGTGTATTTGATTTTAAGAGGATTCTCTGATGCACCTAAAATTGTGTGAGCTACACAATTTTAGGTGGAAATAATGACGCTGTTGGTCGCGGTAGGAACGATGGTTATCAAAGATAAACGCCCCTTTTCTTTTTGCCGTAAAAAGGGTATCGTTTGGACGTGTTCGTTTGTCTTTAACCTTTAAATTTTACTTGCAGACCATGGAGTTGTTATATCTTTCCCCGGAATTTCCACCGAACTATTCCAATTTCATCCTGAAACTGGACTAAATGAACGTCAACGTTTGGGGAATCGGTGAAGCTGATTTTTATTTCATGCCCGAAAAAGTGCGCTCGGCCTTCAAATGGTATGTCAGGGCAAATCTAAGCTCGGTAGCCGAAGTCGAAAATGCACTCGATCAGCTTTTAAGGATCAAAGCTTCTTTGGGCACTTCCCCGAATTTTGACGTGGTTGAATCTCATAACGAACAGTGGCTTCAGTTGGAGGGTTTGATCAATCAAAAGTTGGGTAATAACGGCATTCAGCCAAAAGACCTGAACCGGCTTAAAAAAAATCGGTCATGAAAAAGCTATTCAAAGAAAGCGGCCTGCCGGTTGCTAAGGTTGAGCGGATTAAGGATTATGTGCATAGCCGTTCCGACATTCAGGACGCATTCGGTCACTGTCTGGTCGAGTATGCCGTAAATCCCCCCATCTTCCAAAGGGCCATGGGGAAATACCGGTATATCTTAAGATCGGTATCCGAATCGGAAATACTCCGCATGGCGGATTTTGTTCTGCGAAAGCCATGAAGAGAAAATCAATTGTTGTCAATTAAGATAAAAATAATGAATATCGTATATCTCTCCCCTCATTTCCCGCCTAATTACCACCGTTTCTGCCGGCATCTGAAAAAAGCCGGGGCCAATGTACTGGGAATCGGAGATGCGCAGTACGATCAACTGGCCATTGAGGTGCGTGATTCTCTTACAGAATACTACCGAATAGATGATATGAACAACTATGATGCGGTGGTTCGGGCATGTGGATTTTTCACCCACAAGTACGGTAAAATCGACCGATTTGAGTCGTTAAATGAGTACTGGTTGTATACTGAAGCCCGGATACGGGACGATTTCAATATCTTTGGTGTTCGGGGCTGCGATATTGACGATATCCGGCGCAAATCCCGGATGAAGGATAAATTCCGGGAGGCCGGCGTGCCGGTTCCCCGGGGACGGGTGGTGCAGACCATCGAGGACGCCCGAGGGTTGATCCGTGAGACGGGCTATCCGGTAGTGGCCAAACCCGATGCAGGTGTGGGTGCCCTGGATACCTATCGACTGGACAGTGATGAAGACCTGGTAAAGTTTTTTGCCGGCAAGCCGGCGGTGGAATACATGATGGAAGAATTTATTTCCGGCACAATTTATTCCTTTGACGGGCTGGCGGACCGTAACGGCAACCTGATATTCTACACGGTGCATACGTTCAGTCAAGGTATAATGGAAACGGTCAACGAAGAGCGCCATATCTATTACTACTCGCTGCGGGACATTCCCTCGACCCTTGAAGCGCTGGGGCGTCGATGCATAAAGGCGTTCAAGGTGAGCGAGCGTTTTTTTCATATCGAGTTTTTCCAGACTGCTCCCGACACCTATACGGGGCTGGAAGTCAACATGCGACCGCCTGGCGGATTTACCACCGATATGTTCAATTATGCCAGTGACATCGATATTTACCGGATATGGGCCGAACTGTTGGTGCACCGGCGTACTGAAATTGACTTTACACGCAAGTTTCACTGCTGTTATACGAGCCGCAAAAACAGCCGTCGCTATCTTTACGGCCGTGAGGACATCATGACCCGCTACGGTGATTTTATGGTTCAGGTGGCCAGCGTTCCCGGTGTGTTCAGCAGTGCCCTGGGCGATATCGGCTATATTTTCAGATCGGCAAAATTGGACGATATTTTTGAGATCATCAATTTCATTCATGCAACTGAAACCTAAAATATGTAAATTATGCACATTGAAGAACACAACTGGTTCAGCCCGAATCTGAATCGGAATATGGCCCTGAAGATTTACGGGCACTGGGGGAAACCGTTTATCGTTTTTCCCTGCTCCCGTGGCCGCTATTTTGATTATGAAGGCATGGGGATGATCAGCGCCATTGCCGGGTTCATAAATGAAGGCAGGATCAAGATGTTTTGCATAGACAGCATCGAAGCAGAGTCCTGGTACAATTTCGCTGTTGTGCCGGCGGATCGAAATGCACGGCACGAAGCCTACGACCGTTATGTGGTCAAAGAAGTGCTCCCGTTTATCCTCAATCACTGCCGCTCACCGAATGAACGGGTGATGGCCAATGGTTGCAGCATGGGCGCCTATCACTCCGTGAATTTTTTCCTCAAACATCCGGATGTTTTCGAAGGCACCATCGCCTTAAGCGGCCTCTATCGTCTGGATCGGACCGAGTTCGGACTCTCGGACGCCGATATATCTGCCGTCTACTTCAATTCTCCGGTGAACTATCTCTCGGGAATCAACGATCCCTGGTATCTGGATCGCTACCGGCACAGTAAAATCATTGTTTGCGTGGGTCAAGGTGCCTGGGAAGAGGAAGCCGTTGCCGACACGCGTTCCCTGGAAGCCCTTTTTAAAGAAAAATCGATTCCGGCCTGGGTCGATTTCTGGGGCTACGACGTGAATCATGACTGGCCCTGGTGGCACAAACAGATGAATTTTTTTTTACAGCGCCTTTATTGAAAAAATAGGTTGTAAAATGGGAACTCCATATCCAGAGCATTCAGGGCCTTACAGGATAGTTTTACGGAATCCAATTTTTGAATTTCTCTAATCACTGATCAACAGCCTATCAAGATATGGCTCTGATTTCAAACAGCCTCCCCAACCGTCATCCTTGATCCCCCCTTCTGCCGATGGGGTAGCTGCCGGTTTTACCAACGAAAGGTAAAGCAATTATCCGCGCAAGGGTAAGGAGAGACGGTTCTCGGAACTGGTTCAGGCCGATGGTCATTTGTTCATGCCCCTTCATCGGCTGGGACCGGTATGTTCCAAACAATCGATCCCACCATGGAAGGTTAAAGCCAAAGTTGCTGTTGGTCTCGGAAGGAAAGACGGAATGGTGGACCCGGTGCATATCCGGCGTGACCACCAATAGCCTCAGCACCCGGTCGACACCCAAAGGCATAAAAAAATTGCCGTGATTAAACATGGCGGCCCCATTCAAAATTATTTCAAATATGAGAACACCGATGGCAGGGGCTCCCAGCAAGGTGATGGCCCCGGCCTTGATCCCCATAGAGATGATAATCTCGATGGGATGAAAGCGCGTTCCGGTCGTGAGATCAAAGTCCATGTCTGCATGATGCATCATATGCAGGCGCCACAAAACAGGAAGCGCATGAAACATCACATGTTGGATGTAGATCACAAAGTCAAGGAAGATCACCGTTAAAACCACCTCCGCCCAGAAAGGCCATTGAATAAGGTTGAAAATCCCCCAGCCGTGACGTCCTACCCATATGGAGATGCCCACGGCGCCCGCGGGAAGGAGAAACCTTAGCGAAAAGGTGTTGATGAACACGATGCCGATGTTTGCAAACCATCGACTTTGTTTGGAGGTGGTCAGCGCCCTCCGGGGGACCAGAAGTTCAACAAAGCCAATGATCAGAAAAATACCGCCGAAAAACGCCAATCTGATCAGCCATTCATTCTTGACCACGAATTCTGTCATTCCATCTCCTCCTTCAAAACCATGCTCCCCAAAGCCTGAAGGGTTTCATGAATGCATGTGCGACTAAGGGGACCCCAATATTAAACTCATCATATAAAATGATTTGTTGTAAACTTTTAAACCTATGGATAGTAAACATTTTATCTTTTAATATCAACCATCTAATGATGTTCAAGCCAAATTGGAATCAAAGACCGAAAATTGATATTTAAGCAAAAGTAAAGATAAGTTTTTATCTAAGCCCCTGAATCTTTTCAATTCATGAAGTTTCAGCAGCCGCATAACCCTCGGGTGTTAGAAACGCGGCGGTTTTGAACTTGTTCATATCGACCAGCCCATTTTGATAGAGCTCTTTCAATGCTTGCAAGGTCTCGCTGGGCGCAAGGTCCAAGATCGCAACAATGTCGCTGATATCCAGAATACCAGGCGGACCGCTGTACTCCCATTCTTTGGCCAACAACCCGAGAACTTTACGCGCTTGCGGCGTTGGCATGATGCACCCCCGGCTTGAGGCAAATCACGACAGTCTCTTTCGTGATTTGCCGGATTTGATGTTAATTGTTAATGACGTGGCTCGTTGTGAAGGGCAAAATCAGTTTTAAGGCAGGTTTCAAATAAACCGTTTTATCTTTGCCGATTTTTTCAGATTTTCGATGTAACCTTGGACTTCAGTTTTTGCCTTTTCGTTTTTTAAATGTTGTTCGAGCATCGGTTGGGCTTCTGCATAGGGAATGGTTCTGGCCGGCTTTTTGTCCGTTGCTTTGATCAGATGATAGCCGAATTGGGTCTCGACAATTCCGCTGACCTCACCGACGTTCAATGCAAAGGCCGCGTCTTCAAACGGTTTTACCATTTGGCCTCGGCTGAAATAGCCTAGATCACCTTCACGTTGGGCTGCGGGTCCTTCAGAATTGTCTTTGGCCAATAAACCGAAGTCCTCACCCTGGCGGACTTTTTTTTGAACCGCTTCAATTTTCTTGCGGGCTTGAATCTTTTCGGATTCTTTGACGTCGGACGCCACTTTTATCAGAATGTGGCTGGCTTTTACCTGCTCCGGCTGCTTAAACAAATTCGGATTGTCGTCATAATATTTTTTACTCTCTTCCTCGGTTACCGTGATTTTTTGAAGCACGTGGGTATCGAGCAACTGGTTTACGGCTAATCCGCGTTGAATCTGAGCTCGGATTTCTTGTTCTGAAATATCCATCCCTTCCAGCGCTTTTTTATAGGCCGCTTCATCAGGAAAGCGCTTTTTGATCGTATCAATTTGCGTGTTAATGGCTTGGTCATCGACTTTAACGCCTTCCTTTTGACTCTGTTGATACAGCACTTCAGCATCAATCAGGTTTTCCAAAATCCGACCTTTAACCGACGTTAGATCCTCATCGCTCATCTGGCGGCCTTCCTGTGCGGCTCGTTTCTGAAACATAGACAGCTCGCGTTCATACTGGCTTTTGGAAATGGGTTGACCGTTGACGGAGGCCGCCTCTTTATCGGAAGATGCTGCTTTGTCTGCCCAAGCCTGCCCGTTGAGAATGAAAAGGCAAACGGCTACGGTGGTAATGATCCATCGGTTTGTTCCTTGGTAACATGATCTCATTTTGATACTCCTTTCAAAGTCATTCGATTTATTAAATAAAATGATTTTTTTCTAATCTGAAATAAGCCTTTGCCTCGCCGATAAAAGCAGTATAAATGTTTTTTTTAGTCTTTTTTTTCATGGAGAAATCCTCATTTCCTCTTTGTCCCATGTAAACATGCCAGTCTTTCGCTCTTCGTGAATTTCTCAATAGAAAACCGTAACATAGTGCGTGGCATCTCCTTAAAGAACCTGAGGTAATTACCCTCTTTTGGTAGATTTTGTCAAATGTGCCGGTCTGGTGGCCGGCACCCTGAATCCTTATTTTATAGGGTTAACAGTTTCTTACGGCATCTATGAATTCCTTCAACATCCTAAAATCTTTAACGCCGTCTTTTTCAACACCGCTGGATACGTCAACGCCAAAAGGCTTAATATTCTGGATTACAGCGCAGACGTTTTCTTTGTTAAGACCGCCTGCAATTATAACTTTTCCTGCCATGTCTTTTACCCATGTTGGAAATTGCTGAAAAACACCACTACCTATACTGGCGTCATATATAAAATATTCATAATTGAGGTCCAAGGGAGGTCTTTCCTTTGATGCCAATACCAGGTTGGGAACCTGCCTTGCTTCATATATTTGTGTATAATCGAACATATCTGCAACTTCTTGCACGTCACTATATGTTAGACCTACGACGAAGCTCTTTATTCTTCCTTTTGCATATTCTGCAAGTGTTTTGGCTTTATCAGGGGAACAATATCGTTTGCTTTTATGGTAGGTGACCACACCGATTGCGTCATATCCATACGCTATGGCTTTATCTATCTGTTCTTTTGAATTTAAGCCGCAAACTTTAGTAAACATATTTTTACATTTAATCCCATCTAAATCTCACCATCGTCGCATAGACGTCATGGTTTAAATTTTACGAGCGTAACGTCTTCTCCAGGCAGTTCTTCATCAATGATTTGCGAAATTCTCTTCCAGTCACCTCCGGCCAAGCCGGCTCCAATCTTGGGGAGTCCTATTTTTGACAAACTTGTAAAAAGTCTTTTGTGAGCGACATTTGAGCATTTGGGGAATCAGCGTTTCAAGCGGTGAAGCGTCAAAAATTTCAAGCTGTTTGAGGCGCTTGCGCCGAGTTCTTGAAATTTAGCGGAACCGATGGAAACGCCCCCAAATGGTCACGGAGCGAGCAATATTGACTTTTTGCGAGTTCATCATTTTTTGTCCTTCAGCAAATCCTTCAGACTCTCGAACGGCCTGTTGCCGTGATGAGGCGCTTGCCCTCCCTCCGGCGCCGTTTTGTCATACCATTCCGAAACCTCATCCCGTGAATGCTCATTGTCATGACAGTAGATACACAGCAACTCCCAGTTGCTGCCGTCCGGAGGATTGTTATCGTGATTGTGATCCTTATGATGGACCGTGAGCTCTCGAACTCTCTTGCCTGAAAATTCGCGCCCGCACCGCGCACAGACCCACGGAAACATCTTAAGCGCTCGCTCCCGGTAGGTCTTCTCCCTGCGCTCTCGGTCATGCCGAGCCTCGGCTATGATTTGATCCCGTTTGTCCGAGGCATTGCTCGTCTTCTTCGATGACATGTGGGTATCCTCTACTCGTTCGGTATAGATTAAGTTTAACATAGCGCATCCCCATGCGATGCGGTGCAACTGCGTTGATGACATTTATCAGAAAGACAGGTTTAATGAAATACATCATTAATCAATTATTATCAACGATTCAAATATATTGAATATACAACAAAACGTAATTCCTGTCACCGTGCTTAAAGATTTTGCACTTAATACCTTCAAGCGGCTCTTCTCAATTTAAGTCGTTAAAATTCACCTTATTTTGGAGAATAAATATTTCCCAATTAATTGAGGGGTCGGGGTGTTTTTCCAAACAACCGCTACATGGATAATCTTTTTTTAAACCGCATGAACTCGCGGCAAGGGATCGTAAAGAAAAAGCAGGAAACTATCTTTGAAATATCAATAGGTTGTCTGCACTATTTTAAAATTCTTTTAAAGATACGATTTCGGTTTGCGCCTGTTTTTTCTAACGATCC
>JAWOIY010000112.1:0-7072 GCA_046484425.1 Desulfobacterales bacterium | reverse complement strand
ATTCCCAAATGGTCGATTTTTAATATTTTCATCAAAACCTCCTTTTTAATTATTTGTACCTGTTTAGCTTTTTGAAACAATTCTGTTTTTAGGAAGCTTCAGGTGTGCTTAAATTTTTACTGGAAGCTGTTTGAGTAGATTACGGCTCGTTATGAAAAAACCATTCCGGATTCGCTTGAATGTGATCATATGGCCTTAAAACAAAAACCTTTCTTGAAATCTAAAACCTGTTTTTTCATTACGAGCCGTTATCTGCGAGTTCTTTCAGAAAAAATTTAAGCATACCTGAAGCAATTCATTTTCAAAAGGCTATACGTTTACAATTACCTAAACTTTTCCATGGCTCGCTTAAATCCCGGCAACGCATTGATAATCGTCTCGTCTTCCACGCAAAAAGCGATTCTGAAATGACCCGGCCCCCCAAAACCACTCCCAGGCACCGTGAGGATCAGTTCTTTTTGTAATTCTTTGACAAACTTCACATCATCAGGAACAGGTGTTTTTGGAAAAAGATAAAACGCACCCGGCGGTTTGATGAAATCATAGCCGCAATTTTTAAGCCCATTACACAAAAGTTCCCTTTTCCGGGCATAAGCGGAAATATCCACGCTCACACCCTGAAGGGGCGCCACCACCCGCTGCATGAGGGCCGGTGCATTAACAAACCCTAAAATTCTGTTGGCCAGCGACATTCCCCCGATCAATTCCTCTTTGAAAGAAGCCTCGGGATGAACCGCCAGATAACCGATACGTTCACCGGGGATGGAAATATCCTTGGAATATGAAGTGGCAATGATGCTCTCTTTATAGGTGTCAAATATGCCGGGAACCGTACATCCTTCATAAACGATTTTACGGTACGGTTCATCTGATATAAGGTACAGCGTCCGGTTCAGTCTTTTTCCCTTGTCGGTTAAAAGTGTTCCGAGTTCTTTGAGGCCCTCTTCTGAATACACCTGTCCGGTGGGATTGTTGGGTGAATTGATAAGAACGGCTTTTGTCTTTTCGGTAATGGCCGCAGAAATACAGTCAATGTCCAGAGAAAAGTCGGGCTTTGTTGCTACGGTCTTCAGAATCCCGCCATGATTATCGGCATAAAACTGATATTCGACAAAATAGGGCGCCGGTGCAATCACTTCGTCACCCGGGTCGAGAATTGCTTTTAGGATAACGTTCAATGCCCCGGCAGCACCACAGGTCATAATCACGTCATTTTCCGTAACCTCAACCTGTTGCTCTTTACAGAGATATTCAGCCACCGACCTGCGAACATGGGGATACCCGATATTGGACATGTACCTGTGATCCCCGCCGGCCAAAGATATGACGGTCTCGTTGAGAACTTTCCTGAATTTTTCCGGGGGTTCCAGATTGGGATTACCGAGGCTGAAATCAAATACGTTGTCAACACCGTGCTCGGCTTTGAGCAGTGCGCCTTCTTCAAACATTTTGCGGATCCATGAAGATCCGGATATTTTGGTTTTGATATGCTTTGCAACGGTCATGGTAAAACCACAAATTGTTATTTTAGAAAATCAACAAGTATTTGATATCATAAGATATAAATTCACTGTATTTTTATGCCGACCCTATCGAAAAACAGAAAGAGGATAGCGAACCAAAATTTATTATATATAAATATTATGTTATGGCTTGCAAGCTATTTTTGAAAAATTCTTTTCTGAATTCCTCAAATCTGTTTTCGAATATGGCCGTCCGGAGATGTCGCATCAGGTTCATGTAGTAATGAACATTATGAATCGTATTCAGACGATAAGCAAGCAGTTCTTTCGACATATATAAGTGGCGAAGGTAAGCTCTTGAATAATGCCGGCAGGTGTAACATGTACATCCGGATTCTATCGGATCTGCATCCTTTTTGAAACGTGCATTGCAGATATTGATGGTGCCGTATTTTGTAAACATCTGCCCGTTTCTTGCATTCCGTGTGGGGAGAACACAGTCGAACATGTCGGCGCCAAGGGCTACTAGCGTTACGATATCTTCAGGAGTCCCGACACCCATGATATATTTTGGTTTCTCATCCGGAAGAATCGGCAGGGTAAAGCCGGCCATTTCAATCATGATCTCCTTGGGCTCCCCGACACTGAGCCCGCCGACGGCATACCCGTCAAAGCCGACATCCATAAGATCAAGGGCCGACATTTCTCTAAGGTCCTTGAACATACCGCCTTGCACGATACCAAACAGTGCGTTTTTTTCATTTTTAAAGGCATCTTTGCATCTTTTTGCCCATTGCGTGGTCTGGCGAAGGGCTTTTTGGGTATCATTTCGTTCGGCAGGATGTTTAATACATTCGTCAAGACACATGACAATATCGGATCCGAGGCACTGCTGTATTTCCATCGATTTTTCCGGCGACAGCATATGCTGGGAACCATCGATATGAGACTGGAATAACGCCCCCTCATCGGTCACTTTTCTGAGCTTTGCAAGGGAAAACACCTGAAAGCCGCCGCTGTCCGTTAAAATGGGACCGTCCCAGTGCATAAAATCATGAAGTCCATTAAAACTGCGAATCACGTCACAACCGGGTCTGAGGTATAAATGATACGTGTTTCCCAGAATGATTTGAGCACCACAGGTTTTCAGTTCTTCAGGGGACAGCGATTTCACTGTACCCAGTGTCCCCACGGGCATAAAAACGGGCGTTTCCACTTCACCGTGTGCGGTTTGCAAAAGTCCCGCCCTGGCACGGGTCGTCTTGCATTTTGAAATTATGCTAAAATCAAACATAAAATTATAGCCCAGGGTTCCTTCATCGAAAGGTTTGTGTTTGTCCGGCAAAAAATTATAATCAATCACGAAAACTCGAAATATGGAAAGCACGAAATCTTATTATTGTCTTTTTCGTGTTTTCGTATTTTCGTGCTTTCGTGGCAAAATGTTTTTTCTTCTCCGGTTTGTCCGGATTAAGCGATCAACATGGCATCCCCGTAACTGAAAAATCTGTACCCTTTCTCTATGGCTGTCTGGTATGCAGCCAACACGTTCTCACGGTTTGCAAATGCAGATACCAGCATGAGAAGCGTCGATTTGGGGAGATGGAAATTTGTGATCATTGCATCAACGGCTTTGAACCGGTATCCGGGATATATAAACAGGTCGCAGTTTCCCTCACCTTCAGAAACAATGCCGTTCCCGTTACATGCATACTCCAGCGTTCGAACCGCAGTGGTGCCGACGGCCACAATACGATGACCTGCTTTTTTTGATCGATTGATACGGTCGGCCGTATTTTGGGAAATAACATACCTTTCTGAATGAATCCGATGATCCCTGATATCGGAAACCCTGACCGGCAGGAATGTCCCGTAACTGACGTGAAGGGTAATTGCAACGATCTTGACCCCTTTTTCTCTGAGTTTTTCGAAAAGGTTTAATGAAAAATGAAGCCCTGCCGTGGGTGCCGCAACAGCCCCTTTTTGCGCAGCATAGACGGTCTGGTAAAATGTCCGATCGTTTTCATCATCATTTCGTTTAATATACGGCGGTAAAGGAATCCGCCCGATCCGGTCAAGGATATGTTCGAAATTTCCTGTATATGAAAACTTGACGTTATAAATTCCGGATTCATGATTGACGACTTCCGCCTTCAATTCGTGATCAAAAAATAGTGTGGCGCCGTTTCCGGGTCTTTTGGATGTTTTTATCAAACACCGGCAAACACATTCCCCGTTATCGACCAGGCTTTTTCTATTCCCCGGATAATCCAGGATAAGAACTTCCGCTTTTCCGCCGGTTTCTTTTCGACCCAGAAGTCTTGCCGGAATGACTTCGGTGTTATTGATCACCAGAACGTCCGACGGAGATAGAAGGTCATAAATGTCTAAGAATTTATGGTGTGAAATCTCTCCGGTTTTTCGTTCCATACATAAAAGTCTGGATTGGTCACGCCGTGCAACCGGCTTCTGGGCAATCCGTTCTTCGGGAAGATCGTAATCAAAGTTCTTTAAAGTAAACATATTTTAGTATTTTGGGTTTCGTGCTTCGAAGCTTCTAAAATAGACATAACCCTTCACTAATTTTTGAAATCACAAATCACAAGCACCAAATTAAAAATAAATCTCAAATTCCAATATCAAATGACCAAAATCTTTAAAAGCCAAACATAGTTTGGAATTTCGGTCATTGGGATTTGTTTGATATTTGGGATTTGTTATTTGGAGTTTTATTAATTCGATAAACCTTCGACAAAGTTAATCTCCTCTTGTGAAGCAATTCCAGGTCATTCGGCCCCGGATTATTTACTTGATGGTCGATTCAATAATCTTCTTCCCCTGCTCGAGGCCCCTGAGAACACTGGACCGATCTTTCCCCAGGGCAACAACGCGTGCAAGGAAGGATTTTTCCGCCACAACGAGTCCGCTGCCGAGGTGATCCAAAATTAAAACATCTTGTTTCACCCGGTTTTCTGCCAGTTGTCGAAACGCCTTTCGCTCGGTGACAGGACAAGGAATCGTCGATCTCGTATATACCATACCATGGATTTTGTAGTTATGCGTACCCCATTGAATTTTTTCGAAATTGCTCCGCATCTCTACGGTATGTTCAGGGAATTTTCCATGAAAAACCGCATAATATTCCAGCTCCGGAAGCATTGCCGATCCCTTGGGTAATGTATTTTCAAGGGTGCAGCAAAATTCCATGGATGTTCCCTGTTTTCGGGCATTGACTTCAAGAAAAAAAATACGTCCTCTCGGGTCAACGAGATAATCACAACCGAATATGCCCCGAAATCCTTCCCGTGCCAGCCATTGTCCGATCCTACGGGTATAATTTTCCAGTTGGATAGTCAACGTATCCTTGAGTACTGTCGGGAAAGCGGATCCGACGAACTGATTTCCATGTTCGATGAACTGATCTGCAATGCCGGCAATGTAAATATCGTCTTCATTGGCGACGACACCCAAAACAGTGGGGTCATGGTCATGGGGAATGAATCGGCTGACAAGATAGTTTAATTTTTCATCCTTGAATTTTCCGATGATATCATCAGGATCATGCGCGACCATGCTTTTCAATCCGCCGGCGCTGTATTCTTCGCTGACGAAAATACCCTCCGTCCAGTCAGACCAGAGTGTATCCGTCGTCTTCAAAAGTTCATCCAATCCATTACAAAAACGAAAGTCCGGCATGGGCATAAAATGTTTGCAGGCCTTATACTGGAATATTTTGCTGTTCAGCCTTTCGGAGATTTTACTGTCAGGACCAATTATGGAAACACCGGGCAGTTGATCGAAATTCATTTCCGGCAGACTCTCGTACATATAAATGTACAGTTTTTCCTGTCGATCGAGGAGCTTTTGTACCAATTCCTGAATGTGACGACTATTCGAAACACTCGACAAAAAGACTCTGGTAGGCACCCTGCAACTTCCGTTCCCGCCATGCTCTCGATTGAACTCATCAACCATAGGGTTGACAACTATCATGTTGGGATAGACGTATTGCGCTAAAATATCCTGGATGATGGAAATGAAATCAAATTTTCGGTTGTGAATTTTAGAAAGGGCTTCTTTGAGGAAGATGTTCAGGCCGTAATTCTTGATAGACCCGATATACAAAAAATAGTGGGTGTTTTTTTTCAGTCGATAATTTGAAAAATAGACATCTGACATGACACGCTGACTCTTAGAAGCTGGGTTTATCGAAGCGGTTTGGTCCGCCTGGGTAATGTGGCGGAAATCCCGATTTATCGGGAAACCAAAAAAGAATTTTTATCACGAAAGCACGAAATTTTAAAAACACGAAAAAGAATATTTATTATTTCGTGCTTTCGTCCTTTCGAGTTTTCGTGATTGTTTTTAATTTTCTTCAGCAAATCCACAAAATTCAATTTTAAATTACGATGATCAACCATAGGTCTCAACGACATAATCGATGATTTTGCCGGCGATATCTAGGCCGGTAGCCGCCTCCAGACCGCTGAAACCCGGAGAATAATTCAGCTCGATGACACAAACCTTTCCTTCGGCATCCACAATCAGATCGACTCCGGCGATTTCAAGGCCAAGCACGGCTGTTGCCTTGAGCGCAATTTCTTCCCATTCGGGTGGCAGTTCCACAGGCCAGCTTTTATGGGTCAGGTGGAAATTTGATCTGAAATCTCCAGGTACCGGCTTGAGTTCCATGGCTCCGGCAACCTTGCCGCCGATGATAAAAACACGGATGTCGAGTCTGTTTTCAGGTGGAATAAATTTCTGGACCAGGATCCCTTTGCCTGTCTCCAGATGGTCATAAAGAATTAACCTGGCTTTATGGTCATCGTTGACCATGAAGATCCCTTCTCCCACCCGGCCGCTGACCTGTTTGATGACCACCGGATATCCACCCAACCGGTCTAAAACCGTCTGAAAGCCTTCACAGGAATTGATGAATGCGGTATCAGGAATTGGTATCCGAGCAGAAGTCAGCGCCTGGAGGGTAAGAAACTGATCTCTTGCCAGAAGGATTCCGTTCAGATTATTGACCAGCGGAATACCCATATGGTGAAGATGCGGAACCAGTTTCAGGCTGGAATCGTTCACCGTTGCACCCTGACGCGGCAAGACAACATCGATCATCCGAATATCTATGCCTCCAGCAAGACCAGGGCCGCCGCCGACCAAAATCGGCCAGACGTAAATTGGATCCACAATGATAACCCGGTGTCCCTTTTCAGCAGCCGCTTCTGCCAAACGCTTTGTGGGTGGATAATCGTATCCTTGGACGGTAATGATACCAATGTTCATAACGGTACTCCTCTATCTGACGGAAATAATTCGACATTGGAAAAAGGTATTTCGACTTGAAAGAAATATCAACAAAAATCCGCCGACAAACAGGAAAATAAAAATAAGGTCCGGCCATACCGGGACGAATTTAATACCTGCCCTTATGAAACTGTTTGACTTATATACATAAATCCATAAAAATGTATTAAAGATCCGAAAACCCTGTTCCTGAACATTCTCCAGAGGTCTCGATGCGAAAAAAAACGAAGATATCAAAAAATGTTTCATTGATCTTTTTATTTCTTGTCACTGTCACAATCATCACCTCTGTTTCT
>JAWOIY010000246.1:0-4125 GCA_046484425.1 Desulfobacterales bacterium | reverse complement strand
GGTCTGACACGAACAGCTTTCCCCAATACAAAAACACCACCCTGTTTTTCCACCACATGTTTGGTGGCAAACCGGATATCGGATGGAGAATAGGTCCCTCCCAGCATACCGGGTCCCATTCCGGAATAATAATGGTGTTCGGAGGGGCCGATGACCGTTAACCGATGGCCTTTTCCTACAAAAGCATTAATATTGGCAAGGGTCACCATGTGGGCATGACCACCGCCGACAAGTACCAGATGTTTTGCCATGGTATAATCCTTTTTAGCTTACAGTTGAGAGTTTTGCCCTCACAGCTTTACTTTATAAACTGTCCATCAATTTTGCCAGTTGCTCTAAATGCGCCCGCTCTTCCTCTGTAATTTTTTTCAGAGCCTCTTGACTGCGTTCATCTGTGCTGCGATTCGCAGCCCGGGTATAAAGATCCAGTGCTTGAGCTTCGATGGACATGGCAAGACCGACAATGTCCGACGAAGAATCCCAATCCGGTTTGAATAACTTGATATACTCGTCAGTTGTAAGTCCTCCTTCCACGGCCTTTTCCACCCGTCCCGATTCAAAGGTGTCCCGGTCAATTTCTTTTCCGGTGATCTGAATGTATTCTTCTAATATGCGGTTCTGATGGAGCACTTCGATATCAGATAGCTTCTGAAATAGGGGTTTAACCTCATCGGTTGCCACTTTATCCATCATGGTAAGATAAAATTCTTGCAAACCAGCCTCAAGAGAATAGGCAATGATAAGTGCCTCTTCAACGGATTCGTTGCCCGTGAGAAGATCCAGTCCCTGTTCTTCCGATCCGAAAGCCATGGGATCATTCCAGGCCCTAATACCACCGGACATGTTGATGACCTGATCGAATCCTTTACCGGCAAGCATTTGAGAAGCCACCCGGCTTCGTCCGCCGATAGCTCAGTAGGTCAACACCGGTTTGCTCGGATCAATTTCATCCAATCTTTTATCAAGCTCACCAATAGGGATCAATTTTGAACCGGGGATATGATTCTTTTCGTACTCTCCGGGCTGACGAACATCCAAAAGGGTAAATTCTTCCTGGGTTTTTCCGGACATAAATTCTTTGGCCTCTTCGGAATTCATGGACTGAACAGGAGTGAAAAACTGTTTCCAACGCATCATGTCCTCCTTGTCTATTTATGTCGATCTTTGAAAAAAATTGCGTCTAAGAGGAATCGGCATTCTGAATAAAAAGTACCGAGCTATTATCTGAAATCGTGCAATATCTCGTGGGGAAAGTCAACAATCACATCCCCTTCAACCTTTTCAAGTGTTTCTCGGTCTTCAAATCTCCAGATAAAGTCGATTGCATGTATAACTTATTTTAGAATTTTTTCCATTATCTGATTAATTGATATGTTGCAGTATCTCCTACCTAATTTAGATATAGCGCGGACCTGAGATAACTGCAATTGAAACAAGTATCAAGAGCCCGATTTTTTTAGTGATACATCACTGCCATATCACCAAATGAAAGTTTTGAGGTCTTAGAAATGTGACTAAAATATCTGAACCTATTTATGATAGTTATAGCCTACTATTCAAACATCATTTAACTCCTATTGCATTTCCTATTTCCAGCCATATTTTATTATCAAAGAAAAAATTATGGATGACACAAAAGACAAGTACAATATGAGATGGAGATAAGAATTTAAGGAATAAACCATAGAACTATAAATAGGAGGTGCATCATGATCGGAACAACCATTACCATTCTGACTCTTGCATATTTTTTTAACAGCTGTATGAACAAAGCACCTGCATCTTGCAAATTGTAGTTCCTGTCGTGGCAGAGTTTAGATGGCACATGCTATTAATTGGACGACAAACACTATGCGGAAAATATATTCAGGATTCATTCAACACCATTATTTGGGTTTTTCTATCAAGTAAATAATTGAATGGCAATTTTATTAATTAAAACGGAATTTTTGGAGAGAGTGAATGAAAAAAATTATTTTTTTATGTGTTTTGTCTTTAATAGGGTGTGGGGGTGTTAAATTTACCAAGACTGCGTCCTATGTGGATATGAACCGTTACTTTGGAAAATGGTATGTTATCTCTGCGAGAGGAATTTTTGTGGAAGATGAAGCCTACAACTCTACTGAAACTTATACTTGGAATGAGAAAGAAAAACATATAGACGTAGATTTTCACATGCGTAAAGGAAGCTTCGATGGCGTGGAAAAAGCTTATCCGCAAAAGGCTTGGATATATAATACCGAATCCAATGCCCATCTCAAAGTGCAGTTTTTTTGGCCCTTTAAATTTGATTACTTAATCTTAGATATTGATCCCGATTACCAGTGGGTTGTGGTAGGGGTTCCCTCACAGCGCTATCTCTGGGTGATGGCCAGAAAACCGGAAATTCCAGATTCAAAGCTTGAGGAAATTCTCGCACGCATCGGTTCAATGGGTTACTCAACAAAAGATATGCGTAAAGTTCCCCAGCGATGGTAATATTTAATCGAATTATTCGTCAAAGTGCTAAAAGAAAATCTTATGAAGATATTCATCGAACTGGCTGAAAAAGGCATTTTACCGGATGTATTGATCCGCATGGGGATTCGCCGACTCAATAGGAAAAGATTAAAAGGCAAAAACCACAGAGATATCGAAGGTCAGCGGTTTGCAATACAACGATTTATTGAAGAGATGAAAGAAGCTCCCATTGCCATTTCAACCGATAAAGCCAACATACAACATTATGAGTTGCCGTCATCCTTTTTCTCAAAGGTATTGGGAAAGCATATGAAATATAGTGGCGATTTCTGGAAACCCGGTGTCGATTCACTGGATCAAGCAGAAACGGACATGTTGGCGTTAATCAGTGAAAGGGCTCAGATTGAAGACAACATGAATATTTTGGAGTTGGGCTGTGGTTGGGGATCCTTGACCTTATGGATGGCAGTCCATTATCCTCGAAGCCAAATTGTTGCGGTTTCCAATTCGAATTCTCAAAGAAAATTTATCCAAAATCTCTGCGTAGAACGAGAGATTGATAATGTGGAAGTCATCACTCGAGACATGAATGATTTTTCCACCGACAGACGTTTCGATCGTATTGTCTCTGTTGAAATGTTCGAACACATGCGCAACTGGGACCAATTGCTTCAAAGGGTCAGCAACTGGTTAACTCCGGAAGGGAAAATCTTTATTCATATTTTCACACACAAACAGTTTGCTTACACCTTTGAATCTGAAGGCGATGACAATTGGATGGGGCGTTTTTTCTTTACAGGTGGTATGATGCCGTCGGATGATCTTCTCCTTTACTTCCAAAAAGATCTTATTTTAGAGGCCCATTGGCGGCTTAACGGCAAACACTATCAAAAAACTGCGAAAGCTTGGTTGAAAAATTTGGAAGCACATCGAAAGGAAATCATACCTATACTGGAGAAAGTTTACGGATCCGGTAACGCTTCTCGATGGTTTCAGCGTTGGCGAATCTTTTTTATGGCCTGTGAAGAGCTATGGGGTAATGAAAACGGAGAAGAGTGGTTGGTTTCTCATTACCGAATAAAAAATCGGTTATAAATAAATTGTTATAAAATTCCAATAAATGTTCGCAAAAAAGAGCTTTTTGTCTGAAACGTTTTATCAAAAAAATAAGTTCGCGCTGCAAAGTTTATGGCACACTTTTTCATGTTACACAACTGTATCATAAATACAGTTTCGAACCAATAACTTTTCTAATTTATAAAGTAATATTATAATGTTATAAATTATTTGTCTTTTGTTATATTTGTTGCTATTATCTTAGATTAGTTTTCACTTGTTTTTAAAAATCATCTTTAAACATTGAAGTAACAAATCGAGAAAGGAGGAAATTATGGAAGTAAAAGACTATTGTTCAAATGTGGATATGGAGCTGACCTTATGGAAGGCAAAAATTTTTGACACAATTCGTAAAGCTGATCAATTGGGATCTGCGGAACTGGAAAAAATTCTTCCAAACATTCAAGACCTCAAGATGGTTGTCACTGAATTGGAAGACAGGATTCATCAGCTCAGGGTGGAATGCCCTCTGGAATGGAAGCCGATAAGGGACGAAATTGAGGGTGTCAAGGGCAACTTAACCAATACATATGACGAAGTCATTGATTA
>JAWOIY010000193.1:0-15525 GCA_046484425.1 Desulfobacterales bacterium | reverse complement strand
AGTCTGAGCCCGATGCGCCGATATACATCATTGATCCAGTTGTTGGATGAAAGCACCGGCCGGGATGCAACCCAAATGAAAGCCCGCGCGCCTTTTCGATAGAACCAGTCCAGGTCCAGATTTATTTTGGGTTCGGGTTTGAGCTTTTTAACCATGATGAAAAAGCCCAGACCGGTAAATCCCAAAATCTGTAAGGTCTCGGACAAATGATAGGCACTGTATGGATGATAACTCACCGGGAAGGGGAGCATCTTGTAAAGATAGTCCGGATAGACGCCCAGGAAAAAACAGATGAATGCGGCAATGGCCATTGCCAGATTCATGTTCCACGGCGCCTCTTTGGCTTCCACGCCGGAATCTTTTCCGAACCATATGAAATACGGAAGCTTGATCCCTACGGAAAGAAACGTACCCACGGACGCAAGGAGCATCATGATCATCAAGCCGACACGATGACTTTCACCGGCTGCGGCGATGGTCATCGATTTACTGATAAAACCGCTGGTAAGTGGGAACCCGGATATCGAAATACCCCCGATCACCGTAAAGATCATGGCCCAGGGCATCCGTTTATAAAGCCCGCCGAGCTCATTGAGTTTTGATTTCCCGGTCATTTCCAGTACGGCGCCGGCGCCCATAAAGAGAAGTCCCTTGTAAATAATGTGGGCATATGCATGGGCAATGGCCCCGTTGACGGCCATGGCCGTTCCGATGCCGATTCCGCAAACCATGAACCCTACCTGGGAAACAATATGATAGGCAAGAATCCGCCGGGCATCGTTTTCGATAGCAGCGTATCCGACACCGTAAAGGGTCATAACGGCGCCCAAAATTGCCAGGGCCTCAAATCCTGGAAACCCTCGGGCCAGGGCATAAACGGCGGTTTTGGTCGTAAAGGCGCACATAAACACCGCACCGGTGACCGACGCTTCCGGATACGCATCGGGCAACCAGGCGTGGATCGGCGGAACAGCGGCGTTGAGCATAAAACCGACCATGATGAGGTAATCGGCAAAAGTGGCGCCGTTTGTCGCAATCTGCACAAAGCTGAGATCATGGACATTTTTATACCGCAGAAATATACCGGCAAGCAGGACCAGCCCGCCGGCCGTATGAACCAGAAGATATCTGAATCCCGCTTCAATGGATCGTCGTTTTTTTCGGTACCATACCAGAAAGGTCGACGCAAACGCCATCATCTCCCAGAAAATAAACAGGGTCAGATAATCTCCGCAAAGGGTCACCCCCAATGATCCGCCCACATAGAGAAACGCTGCAATGTGCTGACCGGTGTCTTTGACATGAAGCCCGTAAATACATCCGATGAACGCCATGATCGTAAAAACGTGGAGAAACACACGTGTCAGCTGGTCCACCCTTCCGAAAACCAAGTCAAACCCCAGGTAGGACACATGGCCGAAGCTATCCGGCAGCCAGTGAATCAGCGCAAACGCAATGAGCGGAATACCGATAAGGACCGACTTCTTGAGTTTGTCCTTTTTATCCAAAAAAGGGAGTAAAACGGCACCTCCCAAAAACCACGTGGTCGGATGAATAAGGACCGTACTACTTATCATAATAATCTTCCTTTTTCATTAACCAGACATGGGAAAGACCTTTGCACAAAATGATCATGCCGAGGCACCCAAGGACACCGAATAAAGACCAGAAACCGATAATGGAATCACCGAAAAAATGGGGTTCGTGCCGCGCGGCATAAAAATCGAACACCACGGCAAGCGCCAGAAAGACAAAAAAGATCCGTTTCAGCATGCTGGAACGTTCATTCAAATAATTGAGTATGCGAAGTACCATTATCTCACCACCATCAAATTGATTATTTTAAGAAAAAGATCCGGATAAATACCGAACAGCACCGAAGCCACAGCACAAAAAAACAGCGGGATAACCATGAACATGATAAAGGGGGAGCCCTCTAAAAAACCGGAAGAGGGGTTATCTCCCGGATTCGGTTTTCCGAAAAACGACGTATAGACCACCGGCACGAAATAGCCTGCGTTAAGAAGGCTGCTCACCAGGATGACCGTGAGCAGAATCGCATTATGAATGTCCAAGGTTCCGAGTGCCAGAAACCATTTGGTTACAAAACCGCTGACCGGGGGCACGCCGATCATGCTCAGAGAAGCGAGGCCGAAGGCAATCATGGTAAACGGCATGTTCCAGCCGATTCCGCCCATTTCCGATACGTTTTTTTTATGTGTTGCCACAAAAATTGCACCTGCGCAGAAAAAGAGCGTAATTTTTGCAAAGGCATGATTGGTGATGTGGATAATTCCGCCGGTAATACTGTTGGGGGTCAACATGGCGACCCCGAGAATGATGTAGGAAAGCTGGCTCACCGTAGAGTAAGCCAATCGCATTTTAAGATTGTTTTGGGTAAGTGCGATCACGGAAGCCAGAATGATGGTAAAAGACGCCAGGTAGGCAGTGAAGATGCCCAGGCCGAGTTTGTTCAGCAGATTTACGCCAAAAAGCGAAAGCATAACACGGGAAACGGAGAATACCCCCACTTTGACCACAACAACCGCATGCAGCAATGCGGAAACCGGAGTGGGGGCCACCATCGCCGCGGGAAGCCATCCGTGTATCGGCATGAGCGCAGCCTTAGCAAACCCGAAAATACATAATATATAGGTGATTTTCACCAGTAACGGAGCTGCGTTATGGGGAAAGATACCCGTTGCAACATTTCCGATGGCAAAATCCAGGGTGCCGCACTGGACATAAACCAGAATCATGGCAGGCAGCAGAAACGCCTTGGAAGCGAACATCAAATAAACGATATATTTACGGCCGCCGAAATACCCTTCTTCGTCCTGGTGATGTGCAACCAGCGGATAGGTAAATATGGAAACGATTTCGTAAAACAGATAAAGGGTGAACAGGTTGGCGGAAAATGCCGCTCCCATGGCTCCGCCCACGGCCACGGCGTAGCAAAAGTAAAATCGTGTCTGGGCATGCTCGCTCAGCCCCCGCATATAACCGACACAATAAAACCCGGCCATAATCCACAAGAACGAAGACGTTCCGGCGAAAAGTATGCCCAGACCATCCAAGTGAAATTTTATGCTGACACCGGGATAAAGCGTAAACAGCGTGTATTGATAGGACCCTCCTGCCAAAAGACGTGGCAAGAAATGGATCACCGATAGAAAGGTCAGCAGCGCGCCACAGACGGACCAGAACTCTCTCAGGTTCGGTTTGTTCTTCGAAGCCATAATGAGCAGGGCCGTCACCAGGGGGATCAGCGGTGTCAAAACAATTTTACTTGTGATAATGGTTTCCATATAAATGCCTAAAAATTATGCTGTCTGGTAATCCACCTCTTTAATCAGGGTTAATGAAAATAAACCTATCCATGAAGTTCCTTGACTTCGTCCGGATCAATGGATTGATATTTACGGAAAACAGCAAGTATAAAACTCACAATGATCGCCGCTTCCGCGGCAGCAATGCCCATGATAAAAAGGGTAATGATCTGCCCGACAGCCGGATCGGGAGCAAGGAAACGGTTGAAGGCCATAAAGTTCACACCGGCGCCGTTGAGGATCAGTTCAGTGGAGACCAGCATGCCGATAAAGGACCTGTGCTGGATCAACCCGTAAATTCCTGCAATCAGGAGAAATACAGCCAGAATTAAATAGGTGTTCAGATGATTGCTGATCATGATCATATGGATGCTTCCCCCTCTTCTTCCTGAACAGCGGCGACTCCCGTGTTGGCAGAATGGTCAAAGTCCGTCTTTCCGGTTCCGCCTCTGGCCAGGATGATCGCGCCGATAATCGCGATCAGCAGGATGACAGAAATCAACTCGAAGGCCAGACAATACGTGTAAAGGAACTCTTTTCCCAGATGGGCTGCTGAAAAATTCCTGTCTTCTGCCACGGCAGGAATCCAATCGGTTTTAAAGATACAGGCAAGGATCAGGAAAAAAGCCGTGACTGCCGATGAGACGGCCAAAAATTTATTCCGCCAGTCTTTAATGGTTTTTTCCGCAATTTCTGTGGGCGTGTACCCGACCATGATGCCGAAGACCAGAACGATGCATATGGCGCCGACATAGATGAGAATCTGCATCAGGGTAAGAAACATGCTTCCCAGATAAAAATAAATGCCGGCAACACCGAGAAGTGCCACAGCGAGCCCCAAAACCGTTTGCATAAGCATTTTTGCTCGAATGGTAATAAGGCTTCCCAATATCACCAGAATAATGAATGCAAAAAAAAGCCCTTCGGCAATGCTCTGGTAAAACGTCATATTTTCCGCTCCTCCAGCCGTTTAAGGATGTCAAAATAAAACGCTTCCTTAGAAAAGGCCGCCAGGTTGTAGTCTTGGGAATACTCAAGTGCACTCACCGGACAGACTTCGACACATGTCCCGCACAGGCTGCATTTGGTAAAGTCCAGCTCAAAAAGAACCAGGGTTTTCTTCTTTTCACCTTCCAGTTTTTTACCTTGGACCTTAATACAGTCTGAAGGGCAGGATTTTTCGCACATTCCGCAGGTGATGCATTTGTATGTATTCTTTTCCGGGTCCAGAATAAGGTCGATATGGCCCCGGTAATTGGGCGTAATATCGATTTCTTCCCGGGGATACTGTACCGTAACAATGGGCATAAACAACGCCTTTATGGTGACGCCGAGTCCCTCAACCAGACTCTTTCCGCCGGTATACAATTCTGAAAAATATTGTTTCATAGCTTAACAACCACCGCTGTTATCAAGAGATTCACAAAAGAAAAGGGAACCAGGTACTTCCATGCAAAATTAAGCAATTGATCAAAGCGTACCCGGGGATAGGTCCATCGCACCATAATCATCAGAAACAACAGGAAATAGACCTTGAGGAAAAACCAGACCACGCCCAAGTATTCGCCGTAGGGGAGATTCGGTCCGTGCCATCCGCCCAGGAAGAGAACCGTTGCCACCGAAGCGACGATGAACATATTGGTGTACTCTCCCAGGAAAAAGAGTGAGAATCCCATTCCGCTGTATTCGGTGTGAAATCCTGCTGTGAGTTCGCTTTCAGCCTCCGGAAGATCGAATGGGGCACGGTTGGTTTCGGCAAGTCCTGCGATGACGTAGATGAGAAAGGCAATCGGTTGTAAAACAACGAACCATATTTTTTGCTGTGCGCCGACGATCTCCTTAAGGCTGAATGTATTGCACATGAGGATGACGGCAAGCATTGAAAGCAATATCGGGATTTCATAAGCAATGGCCTGGGCCACGGCACGCATGGCGCCGAACATGGAGTATTTGTTGTTTGAACCCCATCCGCCGACCAAAAGCGCCATGACATTGACCGCTCCCATGGAAACGATAAAAAGAAGGCCCAGATTCAAGTCTCTTGCCTGAAGCTTTTCGCTGAATGGGATTATGAGAAGGGGAAGAATCACCGGCGTAAATGACAAAAGCGGCGCTACCCTGAAAAGGGTGCGGTCCACATTGAATGGGATCAGCAGCTCTTTTGCCACCAGTTTTACGCCATCTACAATCATTTGAAGGATACCATGTGATCCCACTTCCATGGGGCCGGGACGCCGTTGAACGTGCCCTGCGATTTTTCGTTCCGCATACCCCATCATGATGGCGTTGACAAATATGAATGTAATAATGATGATGGCGGCGATCACCATCCGGATCAGTTCAGGCGGAAGAATTGATATTGTTTCCATAAGCTATTTTCTAATAGTGTGTTTGATATCTTTCCGGTAGTTATTCTACCGATCCATTTCCGGTATCACCAGATCAAAGCTCCCCAGGATGGAAACCAGGTCGGGCAACAGAATTCCACGTCCCAGTTCCGGTAGGCAACTGAGGTTGGAATAGGACGGAACCCTTACCTTCAGGCGGTAGGGAGTGCTCGTTCCATCTCCCACCAAATAATAGGAAAGCTCACCCCTTGCGGCTTCAACGGCGAAATTACAGTCGCCGGGACTCAGCTTGATGTTTTTCGGTACCTTTGATCGAACCGGCCCGTCCGGCAACCGGTCCAGGGCCTGCTCAATAATCCGGAGACTCTGCTCGATCTCACGGACGCGAACCATATATCGGTCCAGACAATCCCCTTGCTCTCCTACCGGGATCTCAAAATCAAATTCAGGATACACGGAATACGGTTCATTCTTGCGAACATCATAAGCAATGCCCGACCCTCTGAGGTTCGGGCCTGTTATTCCGTATCGAAGCGCCATATCCGGCGAAACAATCCCGATATTTTCCGTACGTTTGATGAAAATAATATTTTTGGTTACCAGTTTTTCATAGATAGTATACCGTTTGCGCAGCCGTTTAATAAAGGCACGGGTTGCTTCCACAAATTTGTCGTCAATATCCTGGTAAACACCGCCGAAACGGTAATAGCAGTAAGTGAGTCTGGAGCCGGTGACACTTTCCAGAATGTCCAGAATGTGTTCCCGGTCGTCGAATCCGTACAGAATGGGGGTAAAGGCGCCAAGATCGAGAAGGTAGGCGCCGAGCCAAAGGAGATGGCTTGCGATCCGGTTCAGTTCCGACGTAATAACCCGGATGTACTCCGCTCTTTTAGGGACTTCGATTCCAACTTTCCGCTCAATGAGGGAGACATACCCGTGATTGTACGGCAGGGCACAAACATAATCCATCCTTGCGGTATTGGGCATAAAAGCCGGACACGGTCTGGATTCTCCCATCTTTTCGTGCATGCGGTGGATGAATCCGAGCACCGGTTGGGGATCGAGGACATATTCACCTTCCATTTCGAGCACAATGAGAAGCACCCCGTGAGTACTGGGATGCTGGGGCCCCATATTCAAAAAGAACCGATTTTGTTCCTGATATTCTGATTCGAGCATGATGTATTTATCTTTTTAATTCGGTTATTAAAGTCAAACTACGAGCTGGTTCCGGTCTCGGGTTCTTTTTCGGCCACCTTCGGCGCCTCTGACGTCCATGAAACTTCTTTGATGGATTTCAGTTTTGTTTCTTCTTTTAGCAGCGGATGAAAATCAGCATCTTCTTCGGAAAGCAGAAGCGGGTTCAGGTTGGGATGGCCGTCAAAAATTACACCGAAAAAATCACGGGTTTCTCTTTCGTGCCAATTGGCTCCCTGGTAAATGTCGGATATGCTGGGAATCTCTTTGTTGTCGGGTACGGAAGCGCGGGCCTTCATCCGATACTGGCGATCATACCTGGCGAACTGATAAACCACCTCCAGTCCGGAATTCCCGGTGTTATTTTCTTCGTCCGGCCGGACATGGAATCCGGTTACAAAGACCAGATAGAAACCGAGTTCATAAGCTGTTTCGGCAAATTTTCGAACCTGATTCGCATCCAGCACAACTTCAAGGTGGAATCCCCGCCGCTCATGGTCCGTCTCAATTGCATCAAACCCCTGATCTATAAAATATCCTTTAAAGTCTTTGATTATTTTATCCATTACTTCACCCTCAATCCTTTAACCTTTTTTAAAGGAGATTTGGGATGACGATTTTGGGGAAGCGGATGCCGAATGCCGGTAATTTTTTCCTGAACCTTGAGAATTCCTTCGAGCAGGCCTTCCGGACGGGGGGGACAGCCGGGAACATAGACATCGACCGGTATCAGTTTATCGGCGCCCTCGATAACATTATAATTTTCCTTGACCTTGAAAGGTCCTCCCGAGATGGCGCAATTGCCTAAGGCAATGACCCATTTGGGAGACGGCATTTGCTCATAAAGTGTTAACAAAACTGGTGCAAGCTTTTTATTAACTGTTCCTGCAACGATCATCAGGTCCGATTGTCTGGGTGACGGCCTGAACACTTCGGACCCATATCTTGAAATGTCGAAACGGGCCATACCGGTTCCCATCATCTCTATTGCGCAGCAGGCGATTCCGAACGTCATGGGCCAAAGGGAATTCGCCTGGCACAGCTTCAGAATGGTATCGGTCAGCTTCATGCGCAGCAGAGGGCCTTCACCGTATTCTCTGTCGCCCTCCACGACCAGCCGGCAGGATTCGGATTTTAAAAATTTGGCATATGCATCTAAGTCAGGGGTTATCGGTGAACTTTTATTTTCCTCTCCCACGTGAATACTCCTTTAACCCAGGCATAAACAATGGCCAGTGCCAGAATGCCCAAAAAAATGAAAAATTCGACAATTCCACGAACGGCGGATACTTGGTCAAAAGCTGCTGCAACCGGGAACAAATACAGGATATCGACATCAAATGCGAGAAAAATCAGCGCGTAAAGGTAATAGGCAACACCGTAGCGGTAATCCCAGGCTCTTCCGTAAATTTCCATCCCGCATTCATAGGTATCCAGAGATCTTTTTAGATGCGTTCTTTTGGGGCGAATAAACCAGTTGACAATAAACGGTGCAAATCCTCCAATGAAACCCACAAGGAGGAAAAGTAAGATGTACATGTAGTCTAAAAGGGCAGTTTCCGTCATTACAATAATCCCCTTAAGAAATTATTAAAACGTCAAAACGTACATGTTTGGAGATATTCAATGAGTTTAATTAACCAAAAACGGTTAATTATTTTCTTAAATCTGAATTGTCAAGAATTGTTTTTGTTGTTTTTTTGCAACGCTGTGTTGAAAAACGTTACACTGTTGTTCAATGGAATCATGGATAGAACAAAAAAACTTGGAGGAAATTATAGGTGGGAACGAATGTCAAAAAAAAAGAAATGCATTGCGATGACAGGATTAACAACAGCTGGTGTTTTGGCTTTGGGCAGAGTCGTTTTTGGTCTCGATGACACAGCAACAGGCTCCTTCTCTTCCCAGAGCCGAATTGATAACTGCTGCGGCACAGCCCACACCCGCCTGAACGGTTAGGGCCTCGGTCGGACAATTCTTTGCACAGGCACCGCACTCCATACAGGCATCTTTGTTTTCGATTTGAATCCGACCGTTGTTCATGGCAAAAACAGCATGGGGACAAACCACCATACACATGCCGCAGCCTGTGCATTTTTCCTTATTTAATTGAAGCGTGACAACATCTTTTAAATAGATCATTTTTTTCATTGTTATTGACCTTTATAAGCCGAATCTCGAACCTGCCCAGAGGATCAATCCAGTCGCCCCGGCGACAATTTCAAGAGGAACGGCCCATTTCATCTCTTTTTTTACACCGGAAAGAGAGGTGTAGCTCGAAGCTCCGGTAAAATTCATGGCCAGATAGGCCGAGAAAGCCGGGGCCAGAAAAAACCAAGCCAGGATTTCAAGCAAATTGATTCTTAAGTCAAGATATTTTGTGCTAAAAACGGTAACCGCGATGGTCATGATCAAGCCCATGATCAAGCCTTTTTGAGAAAAGGCTCGACCGGGCAGCCATGGCAATAGAATCGGCGTTAGAACCGACCCGGCCATAAGCGCACCCAGCAGATTTAGTACGGCAAAAAGACCATGGTTCAATGCGTTGTTCCAAAATCCGTAAGATGCGCCCAGTCCTCCCAAGAGGAAAAAAGCGGGAAGTATCAGCAATGACCATTTTAAAGCGCTGACCAGTTCAACAGGGATTAAAACCAGCCTTTCAGGCGTGGTAAACGTCTTTCGCCTCATATCAGGGGTTGCTTTCAGACCTTCGTTGAGAAAAGCCGGCAAATCAGCGGCTCGAACAGGACCAAAAATGACCTTAAACCCGATACGTTTTTTAACCTTGTATGCTGCAACACCGGGACCAGACAATTGCGGCAAAATCAGCTGACGATGGGATACCACGCGATTCAATCCGCTAAATCTAACGCGATGAACCAACTCATCCGCCCCGAATGTACCCTTTCCTGCCGCGCACCAGACATTGATGCCTTGGGTGTCCAGAACCAAAATCCAGACGTGTCGGTCCCGAAGGGCTTCACGCAACCGGTCAAAACTCATTTTGTAATTGGCGGTAACCAGAACGGGAGATTGATCACTGGGCTCACCAAGGGCATAAAGCCCCGGGTCTATGGTATAATGCATTCGCCCGACACCCCAGCGCGCCTTGATACTCCCCCAGCGATCCGACCGGCTCAAATCGGAAGAGATTTTGGGGACAATACCCACCGGCGTCTGAACCGAACCGATGACAAAGGACTGATTCATATCGGGAAAGCTCAACCGAGCCTTTTTCTGTGAAGGTCAGCAACTGCTGTTTGCCGATTCCGCCACAGCATCAGGAATGGATTGGTTTTTAATTAAATTAATGGGGTCTAAGTCCACAAAACATTCCTCTGTTTAAGACTAAAAATCCGGCTTAGACGGCAGGATAATTAATCTCTTTGAGTGTTTCTTTGATTTGTTCCAGCGTGGCAGGAGGTTCAAATTCAACCGTGATGCTTTTTCCCCCGGGATCACCTTCCACGGTGGTGACGCCTTCCAGTTCACTCAATTCGTTTTTGATCGACCTCACACAGTGGTCGCAGGAAATATTGGGTATCGAAAACGTCTCTTTTGTCATCGTATGGTTCCTCCTTAAATACTATCGTAATTTAATGTCACACCGTGCTTAAGTCAACAGAATTAAAATAAAAAATACTTTACGGATCAGAGTAGAAAGAGGGTCTATCATGGTTCGAGGCTAGAGGGCTGACATCAAGAGCGCTAAACTCGAATGATTCTTTCCCGATAATGGTTTCCCATAAAAAAACACTTGACACAAATACCACATGGTAATACTGTTGATCACCCAGCGCGGGACTTTAATAAAAGCGATAAATTTTTAATTTAACTGCATACTCGGCTACCAAGGGCTCAGCATGACCAACAAGGAATTTAAGAAGTTCAGAAAAAAATTGGAAAAAACTCAGCGCCAGATGGCGCAGCTCCTTGGCGTTTCCATCAAGGCCATTCACAGTTATGAACAGGGATGGCGATCCGTACCGGTCCATGTGGAACGTCAAATTTATTTTCTGATTTCAAGGTTAAAAAGAAATATCCATGGCAAAATGCCCTGCTGGGATATAAAAGCGTGTTCTAGTGAGAAGAAAAACCAATGTCCGGCATGGGAATTTCAGGCCGGCGATCTTTGCTGGTTTATCAGTGGCACCATTTGCGACGGTAATGTTCATAAAAACTGGAAAGAGAAAATGAAGCTTTGCCGGTCTTGTGAAGTTATGAAATCCATCTTTTAGTGTTAAACTATCAAAAAGCATGAATCTATAATTAATGTGGAAATTGTTCAAAATCAAACAGTTCGATTTCTTTGTCAATCGTCTTATCTTTCCGTTTGACCTTAATTTTAACTGTACTTCCGGTGTTGCCGTAAAACAAGGCAATTTTCAGGTCTGCAAGTGATTGTATTGGCCATTCCGCAAACTTCTCAATGATGTCGCCTTCCTGCAGCCCTGCTTTCTGTGCAGAACTATTTTTATAAACATTCATGATCACCAGATTCTGGTCTTTTTCTTCAACCGTTACACCCAGTTTCGGCGATTCTTTTCCGTCGAGTCTTGTAGTCAGGAGTACATAATCCGCAATACCGTCTTCAATCTCTTCATCCTGCACAATAACGGTGAACGGTTCATGATTGCGCCGATACAATCGTTCCGGAATTCCATATTTATGCCTGACATGACCGTTTCCCGCCAGAATCACCATCTTAAATTCCGGATGGTTTGTTAAAAATCGATGGGCGGATTCTGCCATGCCTTCATCCCATACCATTTGAGCCTGCAAAAAATAGTTGAAGTCCTTAAGATCTTCCTGGTTATTGTGCACAAAAAAGACCTTGTTCAAATCCTTCCGGTATGTTTCATTTGAAAAATTCATGTCGGAAGGCAACTGTTTTTTTTGGGTGTCAGACAGATCGTACATTCCTTCCCGGGCAACTTTCCGGGTGAGTTCTCCTTCTATATTTAAGGCAACAAGCGGGATGCGCTGTTGATTGAGATAGTCGATAATCGGTTTATACAAATTGTAATCGTATCTCCATCTGCTGAAGTATTCGGTTTTTTTTAAAAACGCATGCTCATCAATCCGTCCGGCCAGATAGTCATCAATCACCTGTTGATAAGGTTGTTGAAACATTTCCATTCCCACAGCCAGTTTATGTCCGGCTTCGTGGATTTTTTTAATCACTTTCAACTGGTTCATATGGTGAGCATATTGATCGTGTGTTTCCCCAACGTAAATAATGCGTGAAGCCGCGAGTTGCGAATTAATTTCGTCAATGGTTGGAAGGGTGTCGGGTTTCAGCGCCCGAACAGCCGGTCGGGATAATATCTGAATTCCGTTTTCCGTTTCGGCAATCTTTTTCGAGGTGTTTCGACCGTTCGTAAACGCGAGTTCGGTATATTTCCCGTAGTGTGGTATTTTATGCTGAACCGCCTGTGCCTCCTGTTGGTCGGCGGCATGTACAAATACCACACGTTCCGATTCATTATACGGATTTTTATATACTTTTAAGTAAAGTCCATTTTCCGAAACCGTTTGTTTACCCAGCAGCATGTCCACAACAGGATTGTCATCGCCGGCAATGAGCAACGAATTTTTTTGAATCTGATCAAACGTTATTTTATCCGGCGCTACATAGGTCATCGTTTTAACCCCCAGAGTGTCAATCAGAGGCTGATAGGTTGAACGCCGAATGGATGGGATTGCCACGACCAGCTTTTCCTTGCCCATGATGCCGGCTAAAACCGGAGGTATTTCTTCGGGGGCCAATTGTCGCATCAATGCGTAATCGTCGTCCATAACGACCCTGTCGGGCAGTTCGTTTATGACAAGTGCCAGCTTTTTTTTGGAATTTTTCAGCTCAACCCATTGCGTATCTTTGCGTTGGCCCATATGGAATGTAATGGGGATATGCAGGGGGTAAGGTTCCGCTTCCTGCAAAAGATCAAAACCCAGCTTCAGCTGTCCCTGCTCCACATACAATTGCGCATTTTCCACCTGAAGACGCGGGATACTTTTGCGGGTGAGCCAGTCTCCGAAATAGGTGTACAGTTTTTCCCCGGTTGCTCTTTCAAATGCATGCTGGATGTCGAGCCAGGATGCTTTCCGGAAACGATTCTGTCGGATAAAGTCTTTAATGGCCGCATAAAAGATATCATCGCCATGAAGTCTTCGGAGACCGTGAAAGAGCATGGCTCCCTTGCCGTAGCCGACAACACTTTGAGCCTTGTTGCTCCGGCTTTGAAAATCGCTCAACGGCATGGCATTGTCCGAGTGGACATACGCGTTGTAATCCACCAGGATCTGTTTTCGATAAGCGATGTCTTTTCCTTCAAGAGCGGCATAGTAGTGATCGGAAAGATATGTAGTAAGTCCTTCCGCCCAGTTGCCGGACACATAATCGATGTAGACGGAATTTCCGAACCATTGATGTAAAATTTCATGTCCCAAAGAAGTTTTGACGATAAACGGCAAACGCACCACCTGGTTTCCCAAAAGGGTAAACGTGGGCATTGAACTTCCGGTGGGCAAAATATTCTCTACAATGGCGAAGCGCCGGTACGGATATGGGGTGAGCATGCTCTCGTACATGGCCAGGTATTTTTTGGTATAGTCGATATAAATATCTGAAAGATCAATATCTTCTTTAAAGAAATACGCTTCGATGTCGATGTGTTTATAACGATCCTTTTTCTGGACAAAGCGGTTTGAGGCTGCCAAATGCAAGCTATCCAGCGGGTGTTTGAACTCAAACACAAAGGTTTTTGTTTGGTCGTTTTTATGAATGGTTACGGATTCGGATTCCGATGTGGCGACAAAATCTTTCGGCAACGTCACCGAAAACGCATACTCAGCCAGTACATCAGGTTGAGGATACCACTGTTCGATCAAAAATACATGATTGTCATCGATGAAATTTATCCCTTGTTCGTCCATGCGGGCTTCGTAGGTGATTATGACGTCCTCGAGGCCTTGCAAAGGAAGAGAGAGGTTGTCATTGACGGCATGGTTGACTGGCCGGCCGTTCACTTTCAATCCCTGCATATTTTTAATATACAAACCGATAGTTGTATCGGCATCGGCTTTGAGTCTGGCAGTTCCCGCAATTTTCTTTTCAGCCGTATTTACCTGAACATCCAGCACATAATGCATGTTCGCACTCCAGCTCGTCACAGGCATAAAAAACATCAAAACAAAGAATAATTTTCTCATTTTTTACCCAATATCCCATTGTTTCGTAATTCAGGCAGTCTTTTGCCATAGAACAGTATAACCGAAGGCAGCCAGCGAGTTCTTAAATAGTTACGGATGCTTCGAGATGTATAATCGCAGTAATATGAATTGGTTGTAAGAGGAAAATATGTCTTTTGAAGCAGAACATCTTTACCTCTGGTTCATCGTTTCTTTTAATCTTGAAACCAAATTATTGACAGGTTGTCCGGTTGGCGACATTGCGGCGGGATTCATTCTAACGAGTTCTTCCCATGTCCGGACGGCGCCTTCAAGGTCGTTCATGTCGTGCATCAGAACGACCCCTTTATTATATCGGGCGGTTTCATGGTTTGGGTCGATCTTTATGGCCTTGTCAAATGTTGCTACAGCGGTTTCCGGTTGGCCGTTTCGACGATACATGATACCGAGGTCGGTCATCACGTCGGCATTGTTCGGGTTCAGTTCCAGCGATTTGGTATATGCCAAAATAGCTTTCTCATGGTTGCCGGTATCAAAATATAGATTTCCCAAATTTGTCCATGCAGCAATATCATCGGGATTTTCTGACACCTTTTTTTCAAGTTCGGAAATTTTAGCAGCGATTTCTGCCGAAATACCCTGGTTTTTTTCGGCCTGCTGGGAGGGCATCGATTGCGGTATGGATTCACCTGGGCCGGATTTATAAACGCCGAAAACGACACCCAATAAAAAGCCTGTCACCAGGGCAATAGAGGCGATCATCCACATGGTCTCTTTTTTAACGGTTTTGTTACCGGTTGTTATACTTTTATCCATAGAACCTTCCCTGAAAAGCCCTTGAGGTTTTTTCTAACTCTCCAAAAACAAATTAAGTTTTATTCGTATCATTGTCCAGTATCTTTTTCACACGTTGTGACATATCCGTCAATCTTTATTAAGGTTGATGGACTTTAAACTTATTTAAAGCGGGATGGGTCCTGGCAAATGAAAAGGGGGCTCTAATCGATTGAGAGTACTCTAACAGGTAAATTTTATGAGGTTAACGGATACAACCGTGAAATATTGCCATCCCCGTTTTTAATTATCCGTTATTCACTCCGCCAATTATTCGGGTGAGAAGATAAATCTGGAATGGTAATATTTCACGGTTGTTTTCTAAGGCTTTATTGTATGGCATCTTTTAAATGTTTGCCCGGTATGAACCGGGCGACATTTTTTGATTTTATTTTTATTTCCTCACCGGTTTTCGGATTTCTCCCCTTTCTTGCCTTACGTTTGGTTACTTTAAATGTTCCAAAACCGGTTAGCGTAATCGGATCACCTTTTTTTAATACACCGCTGATTGTTGAGAGTAGACTTTCTAAAGCTCTCTGGGCTTCTTTAGTGGAATTAAGCACTTTTGCCATCTCATTAATCAGTTCTGTTTTTGTCATCGTATTTTTCCTTTCTTTTAATAAGTC
>JAWOIY010000181.1:0-7209 GCA_046484425.1 Desulfobacterales bacterium | reverse complement strand
ACACCATCCACGGCACTGAAAATAAGATTTCGTAAAAAGGCATTGGAGCGCTGTAGTTTTTCTTCGAGTCCACCCCGGGTAGGAAGGTCAAAATCCATGCTGACAAAAGCTTCGATATTATCCCCGGAATAGATGGGATACGAAAAATAACACGGCATCTCATCGATATCCAATGTGTATTCGGGTTTGGGCATGAGTGTTGGTTTGCGTTTTTCAATCGATTCTTTGACCGCACAATTTTCACATGGAGATGACCGCTCATAAAACACTTCATAACAGCATTTCCCAATGATTTTAGAATCGGAAACGTCGTCCGGCCGGCAGTTGGAGGCCAGGATTTTAAAGTCGGGTGAAACCACAATAAACCGTCTTTTAAAAGCGCCGATCGCTTTGAGTAAATATTCTTTTTCAATATCTTTGACCATAACACGTCCAATGCAAACGTTCAGATCTTCGAAACGGATTTTTTTCTTTAGAGATGAAGATGTTCAATAAATATTCAGATTGGTCAGTTAAATCGAAGAGTTGAGTTTCTATAAACATACTTCAATCAATCATAACCCTTCTCAGAAGTCAACTTCAGACTTTCAAATTATCACAGCACACGTTGTGCTTTATAAAAAACAAATATTATACGTTGGGGTGAAAAATAACATGTGACCATATATGTTACATTGTAGCATTTTGTCAACAAAAAGATATTTTAACTGTTAATTGAGTGTGTTAAATATAGATTAAACTAACACATAGAGTATTTCACTGATGGCTTGAATTCACATAATATAATAATTTTGTAACTATTCAGGGGGGCAGTTGTTTTCCCATAACGTCCTTGGCGGAGTCGCTTCGTATTTTCAGTGATTTAGCAGTGGGGGAGACCGCGGCTCCCGCATGCTTTTCGCGGGAGAACGCGGAGGGGGCAGGAATGCCACCGCTGCTAAATCACTGAAAATACAAGTGACGGAGACACCAAAGTGAAGGGGAAATGACTACCCCCTGTACACATACAAAATTTTAACGCTGTTTCGGAATCTTCCGTTCGTTCATTATTTGTTAACCGGTGTATTGGAGGGATGGTTAAAACCCCATACTTATCAGTTCCGTAAAATTCTTTTATTGATTCAGATCATAAAATTGCTCAGAATGTGACCACAAAGAGCCGGACACATATTAAGGTAGAATCATGATGTCAATACGGACGCAAATTTCGGAATTTCTCGGCCTTCGAAAAAGTACTGTGGGCCTGCTGTGCATGGTCATACTTGTGGGTATCGGAGAACGGATGGCCGAAAGATTTTTACCGATATACCTCATCGCACTGGGGGGTGGTGCTTTATCCATCGGCCTCCTTAACGGCCTCGATAACCTTTTGTCTGCACTCTATTCTTTCCCCGGCGGCTATCTCTCTGACCGCATCGGTACGAAAAAAGCCCTGCTTGTCTTTAATATCATCGCAATGTTCGGATTTCTCATCGTCATCCTAATTCCGCTTTGGCAGGCGGTATTGCTGGGGGCCATATTTTTTCTTTCATGGTCGGCCATTTCTTTACCTGCAACCATGAGCCTTATTGCACGGGTTTTGCCAATGAACAAGAGAACCATGGGTGTTTCTATGCATTCATTCGTCAGAAGAGTACCGATGGCGCTCGGCCCGATTCTGGGCGGCCTTTGTATCGGTTTGTGGGGCGATCGTAACGGTATCCGGGTTGCCTTTGGTTGCGCCTTCTTGTTATCAATGGTTGGAACAGTTCTCCAACAAATCCTCATTGAAGATGATTCGTCTCAATCCTGGTCAAACAATCATTCTTCGACGGTTGAAAAAAATCCGTTGAAGCTTGTACGCCTCATGAGTCCGTCTCTGAAACGATTGCTTGTTTCCGACATCTTGGTTCGATTCTGCGAACAGATTCCTTATGCCTTTGTCGTGGTATGGACCATGAAAACCATCGCCGAACCGGTAACGGCATTGTCATTCGGAATTCTAACCGCTATTGAAATGACAACAGCAATGCTGGTGTATATTCCGGTGGCTTATTTGGCGGATAAAAGTACCAAAAAACCCTTCGTGGTTATAACGTTTATCTTTTTTACATTCTTTCCCCTGGTGCTTCTTTTTTGCCGATCCTTTAAGTGGCTGATGTTCGCTTTTATCCTGCGCGGCCTCAAGGAGTTTGGTGAGCCGACCCGAAAAGCACTGATCATGGATCTTGCACCCGAAAACAGAAAAGCCGCCATGTTCGGCCTGTATTATCTTCTTCGGGATATCGTTGTCTCCGTCGCGGCTTTTGGCGGTGCTTTTCTCTGGGAAATCGGCCCGTCCACGAACTTTATCGTTGCATTTTTGTTTGGTGTCGCAGGAACTTCTTTTTTTGCACTCTATGGCTCGGATTTTCCAAAGAACGACCAATCATCCGTTTAAATTAGTCCGTGTTACGTTTTTACATCTCAAAAACCAAACGCGATCATTTCCCTTTAAAGAAAATCGGAACTACTGCTTCATAAAATTCACCTATTTCTTAAAAAAGCTGTTGCTGTTTAATGTGAATAACAGGTTTTGAAATCGCTTCCAAACCAACTGCGGCACAGGAATTTCTTTTCAACGATTGGAATCTTAAGTTCAGAATCAGCTATTTTCAGCCTGAATTTGTGCTGGCATACATATTGCTAATTTATTTTCTCATAAAACCCTTTATAAAATCGTTAAAAGTCATCACGGTTGTCTTTTAAACTTAACACAAAAAAGAGAGGAGACTTAAAATGGATAAAAAGTGCGAATGGATTACAGCAGGAATTATATGCGTTTTTTCGTTTTTGTTGATTTGTTCAAATCCCGTATTCGCCGGGGATATCACCATAACCGGGACAATCAACGACTCATATCAAATTGTTACAGCAAACGGTACGGTGTATGAGGTTGCAGATACGGATATGGGCAACGATTTGTTGAATCATGTCGGTAAGACCGTAGAAGTCATCGGTGAGGTCATTGAAGAGGATGAAGTTAAGATCATTGATGTAAAATCTTATAATATATTGGAAAAAACAGAATCATAATATTTAAAAGCAAGTGTCGACCTCATATTTCGATCCAGGTCGTAGGCTCGCGTTTGCAATTTAGAAAAAGACTTAGGCTCTATTTTTGAAGTCTTCTTTCCGAATGCCGTATTTAAGCATTAGTTTATGGAGTTGACGGGTGCTAATGCCGGCTTCTTGGGCAGATTGATTTATCTTTCCTTTATTTTTTAAAATGAGTCCTTTGAGATATTGTTTTTCGAAACCTTGTACAGCCATTCTGCGCGCTTCCGAAAGGGAAACATCAATATCCATCGACAAAACAGTTGAAGAAACTTCTTTTTCAAACAATTCAGCAGGGAAACTTTCAGGAGTCAGCAAATTGGAAGTCTCCAGGATATATGCTCGCTCTAAAAGATTTTCTAACTCTCTAATATTTCCCGGCCATAAATATTTTTCCAAGGCTTCTTTGGCCTGAGGGTGAATATCATTGATATCCTTCTGGAAATCCTTGCTAAGCTTTTTTAGAAAAAACTGGATCAGCAAAGGAATATCCTCTTTTCTTTTTCTTAAAGGAGGAATTTCGATGGGGAAAACATTAAGACGATAATATAAATCTTTTCTAAAAACACCATCTTCGGTCATTTGTTTTAGATCTGAATTCGTTGCTGCAATAATTCTTGCGTTGGTTGCGATGGTTTTTTCAGCGCCCACGCGACTAAAAGTGCCGTCCTGTAAAACCTGCAAAAGTTTAACCTGCGCCGAAGGTGTTATGGTGTCGATCTCATCCAGAAAAAGGGTTCCATTTCTGGCAATTTCAAATTTGCCCAGCTTTTTTTTGAAGGCTCCTGTAAAAGCCCCTTTTTCATGACCGAACAATTCGCTCTCTAACAGGGTATCCGGAACGGCTCCGCAGTGAACGCTAATGAACTGAGCATGTTCCCTGTTACTATACCGATGAATTAATTTGGCCAAAACACCTTTTCCCGTTCCTGTTTCACCACTCAGTAATACAATCGTTTTAGTCGGGGCCACGGAACGGACTTTTTTAAAAACTTCTTTTACGGTAGCATTATGGGTATGAACCATTCCCAGCAAATCCGATCTCCAGAGCTGTTCTCTCAAATAATCAAGTTCGGATTCTTTAATAATTGATTCGCTGATGGCTTCAGCTACCAGTTGAATCTCATCCGGATCAAGTGGATGTGTAAGATAGTCACTGGCACCAGTTTTTACGGCCTTGACCATCTCCCGGATCAAGCCCGGACTGGACATGACGATGATTTCAATGGAAGGACATAATTGTTTAAACCGTTGTAACACATCGGAGTAATCGCCACTTTGGGTCGAATGAAAGAGAATATCAAGATCAATAAACATAAGATCATAACGCTTCTCTCCAAGCGCTTTCATCACCCCGGTTACTCCGGTGGTTTTGTCGATTTGACACCCCGAGTTAAAGGTGGCCTGAATTTTTCTATAAACTTCCGGTTTTTCCGAGGCAACCAGGACAGACCGCATCTGTTCCTCCAACATATTCAGATTTCAGCTGAAATGACTTTAAAACTCAATTCTATATAATCAAAAAAAATTTCTATATGAGAACAACATTTAAATCAAACACAAAAGATCCCATTCACCAAAAAAAACGGTCATGTTGCAATTACTAATGAGGCCATAATTAAATAGACATGATGTTTACGCCGGAGATCACCGCATTTCAGACCGCGAAAAACTCACGAATAAGAGCGTGTAATGCCGAACAGGATCAGGTCCTCGATGATATGCTGAATATTAAATGTTATTTCGGGGTGTTGCCGAAATGAAATACGGCTGTTCGGCCCAACACGCTCTAATCCGTTCAGACAGTTTCCCGATCTGAAATGCGGTAACCTCCGGCGTTTCGATAGTTCTTGAATGTCTAAATGATACCGCTCTTATTAGTAATATCACTATTGGCAAATTGGGCCGAGAATGGCATTGTTTTTAGGTGTTGAGCATGTACCGGAAACGACTCGAAAAGTGATACAAAGCACGCTGTTTTTAAGGACGGAAATTGTGAGAATCTTTCCGGTCAAGAAACCGAGAAAGTTATCGTATTGCAATTTGAAAGGCTGGTTATTAAATTATCTTCATAATAGATAAAAATACAATAATTCCAGAATTATCAATCATCTTCTTCGTACGCTCCGATTCTATGATGGCAGGCTGGACAGAAGAAATAATTCGGATAGGGATCGTTACCGCAAATTTTACATTTTCTTCCTGATTTTATTTTCTTTTTTTTAGAGCTTTTATACTGTTCCTGATCTTTAGCGTTCCTTTTTCTTTTTGGATTTATGGATGTCGACAATTCTGATGTTTTATTTTCCCTTGAGAGTGATAATTTCATCTTCCCATCGCCTCCATTTTCGTTTTGCATTTTATGCAATGGGTCGTCACCGGTCTCGCTTTTAGACGTTCAATGGCGATCTCTTGCTCGCACATTTCACAGATTCCGAAACGACCGTTTTCCAAATTTTCCAGTGATCTTTGAATCTTCCGGATAAGTTTACTTTCTCTGTCCTTGATTCGAAGCATGGTACCACGATCAGATTCAAAAGATGCCTGGTCCATGGGGTCTGGCGATCCATTAACGTCCTGTATTAAACTTCTTACCACGATATTCGCCTGTCCCAAAAGTTCCTCTAACTGTTCGGTCAACAATTGCTTAAAAAAATTGAGATCCTCATCCTTCATAAAACTCTTTTCTAATCTCTATTTCATTGCAGATTTTAATCAGCTTGAAATTCTTTTTAAATACCATATGGTTAATAGATAAGGCTGAATCTGAGATAAAGGGTGCAAAACTTGCGATACAATTTACGGGTTATACGACCTTTACAAGTAAAAAACACAATGAGCAATGCAATAATGCTGCCAATTCTCGATTTCCGGTTTTGGATTCTCTTGATTCCCGGTTGGGCGAAAAGGCGTTCACAAAGAGTTTTTTTGTCAATCTCCAAAAAGTATTTACAGTAACTCTTTCAAAAAAAACTTAATTTCGCCCTGCTGATCTAAAGTAATCTGTCAGGTTAAACATTATCGTCTACACCCAAAAGAATTGAGCAGGGTCTGTTTTGTCTATGATTATTTTAAGACAAAACGTCTTCATCATTATTTCCCTGTTATGAATTCGGAATATGAAGTTCCGAGTTGACGTGAAACCAGAATCATGTGTTCCTATTCAATGCTTGCCCAACAATCCGGAGCGCTACAAAACGTTAAAATACTTCTAAACTTCAGTAGATAAATGTTTATACTGTTTTCCTTTAAAAAAGATCCAACTTATTGAAATGGATAACAATTCGGTTTTTCTAAAAATTGATTTAAACCTGGTGAAATTCAATTTTGGCATGCTCGTTGCTTTTCCTATCACTGCTACAATAGGCAAATGGGATAGATAACATCCTTTACGTGAGGATAATATGGTGAAATCGAAAGGCATGCTTCAACAAACGGTTACGGGCATTCTTATCCCTGAAAAGTGGGATGAAAAAAATGATGTCATCGGTGTTTCAATACAGGCCATTGATGAAAATGAATATATCGTTAAAAGTTGCCGGGACGATAAAAATTTGTTCAATTTCATCAATAAAAAAATAAAAGTTGCCGGCAAGGTTTTTGAACGATCGGATGGGAAGTTCAATATCGAAATAAATCGTTTTGAAGTAGAAGACAATTAAAATAAAATTTCGTGTTCGGTTTTAAAGGATAGAAAATTCAAAAAGATTTGATTATGGAAAATATGGTCATTACCTGTATTCAATGTGAGGAAGATTTTGAACTTTCGGTTGAGGAACAGGAAAAATTAAAGAAGAGAGGATTTGATGCACCCCTGCGCTGCTCTCAGTGCCGTAAGCATAAATCCCGAAACCTCCAAAATCAAGAATCTCGAAAGTTTAAGGATAAAAAAAAGCATCATCGGCAGAAATTCGATGAATATTATGATTAAATGCTGTTTAACGACTTATTAAAAGAAAGGAAAAATACGATGACAAAAACAGAACTGATTAATGAGATGGCAAAAGTGCTTAATTCCACTAAAGAAGCCCAGAGAGCTTTAGAAAGTCTACTCTCAACAATCAGCGGTGTATTAAAAAAAGGTGATCCGATTACGCTAACCGGTTTTGGAACATTTAAAGTAACCAAACGTAA
>JAWOIY010000120.1:0-19625 GCA_046484425.1 Desulfobacterales bacterium | reverse complement strand
ATGGTTTCGTAAAAAGTCGATATTGCTCGCTCCGTGACCATTTGGGGGCGTTTCCACCGGTTCAGCTAAATTTCAAGAACTCGGCGCAAGCGCCTCAAACAGCTTGAAATTCTTAACGCTTCACCGCTTGAAACGCTGATTCCCCAAATGCTCAATGTCGCTCACAAAAGACTTTTTACGAGTTTGTCAAATCTCAAATATCAAACAAATCCCAAAAACCAAAATTCAAAAATCCAAACGATGGCTCTTTTCTATTTCCTGCTTATTTGTCAATTATACGCCCCGGGATCAATGGATCCCTTCCGACGATACGCACAGACAATCACCGCCAATCCAACGGAAACTTCCGCCGCGGCGATGGCCAGTATGAAAATCGCAATGGCCTGCCCCTCCAGGTGCTGCCAGCGCAAAGCTGCCCCTATAAAGGCGACGGCTCCGGAATTTAACATAATTTCAAGACCCAGAAGAATCATGATCAGGTTCCGTCGCGTCACCGCGCAAAACATTCCCATCAAAAAAAGTATCCCGGCCAACAGAATCACATGGCTGTATGGAACGATCATTATCCGTCCTCACTCATATTCAAAAAAAGCAAATTAGCTACTTGATATATCACATACCAATGGGAATGATATCTTTAAGTGCCTAAAGTTTGAAGTGATCTAAAGTGCCTAAAGTTAAGGTAGCGCTATCGCGCTGTCATTAAAATTGGCCAAAATTTCCTCGACTTTAGCTCACTTGTAACTATCTCTGTTCTTTCCCAGATACAGGACAGCGACCACCGCGATAAGCAGAAGCAAGGAAACGATTTCTATGGCCAGCCAGTGTCGCCGGAAAAGATAATGTCCGAAGATCACGGGTTCTGCCACGGCCGCTTTCAGCGGAATCCGGATGTCCGGATCGCCCATGATCATCAGCGTGCCTGCGGCAATAAAAACAAGGCACATACCAACAGCCGGGATCCATTGACGAATTGGGAAAAACTGTTCTTCGAACGCCCCTACCTTTATCATCATAATGATAAAGAGGAATAAAACCATAATAGCTCCGGCGTAAATGATCACTTCCAGCGCCGCTAAAAAGGGCGCTCCAAGAAGGTAAAACAGCATGGCGGTGCCGAAAAAGGAGAGGATCAGATAAACCACTGCATGGACAAGATTACGCCGGGTAATCGCGAAACCCGTAGACACGAGAATCAAGACTGCCAGTATATAAAAAATTATGGAATATAGGGTCATGTTTTCAATCCAACCTTTTTTTACAAACCGGAAGGTTAGAAGATCAGAAATTCAGAAGGTTGGTTTTTTCATTTGCCAAACTTCTCATCTTCTCACCTTCTCAACTTCTGTCCTCCGACCTCCGACCTCTGAACCCTGAACCCTGAACTTTTAAATCAAGGCAGATTACTTTTAACGTTCACCGGTTTCTCTTCTTTGATATGGGCTCCCTTGTCCCCTACAGCCGTGACGACACCTGCATATTTATAGAAGTTGTATTCCCTGTCCTTGCCCATGTGGTCCACGAGCAGATCTTCTTTTTCGTAAACCAGGGATAAAATTTCTCGTCTGCACATCTCAAAATCGGGTGTCAGTTGGATGGCCGACGTCGGACATGCCTCCTCACATAAACCGCAGTAAATACACCGGCCGAAGTTGATGCGAAACCAGGAGGCATAACGTCTGCCGTCTTTTCGCTCTGCCGATTGCATGGAAATACAGCTTACCGGACAAACCGCCGAGCACAGGTAGCAGGCGACGCAGCGTTCGCCGCCGTCCGGATCCCGGGTCAAGATGATCCGGGCCCGGGACCGCTCCGGCAAAGGACGCTTGTATTCCGGGTATTCTTCGGTAAAGGGTTTGCGAAAAAGGTGTTTGAAGGTCGTTGCAAATCCGTCTGCGAACCCCTTTAAGGTTTCCAAGACATTTGTCACGGGCGCAATCCTTTCACCCTGATCCTTTTCGATATCGTGCCGGTCGCTGTTTTTTGTCATAAAATTACTTTTCGATCTCCGGCTATCGCCTTCGGCGGCGTTAGGTTGGAGGATCGCTTCACTAGAAGTTTGAGGCAAAAACCTTTTTCCTGCCTTCAACCTCCGACCTCAAACCTCCAACTGCGAAGCGCTCACCTCTTTCCTCTTTCCTATTTCCTAATTTCCGACCTTCTCACCTTCTTTCCTTCTTACCTTCTGTTTTTCCGTCCTCATACCTCTTTCCTCTTTCTATTATTACCCTAACTGTTAAATCAAAATAATCGCTCCGGTAATCATAATATTTATCAACGCCACCGGAACCAGTACTTTCCAGCCCAGGGCCATCAGTTGATCGTATCGCAGACGCGGCAGGGTCCCGCGTATCCAGATCATGACCAGGGCCGTCAGCATGATTTTCAAGAGCAGCCACATCGGGGCCGGCAGCCATGGACCGCGCCAGCCGCCCAGGAAAAAGACCGCCGCCAGGGCTCCCAAAACCTGTATATGGACATATTCGCCAATGAAGAAAAGACCGAAGCGCATCCCGCTGTATTCCGTGTGAAAACCGGCACCCAACTCATTTTCCGCCTCAGGAAGGTCGAACGGAATCCGTTTACTCTCCGCCAGGGCACTGATAAAAAAGATGATAAAGGAAATCGGCTGAACAAGAATAAAGGGATAATTTGCCTGTGCCTGCACAATGTCCACCAGGCTGAAGGAACGGGCGAGCATGACGATGGGAACCAGAGAAAGACCCAGTGAGAGCTCGTAGCTGATCATCTGTGCGGCACCTCGGATGCCGCCCAAAAGGGCAAATTTTGAATTGGACGCCCAGCCGCCCAGGGCAACACCATAGACACCCAGAGAGGACAAGGCGAAGGCATACAGGAGCCCCACATTGAGATCCGATATCACCAGGGGTATGTCCCGTCCCCAAATCTTCATGTCGGGTCCAAAGGGAACCACGGCAAACATGAGAAGTGCCGTAAAGGCCACCACTGCCGGAGCGAGGAGGAAGATCGTCCGGTCAGCCGCTTCGGGAACGATATCTTCCTTGGTGATCATCTTGATGGTATCGGCAATGGGCTGAAGCAGGCCGAATTTCCCGGCCCGATTCGGGCCATAACGGACCTGCAGCCGTGCCAGGAGTTTACGTTCCACCCACACCAGATAGGCGGCGAAAAAAAGCAGAACGCCCAGTACCGCACCAAGCTTAACCGTCAGAAGAATCAATCCGGCGATCCAGTTTAACATCACGTGTCCTCATCCATCTTGAGAATCCGGTTTTTGTTCAGCATAACCTTTAAGGCCTTCAGATGCTGCCAGTCGAGTCTGTGATGCCGTGGCAGCACGAGAACTCCGGAAGCCATGTTCTCGGCAACTGACGCATGAACCTGGATGGTTTCTGCGTCCGACCGAACGGTCACTCTGTCCCCGTCGGATATTCCCAGTTGGGCCGCATCGTTTTTAGACAGGAACATGCAGGGTTCCCTTTCCATTTGTCGAAGATACGGAGAACGGACGGACAGTTCTTCGGTGCCGAAGGTCCAGTCCACGGTGATCAACTCCGCATAACCGTCAGGTTTGACATCCGGTTGGACTGCTGCGGGTCGATCTCGTTCAATAGAGGATACGGTGCCCATACCGGGGTCGAGCCTGATACCGGCGTCCGGAAACCCATCAACGGGCAAAAGATCCGAAAACACCGGATGGACTTCAACCAGCCATTGCATGAGTTCGGTGTACCTCTCTTTTTTGCCGGATTCGGACGTTCCACCGGCAAGATCCGCCAGCGCTTGCCATGCAGGCCTGGCTTCCCTGCCGGGAATATCTTCCCTGAATAACCGGGGCGGATGGTCCCCGCCGCTGACTTGAACGATAGGACGGCCGCCCTGGAATGCGGCAGGGACTTTCTGCGCCCTTCCTTCCTGATTGATGAAGAAACCCCCGGTTTCATATAGGGTCATGGTCGGCAAAAAAACATCGGCGGCCTGAACTTTCCGAGAATCCAGATAATCCAGCACAACGAGCACGTCGAGCCGTTCAAAAGCCCTTTCCAATCGGATTCGATCCGGAAAATTAAAATAGGGATCGTTTTCCACCAGCACCAGGGCCCGGATTGCACCGGCTTCGATTCTTGTGAGGATATTTTCAAAAGAGATCTCGTTATCAAAAAGAAGGGCGGCACCAAAGGCATTGGCTCCCGGGAACAGGTAAAACAGGCCTGCCTTCTTTTTTATGGACCTTAAATGCCGGGCCAGGTCCGCGGCCAGGCCGGGGACGGTTTCCGGCACAATTTCCGTACCGCAGACGATTACGGGTTGCAAACTCCGGGCAAGGTCTTTCTCCGCCACCGCCATCTGATCCGGACTCCAAAGGGTCGGAGAATCTCCTGGCACGGTTTCATCCGAATCTTCACGGCGGGCATCGGGTCCGGCCGCACTTTTCAGCAGAAACGTGAGACAAAGGTCCATGGCACGGGGAGGGACCGGCAGGTGGGAAAAATTAAAAGGCAGACCAATGGGCCGGGGGTCCACAAGGGCAACTTTGGCTCCGTGTCTTTGAGCCTGGCGCATGGCCATGGCCAGCATGGGGGCTTCGTTGACCGGGTCTATCCCAACGGCCAGTATATAATCGGCGTTTTCCAGATCACGCAGGGAAACGGCGAGATCAGGATCAAGCTCGGATACTGCGGTCTTGACCTTCTCTTGGATGTCAGAATCCATCCCGTATACGGGTCCTTGCCAGCCCTTTGTTCGACAAAGTCGTTTTAAAGCTGCCTGGGTTTCCAGACTGCTCCTCGCAGAGCCCACACAGGCAACGGCTGAGGGGCCGAATTCCCGGCTGATGCGGTTGAGCTCATCAAAAGCCGCCCGGATGGAATTTTCCCAGGAAGCCGATTTTCCTTGGATCTGAGGGTGCCGGGGTCGTTCATCCTGCCCGGAATAATAAAATCCGTAACGGCCGCGGTCGCAGATGAAATGACCGTTAACCGGTTCGCTGAATCGCGCTTCCTGCCTCACAATTTGACGATAGCGCGCGCTGACAACGGTATGACATCCCAGAGAGCAGTTGATGCAGACAGACGGGCTGCGCTCATAATCCCATCGTCGTCCGATGAACCGTGACGGCTTGTCCGTATAAACACCGGTGGGGCAGATATCGATCAGATTTCCGGCAAACGGGCTTTCCAGAGTGCCCGGTTCGTAACGGCCGAAAAAGACGCGGCTGCCGATTTGCATGACACCCAGATCGCGATAGCCGGCAAATTCCTGATAATAACGCGAGCACCGGTAGCACTGGATGCAACGGTTCATTTCATGCCGGATCAACGGCCCCAGATACTGGTCGTGATAGGTCCGTTTTTTCCCCTGAAAACGCCTGATCCCGTGGCCGCCGGCAATTGTCAGGTCCTGGAGCAGGCAATGGCCGCCTTCATCGCACACCGGACAATCATGGGGATGGTTCAGCATCAGCCATTCGATGACATATTTTCGGAAATCGACGGCCTCTTCATCCGTGGTCGATACCACCATACCGTCCTTGGCATCGATCATACAGCTCATCTGTACGCCTTTGAAGGGACCCTGAAGGAATTTTACCGCACACACTCGGCAGGCTCCGACAGACCCCAGTGCCGGGTGATAGCAGAACCGCGGAATCACGATGCCCAGTTTTTCGGCGGCATCAATCACCTTGGTCCCCTCGGGAACTTCGATTTCCTGTTCATCGATAATCAGTTTCGGCATGAAAAACCTAATTAGATGGTTTAGATGGTTTAGATCGTTTGGATCATTATGTTCGTTGAGATCATTATATCGGTTGAGTTGGTTGTATTTGTTTTATTGGTTAATTGGCATAGAGCATAGGGCATAGAGTTCGATTTGAGCTTTCAGCCCTTTCCTTTGAGCCTTGAGCTTTGAGCTTTTTTATCCTTAATCCTCGTATGAAACTAGGCCTTCCGAAGTTTCTTTTTTGATCAAACTGGGTGCTTGCGCCCAGCGGCGGGGCTGACTTCAGACCTCTCTACCCTTTCTCTTTTCTCTTTTCAATTTTCTATTCACCATTCACTATTCACTCTTAAACGGGCATTTCTTTTCTCGAATGTGCGCGTACACTTCATCTTTAAAATAGGTCAAAAGGCTCTCTATGGGCGCAACCCCGCCGGGAGCAAAAGCGCAGTAAGAATTCCATAGATGCCGGCACATTTGCTTAAGGGTCAAAACAAATTCCTCCCGGCCTTTACCGTGCTCTATGCGCCAGAGCAGGTCGCGCATGTACGGGAAGCCTTCCCGGCATGGCGTACACCAGCCGCAGGATTCCCTGGCGAAAAACTCGGTTAGATTCAAAGTGGCTTCAACCAAACAGGTTTTATGGTCAAAAACCATGATGGCACCGGTACCCAGCCGATGTCCGACTTTTTTCAAGGTTTCAAAATCCATCTCGATGTCATAAAATTCGGCAGTCAAGAACGCCGTGGAGGCTCCACCGGGCAGGCAGGCCTTGAATTGAGCACCTTCCCGCATGCCGCCGGCATGGGTTTCTATGATTTCGCTCAAACGGATGCCCATGGGGAGTTCATAGGAGCCCGGCCGATTGATCTTGCCGCTGACGCAGAAAATTTTGGTCCCTGCACCGGATTCGGTCAGCGCCAGGTTCCGGAACCACTCGGGGCCGTTTCGGATGATATGCGGAATACAGACCAGAGTTTCAACATTTTGTATGACGGTGGGTTGGCCCCAGAGCCCTTTTTCCGTGGCATACGGCGGGGGTTGTTTGGGATTCGGCCGTTTGCCTTGAAGGGCATTCATCTGGGCGGTCACCTCTCCGCAGATATAGCGACCACCGCTTCGATGCACCACAATATCAAAAGCATAGCCGCTGTCTAAAATGTTGTTGCCCAAATAACCCTCTGCTCTGGCTTTCTCTATCTCCCGATCGAGAATACGGGCGGCGCTTTCATATTCGGGCCGGATAAATATAACTCCCTTTTCCGCCCGTGCCGAAAATCCTTCGATGATCATCCCTTCGATGAGCATGTGAGGGTCCGCATGGATCAATACGCGGTCCTTGAAAGTCCCGGGCTCCATTTCATCGGCGTTGCAGATGATGTATCTTGGATAAGGTGCGTCATCGGCGACGGTCATTACTTTCCGTCCTGCGGGAAACGCGGCGCCGCCACGGCCGAGGAGCATCGCATCCAGCATCATGGTTTGGACATCTTTGTAAGAAAAGTTCTTCAAGACATCGGCCAGCGCCGCATAGCCTCCGCTCGCCCGGTATTCTTCCAGCGAAGCAATCCGGTCCGGCTTGCGATTTTGGAAAAGGACTTGAGGATACATTTATCCGGCCTCTTTTGTTAACGCTTCCAAGATTTCATCGAGTTTCTCGGGGGTCAGCGAGCCATAAACCTCGCGATTGATGAGTATTGCCGGCGACCTGTCACAATAACCGATGCAGCATACGGGCAAAAGGGTGAATAACCCGTCGGGCGTGGTTTCGCCCATATTTATCCCGAGTTTCCGACTGAGATGGTCCCGAATGGATTCATATCCGTCCATCCAGCAAATGATACTGTCGCACACATGGATGACATATTTTCCTACCGGTTCACGATAGATAAAGGTATAAAAAGTGGCGAGCTCTTCCATTTCAAGGGGTGTCATGCCCAGTAAAACAGCCGCTTCTTCCAGGGCTTCGTCACTCAAGAAACCATAGTGATCCTGAAGTTCAAGCATCACATCCACCACCAGTTCCCGAGGATGCTCGGCAAGGGATATCTTCTTTTCCAGTGATGCTTTTAATTCTTCGGGCAGCATTCAAAAAGACCCTTTCAATTCATGAGAAATCCCTACGTGTTCACGGAGTGTGCCTCCTCGTGTAACGATATCGGCGGAGTGGCTTCGTCATTTCAATGACTTAGCAGTGGGGGAGACCGCGGCTCCCGCATGTTTTTCGCGGGAGAACGCAGAGGGGGCAGGAATGCCACCGCTGCTAAGTCTTTGAAATGACCAGACACGAAGACGCCAGAGTGAAACGGGGAGGCACACCCCGTGAACACATACGACGTAAACACATACGAAATTCGGATTAACGATCGATATCCGGCAAAATAAAATCAACGGAACCGATGATGGCAATCAAGTCCGATATGGACCAACCCCGAGCCATCATAGGCAACACTTGAACATTGGCAAAGCCGGGCGCCCGTATTCGCATCCGATACGCATATCCCAACCCGTCACTGACCACGTGGTATCCCTGTTCCCCTCGCGGAATCTCACAGGACGCATACGCCTCCCCCTTCGGGATTTTGGGGCCACGGGTCACGTTGACAAAGTGATGAATCAGACTTTCGATATCTTTGAGCATGTCATCTCTTTTGGGGACCACATAGCGGTAATCATCGGTAACATAGCGTCCCGGCGGCATCTGTTCGGCAGCCTGTTTAATGATGTTCAGGCTTTGGCGCATCTCCTCAACCCGAACCAGATAGCGTGCGTAACAATCGCCCTCTGGAGCGGTGGGGATATCGAACTCGAACGACTCGTATCCGGAATAGGGGAACGCTTTTCGCAAATCCCACGCCAGGCCGCAGGCACGCAAATTGGGACCGCTGACACCCCATTCCATGGCATCATCCAAAGAAAGCCGGCCGACACCCAGGGTCCTGGCCTTGAAAATCGCATTTTTGGTAATCAACGCTTCATACTCTTTGAGACGGGAAGGAAAGACGTCAACAAACGCATCCACGGCCGCTTTCCATCCTTCGGGGAGATCGGCGGCAACGCCGCCCAAGCGAAACCAGGAAGGATGCAGCCTGCCGCCGGTAATCAGTTCAACAATGTCGAGAATCATCTCCCGTTCCCGGAAGGTATAAAAGGTGGGCGTCATGGCGCCCACGTCGTGGGCAAATGTCCCGAAAAAGACGAGATGATTGCTCAAGCGGAAAAGCTCGCTCAACAAAACACGGATACATTGCGCCCGATCCGGAACCTTAATTCCGGACAGGGTCTCCACGGCCATGACGTATGGAAGGTTGTTGGCTGCACCCGCCAAATAATCGACACGATCCGTGTAAGGGATGAATTGATGCCAGGTTTGACGTTCTCCGATCTTCTCTGCGGCCCGATGGTGGTAACCGATATCCATGTCCATGTCCACGATTTCTTCGCCCTTAAGGGCAACGATAAAGCGCATCAAACCATGCGTACTCACGTGGTGAGGACCGATATTCAGTACCATCTCTTCCTCTGTGTCCGATCTTCGCACATAAACACCGCCGTCCAGCGGCTGGTGTTTTACCGCGTTATCCCGGGTATAGGGGTCCATTTCCGTGGCCCTGCCGGGGTGACTTTTTCGAAGCGGATGTCCTTCCCAGTCGTGTGGCATGAGAATCCGGCGAAGATTTTCATGACCTTCAAAGCGGACTCCAAACATGTCAAAAACTTCCCGTTCATACCAATTGGCAGAGGGCCAGATATCGGTAATGCTTTGGGTTATCGGATCATCGCCCCATAGCGGTACTTTCAAACGCAGCCGATGGGCCGGCTCAAATGAAAGGAGGCTGTAAACCAGAGAATAATCCGGATAGCTTTGGCCCGGCCTGCGCGCGGATTCGTCGATGGCCGTCAAATCTTCCAGACGCCGGAACCGGGGGGATGCCTCGGTTTTGAGAAAGCGAAGTATCTTCTTGAGTTCGTCTTTCTTGACATGAAACGTCGGCATATCCGAGGTTTTCGGAACTTGCTCGATGGCGTCCCCGAATCGTGCTTTTAAAATGTCGGCCAGGTTTTTGTCTTCATCGCTCATTTCGATCCGGGCAGGCGGCGGCGTCCACATCAAATCGGATCGGCTCTCAACAAACCCGGGCGGTACCACTGACGACCCTCGAATGGCAGTCCCCTCCATTCCCGGACCCCTCGGGTCCCGTGACTTGGTTTTTCCGTCCACGAGAACGGGTGTTTGGGATCCCTGGGTTCCGCCGGTAAGATGCAGGATGGAACGGACCGGCCGTTCCGAACGGATTTTTTCCTGCAAAAGGACAAGTCCCTGAAGAACGGCTTCGGGTCGCGGCGGACAGCCCGGAATGTAAACATCAACCGGCAAAATCTGGTTGACGCCCTGAACCACGCTGTAGGCGTCATACATACCGCCGGTATTGGAACAGGATCCCATGGAAATGACCCATTTGGGTTCCGCCATCTGTTCGTAAAGCCTTAGGACCACCGGGGCAATTTTTTTGAACACCGTTCCGGAGACAATCAAAAGATCGGCCTGTCTGGGTGAAGGGCGCAACACCTCGGCACCAAAACGGGCGATATCGTATCGGGAGGTGAACGCTGTCGCTTCTTCGACAAAACAGCATGAGAGTCCGAAAAACATCGGCCACAGGCTCAGCGACCGCGCCCAGTTGATGAAGGGATCCAGGTATTTATCGAGGCTGTTCAATCTCTTGTTCGCGTCGGTCCCCAATCAAGTCCCCCTTTTCGCCAGATGTAAACTAGTCCCAGCAGCAGCACAATGATGAAAAACGAGATTTGCAGCCATCCCGACCAGCCGAGTTCGTTGCAAGAGATGCTCCAGGAAAAAATATAGGCACCTTCCACGTCAAAAATTAGAAAAAAGACGGCAATGAGAAAAAAAGGAATGGGATAACGAAGGCGGGCGGAACCGGTAGGAATGATACCACTTTCGTAAGGTCTTAATTTTTCGGGGTTAATTTTCTTTTCCCCAAGCCATGAAGCAATAAAAAGAAGAACGGCTATCAGCGCAAGAATCATCATTCCATAAATGACCAGGCTAAATACAGCCGGTTCCCAGGGAGATAATGTTCCGGCAATCGTAACAGGATTCATGTGTCCTCCGCCAGGGGATGTTCTTTACATAAACATATCTAAACCTGAGGGCATGGTTTTTTATAAAATTCATTGTAAGCAATAGCATTCTAAATTGTCAAGTGCTGAAAAGCCACTTCTCATTAGGAACAATGTCTGACATCCTGCAATATTTGTGGATAACGGTTCGGAGTTCATCCGGGGATATCTTGAATTCAGGTCGGAAAAATTGAGGCCGGTCCTTGAGGGAGAATGCGCACGAAACCTCGTATTTTTAGGGCCGGCCTCTTTTGTATATTCTGGATCGAAGCCGGTCAACTTGCCGCTCTATAATGCTCGTCAACCTTATTCCAGTTAATTACATTAAAAAACGCCTCAATATACTCGGTCCTGCGATTCTGATATTTCAGATAATAGGCATGTTCCCAAACATCCAGCCCCAACAATGGAGTTTTACCTTGGCTCAAGGGGCTGTCCTGGTTCGGGGTGGTGATAATCTGTAAGTCATTCTTATCCAATACGAGCCATGTCCAGCCACTCCCGAAGAGCAGAGCGGCTGCGCTGGAAAACGCCTTTTTGAAGTCATCAAAATTTCCGAATTTGGCATTGACGGCATCTTTCACTTTTCCCTCAAATTTCACATTTTTTTTTAACAACGGCCAGAAGAACGAATGATTCACATGTCCGCCGCCGTGATTTCTAACGGCAGCCCTGATGGTTTCCGGAATCGTGTTCAGATTTATTAACAGAGCTTCCGGTTTCATATCTTGTAACGCCTTTTGTCCCTCCAAGGCGGCGTTTAATTTGTCGATATATGTCTGATGATGTTTTGTGTGATGGATCCTCATGGTTTGTTCATCGATATAAGGCTCCAGGGCATCATAGGCATATGGAAGTGGGTCTAATTTATGGATCATAATAACACCTCCGTCTCTATATAAAAAAATCAACCGTGGTTGATTTTTTTAAGTTCAATTTAGGGTAAGAGTTTAGCCTTTTGAAAATGAATCACTCCAGGTATGCTTAAATTTTTACGTGTCGCATCCCAACTAAAAATTACTGCAAATATTTCATGAAACATGTTGTTCATGAAAAATTCGAAAAGTGTCGAATCATAACTTAAACTATTCATTTTAAGGCGTTCGTCAACACTGGTACCCATAATATTACCGGCGATGTTGGTATTATTTACTAACGCATGGTGTGCTTTCCACTTTTTTCAGAAAGGCATCTTCTCTGCGGGTCGACGTTCCGGAACATATTCGTGAGGAATTTTGCCGTCGTTCCATTCTTTTGAAACATAAAGGTTGCAGTAACAGCTTCCGTATTCTTCGATATCGGGCACACTGTAAATGCAGGGACAGATAATATCCCGGTCGGCCTTCCTGTCGCCGGACAACAAGCGGCAGGGGCATCCCATGTACCCGTAACGTTCCTTATTCGTAATGAGCGCTTCTAAAAGTTCAAAGGTTCGTTCTTTGTTATTATTAAAGAAATAACCTTTGGGTTCCTGAACTTTTTTCATCATTTCATACAGTTTTTGAGCATCCATGGTATTTCAGGGTCTCCTTTCATTGTCTTTTTCGCACGACGTTGATCAAGCTTCCTTCCAGAACCATTTCAATCTGGCGTTCACTCAACGCGTGTCGGGTTTCATACGCTTCATTTTTGGTTTTGTTCATAATTCGGATACGATCACTTTGAACCAGAGCCTGACGAATACCGACGGCTTCGAGCTCATCTTCCTGTTCAATTTTATCGTAGTCCGAAGGATCGGCAAATGTGAGCGGTAATATCCCAAAATTGATTAGATTTTGCCAGTGGATACGCGCAAAACTTTTGACGATGACGATTTTAAGACCGAGATAACGGGGAGCCAGTGCAGCGTGTTCACGGCTGGACCCTTGTCCGTAATTGTTTCCCCCCACCACGATAAAGCCCTTTTGCTGATACTTTATGGCCCGATCGTAAAAATTTTCCTCGATCCGGCTAAAAGCGAATTTGCTGATTTCCGGGATATTGCTTCGAAAAGGCAGAATATCAGCGCCTGCAGGCATGATCTCATCCGTGGAAATATTGTCTCCGGCTTTCAGCAGGACACTGGCGGAAATGGTATCAGGCAGCGGATCGAACGCCGGCAGGGGCTTGATGTTCGGACCTTTTTCAAGCTTGACATCTTCCCCTGAGGCCGGAGGAGCGATTAACATCCGGGCATTGATTTGAATATCCTGGGGCTCTTTAAATTGGGGATAGGGTATACCCAATGTGCGAGGATCGGTGATGACACCGGTCAGTGCCGAAGCAGTCGCTGTTTCCGGACTGCACAAATAGACTTGATCCTCTTTGGTGCCGGAGCGACCGGGAAAATTACGAGGTACCGTTCGCAGGCTGATTTTCCCGGTTGCCGGTGCTTGTCCCATTCCAATGCAGCCGTTACATCCGGCCTGATGAATCCGCGCTCCGGTCCGGATCAACTTTTCCAGAAACCCTTTCGTGGTCAAATTTTCCAGTATTTGTCTTGAGGTTGGATTGATGTCGAAAGAAACACGACCATGAACTTGTCTGCCGTCTACCATAAGGGCAGGCAGGGCAAAATCTCTAAAACCCGGATTGGCGGATGAACCGATGTAGGACTGGTAAATCTCTCGTCCGGCGACTTCTTTTACCGGGACAACATTGCCGGGACTGCTCGGCAGCGCAATCAACGGCTCTAAACCGGACAAATCGATTTCATCGGTTTCATCATAGGCGGCATCTTCATCGGGCAGAATAGCGGTCCAAACTTCATCTCGACCCTGGGTTTGTAAAAACCTTTTCACAGCATCATCTGACGGGAAAACCGAAGTCGTGGCACCCAGTTCGGTTCCCATGTTGGCAATCACGTGCCGGTCCATTGCCGACAAACAGCTTAATCCCGGTCCATAATATTCAATGATTTTGCCGGATCCGCCGTTGACGCCATGCCTTCGCAGCATTTCAAGAATCACGTCTTTGGCGCTGACCCAGTCGGGAAGACTGCCGGTCAACCGAACTCCCATGATTTTGGGCATTTTAAGATAGACCGGTTCTCCGGCCATGGCCATGGCGACTTCCAGTCCACCCGCTCCCATGGACAGCATGCCCAATGATCCGGCTGCGGTGGAATGGCTGTCCGAACCCAGCAGGGTTTTCCCCGGGACTCCGAATCGTTCCATATGAACCGGATGGCTGACTCCGTTTCCCGGTCGACTGTACCAGACACCGAATTTTTGACAGCAACTCCATAAAAACAGGTGATCGTCGGCATTTTTAAAATCGGTTTGCAGCAAATTGTGATCGACATATTGAACCGAAACCTCTGTTTTTACTCGCGGAATCTGCATCGCTTCAAATTCCAGCATGACCATGGTTCCGGTGGCATCCTGGGTGAGGGTCTGGTCAATTTTAAGACCGATCTCTTCTCCCGGCTGCATACGCCCATCAACCAAATGGGCCGCTATCAGTTTTTGGGATACATTTTTTCCCATAGGTATTCCCTCCATTTTCAAAGGTCTCATGGTTTTTGCAAAATCTCTGTTCGGTTTATTCCGATTCTAAGGCGAACCTTGGTCAGCAACGGCTTTGCAATCGATCGGGCCGTTTCCGCCCCTTGTTTCAAAATTCGTTCTATGGCCGGCTTATCCTGCAGAAAAGCCTCATAGGTCCGGCGGCCTTCCTTAAATTTATCAAGCAGCAGTTCAACGAGTTCTTTTTTGATGTCATTGTACCTCGCTCCTTTGAGATAAGCCGCTCGTGTTTTCATCAATGCTTCACGAGGAGCAAAATACCGGTACAATGAAAAAAGATTGCACGATTCCGGATCTTTCGGTGCTTCAGGTGGTTTAGAATCGGTAACGATGCCCATTACCTGCCTGCGGATAACCTTGTCATCTGCGAATATAGGAATGGTGTTCCGGTAAGTCTTGCTCATTTTGCGCCCGTCCAGCCCGGGCACGCTCATTACGTCTTCCCGGACCAGCACATCCGGAATCGTGAATACATTTCCGTAATTAGAATTGAAACTGGATGCGATGTCCCGAGCAATTTCGACGTGCTGTTTCTGGTCTTGACCTACCGGTACCACATGGGTTCCGAACAACAGAATATCGGCAGCCATCAACACCGGATAACCGAAGATCCCGGCGTTGATATTATCGTCCGCACTTCTTTTTTGGCGGATATTTTCTTCAACAGCGGTCTTGTATGCATGGGCCCGGTTCAGAAGCCCTTTAGAAGTGAGGCAGGCCAGAATCCAGGTCAGCTCAAAAACTTCCGGGATATCCGACTGGCGGAAAAACACGACTTTATCCGGATCGAGTCCAAGAGCCAGCCACGTAGCGGCCACCTCGTATGTCTGACAGTTCAGTTTTTCGGGATCTCGTTCGGTTGTCAGGGCGTGGTAATCGGCAATAAAGTACAATGCCCGAAAGCTTTGAACCAGTTCTATGGCCGGTTTAATCATTCCCAAATAGTTGCCGATATGGGGAGTCCCGGTCGGTTTGATACCTGTCAGCGCAATCTTTGCCATTCAACCACGCCTTTTCTTCGAATGCTTACCGTAATGCTAACAAATTTACATGCGTACTTACAATCAAAAAAAGTATGCACTACTTGAGCTATTCACCTAAAATGCATTTTTTTGAACGACGACCACTCCTCCTTGCGGCAACGCGGTAACACCGGTGTCGTTCAGCCGGAGTTTCAAACTGGCTGTCGCAAGTGGAAAGATTTTTCACCAGTCGATCATGTTCATGTGAACAACATCTCTTTGCTTTTTTTAAAAATTCACCTTCCATAATTTAACCTCCTTATAAACACTTTTTTAACAACAGTCGGAAACCGGGCGGTAACAGGGATCTACATATCTTCCTTCGGAATCGACAATATAACAGCAACACAGATTGGGGTCCCCATTAGAATCGGTTTCATGCATGATGCACTCGTTTTTATCTTCTTTTTCTTCACTCATGAGATTACCTTTCAGAATAGAAAATCAGTAAGACGAGGATAACGCACACGTTGCGCTATGATCTAACTATAACCTGAACGGATCGGTTCCAGGTTCAGGGTTCAAGGGTTACAACTGTTAGAGCAGGATCGTGATTCAGGGTGGCAAGAACCCTTTTACACGCGCTGTTTGGGATTTTTTAATCCAAAACGTTGAACCCGGAACCGCTTAACCTGGGTATAAAATTAAAATGTTAACGGTCGTCTCATTTGTCAAGAGTCCTGCTTTAGTTTGCCGAAGGCAATTATCAGAAAGAACACTCTTGACTTTGGTTTATCCATGTTAAAATTGGCCACGGTACATCGGCAAAGTATCGACGATAATTTGGAACGGTTGCGACGATTGTTGCATCCATCCATGGGCCAGCAGTTACCTGTGAGATTGAGGATCGATGATGGTTTTTCGATCATTGACTTTAAAAGGTGAATGTTTATATTTTTGATCGGCAGCAAGGATAGCTTGCTGTAAAGGAGGTGACTATAATGATGAGAATGTTTAATCTTATCCCGAGATTCGACGTCGCTTTCAGACCACAGACGAGGCTGTTGAACCCCTACAGCGGTAGTTGGGTAATTCCGTCAACCGGACTTGAAGCGTGTGATTGGGTACCACCTTCTGATATAGCGGAGACCGACACGGAATATCATCTTACCATGGAACTGCCGGGTATCGATATGAAGAAACTGGATATCTCTTTTTCCGAAGGGGTTCTGACCGTTAAAGGTGAAAAAACAAAAGAGGTACTTGTCGGTGAATCCTGCTATTGTGCAGAGAGGTATACCGGGTCCTTCCAGAGAGACTTCCGAATTCCGGGAGCTGTGGATAAGGAAAAAATTGAAGCAAAGTTCAGGGATGGTATACTCAGGGTGAGCCTGGCCAAGTCCGGAGAAAGCGTCGTTAAAAAAATTGAGATTCATTAGAAGAAATAACGTCCATTCAATGGACTTGTAATACAAAGGGGCACTGCGAAAAAAAGTGCCCCTTTTTTTTTAGGTGTTTAAATAAAAACCATTCAATGCAGTCTCACTTCCGGTTGCGGTGGCCCTTTCTTGATGGACACATCCGTTGTTTCAACATCCGGTTTTACGGTGGGCATCTTGCAAGGAAGCAATGCCGATTTAAGCGCTTCATCTATTCGTTCGACGAGTATAAAGGTCATATCAGTTCGTACTTCATCGGGCAATTCATCCAGGTCGCGTTCATTGCGCTTCGGCAGGATAACCGTTGTAAGCCCGGCACGGTGGGCGGCCAGAACCTTCATTTTAATACCCCCCACAGGCAAGACTCGACCTCTCAATGTTACTTCACCCGTCATACCGATGTTGCTTTGAACCGGCCGGCAGGTGAAGAGGCTCGTGATCGCCATTACCATGGCGATACCCGCAGACGGGCCGTCTTTCGGGACGGCGCCTGCCGGAACATGGACATGGACATCTGATAGCTCAAACATCTCAGGATCGATCTTTTTCCCGCCGACTTTTGAACGAACGTAACTATAAGCTATCTTTGCGCTTTCACGCATCACATCCCCCAGTTGGCCAGTCAGGATAAACTTGCCGTTCCCTTTCATTCGGGTTGCTTCAATAAATATAATCTCACCACCGACATTCGTCATAGCCAGTCCGGTAGCAATCCCGGGGACCTCAATGGCTTCCGAAAATTCGGACTCAAACTTCTCCTTTTTCAGATACTCTCGAACGATTTCAGGGGTAATTTTTATATTCGTTGATTCATCCGAGGCAATCCTGGCGGCAACCTTGCGACAGATCGCACCGATTTGTCTTTCCAGATTTCGCACACCCGCTTCCCGGGTGTAGTCCTGAACGATCTTGCTTAGCACTTCTTGTGTAAAAGCAATCTCATCTTCACGAAGGCCGTTTACCTTTACCTGTCGAGGTATGAGGAAACCTTGTGCAATCCGGATTTTCTCGTACGTCGTGTAGCCGTCGAGCTGAATAATCTCCATACGGTCACGCAACGGCGGTGGGATGGTTTCCAGGTTATTGGCTGTAGTAATAAAAACCACACTGCTCAGATCGAAGTCCACATCCAGGTAGTGGTCACGAAAAGAATGGTTTTGGGCCGGATCAAGCACTTCCAAAAGAGCACTGCTCGGATCGCCCCTCCAATCACTGCCGATCTTGTCGACCTCATCCAGCATAAAAACAAGATTTCGGGTGCCTGATCGCTTTATGGCTTGAATGATACGGCCCGGCATGGCACCAATGTAAGTCCGGCGATGTCCGCGAATTTCCGCTTCATCCCGCATTCCTCCCAGACTCATTCGCGTGAATTTCCTGCCGAGCGCCCGCGCAATACTCTGCCCAAGACTGGTTTTCCCGACACCCGGAGGGCCGGTGAAACAGAGAATGGCGCCCATTGCATCATCGGTATTTGTTTTTTCATCGTTTTCATTGTGAACCCCACGTTCTTTGACAAGTTTGCGAACCGCCAGATATTCGATGACCCGGTCTTTGACCTCCTGGAGATCATAATGATCTTCATCCAAAACAGTGCGCGAATGATTGATGTCCAGCCAGTCCTCACTCAGAACATTCCACGGCAGATCAATCATCCAGTCCAGGTATGTTTTGATTACCGTGTATTCCGGGGAGTGAGGAGACATCCCTTCAAGGCGTTTTAATTCACGTCGTGTTTCTTTATTCGCCTCATCAGGCAAATCGGCATTTTCAATTTTATCAAAATATTCTGAAATGACGGAATGCGCCTCATCTGTTTCGCCCAGTTCTTTTTGAATGGCCTTCAGTTGCTGCCGAAGATAGTACTCTCGCTGTGTTTTATCTATTTCCTTTTTCGCCTTTGACTGAATCATTTTACCGAGTTTCAGCATTTCCTTTTCATGCGTCAGGTATGTAATCAGGGCCGTCAATTTATCATTCAGGCGATCCATTTCCATTATCTTTTGACCATCTTCCATCTTTAAGGCGGCATTGGCCGCCACCAGGTAAACCAGGTAGCGGGGATCTTCTACCTGGTTTAGAAAATCTCCGGTTTGATCGGTCAAATGGGGCGAAAGGGCGACAACTTCTTTTGCCAGGTCACGCAAGCTGCGCTGCAGCGCATCCAACTCAAGACCGGTCTCCACGTTATCGGGTGAAAGAACGATATTCGCTTTGAGATAAGGCTCCGTTTCAAGCCAATTTACAACTTTGAAGCGCTCAATTCCTTGAACGACCACCTGAAGCGATTTGCTGGACGTCCGGGTGACTTGAGACACCATCGCCACCGTCCCGGTCTTGTAAATCTGATCGGGTTGGGGCTCGGCGATGGAGGGATCCTTCATGGCAAGCAGGCCGATCAATCGCTCCCCCTTCAAAGCGTCTTCGATCAGTTTTATGGACCGCGGAATACCGATAACCAGGGGCAGTATGGCGAACGGGTAGGCTATGGTATTTCGCAAGGGCAACATTGGTAAATCTTTAGGTATGTTTATCATTTCTTTTTCTTCCATGATATTTCCCCTTTTTAAAAACTTGTGCCATTTCAAAGCACATGATTAACAATTATACAGTAACTACAAATATGGTAGAGTCAACTTCATCGTTTGACCTCTAAAGAAAGTTACTTGAGGGGTCGGGGTGTTTTTCCAAACAACCGCTACATGGATAATCTTTTTTTAAACCGCATGAACTCGCGGCAAGGGATCGTAAAGAAAAAACAGGAAACTATCTTTGAAATATAAATAGATTGTCTGCATTATTTTAAAATTCTTTTAAAGATACGATTTCAGTTTGCGCCTGTTTTTTCTAACGATCCCTAAGCCACTCAGACA
>JAWOIY010000046.1:0-4672 GCA_046484425.1 Desulfobacterales bacterium | reverse complement strand
CGACCCCTCAATTTGGTTGAAGCTGAAAATGGTACAAAACATGGCCCGATGATCGTTATGCAAAACAATCAAAAATAAATCCGTAAAAAAGGAAATTCACATGTCTGAGAAGCCGATTAAAGTCTTTTCCTTGAGCACTTGCAGTCATTGTAAGTCCACCAAGAAATTGTTGAATGAATGCACTGTCTTGTATGAATTTGTCGATGTTGATCTTCTGGAAGGAGAGGAACGTCAGGCGATACTGGAAGATGTCAAAAAATTTAACCCGAAATGCTCCTTTCCAACCATTATCATTGGTGACACGGTCATCGTGGGGTTCAAGGAAAATGAGATCAGGGCTGCGCTGGGGCTGTAAAGGAAAGCTGCCGGTAATTATCAAGAAAGAGATTAAGATAAACTTTAGTTATTAAAAAGAAGGCCCGAACAAATCGGGCCTATCAAATATCTTAAATCAAACCTTAATTCATATTTTATGGTGACGGCCACCCCATGATCGGCACCGTGCTGATGCTGTTCTTTGGGCTACCCTCGATAACCCGGTCGCTATAAGCCACGTAAACCAGCACATTGCGCTCGCGGTCAAAGAAGCGCACGACCTGAAGCTTCTTGAAAATAAGGCTGCGGTGCTCGTCAAAAACGCGCTCGCCGTCCTTGAGCTTGCCGATGATTCTGATTGGGCCAATCTGACGACAAGCGATGCTGGCATCACTCGTGTCCTCCGCCACGCCCAATTCGCCTTTTACCCCACCCGTCTGCGCACGGGAAATATGACAGGCGACTCCCTGGACTTTGGGGTCGTCGAAGCCGTCGATCACAATTTTGTCGTCGATCCCGAGCCAGCGAAATTTCGTGCTGACTGACCCGGTTGTACCGCGTTCAGGGCGGCTGAAGACCCACCATCCGAAGATCATAATGACCAAAAGGATCCCTGCGCCTATAATAATCCCGATTTTTTTCATGATGAATTGCCTTTTTTGATTGAATGTCACTCCCAACGTAACTATTCAACGCTAATTCCAAGTTGCTTGCCGGAATAAAAAGATAGGAGCCAATGACATTGACCGTGTCAGCGAGTATTTTTCAAACATACCCGCCTCATGTGCACCCACGAAGGACGAACAGCACCAATAAGATTGGGATCGGGATTCCCAATGCCCAAAGTAAAATCCACCCCACCTTCCCTTTTTCATTGTTACGCATAGAGATCCTCCATTTCTTTGAGGTTTGGAATTTTTGCTAATTTTTTGGATTGCATTTTCCGGTAAAAGAACAGCTTAACGAAAAAACTCCAGAGCTATGTCCGTTAACACATGGAACACGGGTTGGGCAAACCGGCCGGTACGCGAGTGACAAGTGCTTGCACTCAAGAGAAACCCCAGTCCTGCTCGTATCCCTGATGCGACAAGCATTGTTTTTCCAAAAAACCATAGAACCTCGAAGACTTTTGATTAACTCTTCAGAAGATCCTCAAGCCTCTTGTTTACCTCAGTCCAGTTCACTATGTTCCAGAACGCCTCGACGAACTTGCCCCTGTCGTTCCGGTAGTCAAGGTAATACGCGTGCTCCCAGACATCCAAAACCATCAAAATCCTGAACATCGGATAGACGTTCGTGTTGTGTTTTTCGACCTGCATGATGATGGGCCTGTTCGTCTTCTTACAGAACGTGAGTGCTGCCCAACCCGAACCCTCGGCGCTTGCGGCCGCCTGAGAAAATAGTTTTTTGAACCGATCGAAGGAGCCGAACTCCTCGTCGATTACTTTCGTGATTTTTCCTGACGGACTCTCGCCCCCGCCTTTGCCTTGCGGGGCGAGGTTTCCCCAGAACAGCGAGTGGAGCAAGTGCCCCCCGATATGGAACGAGAGTTCCTTGAACGTCGCCTTCGTGTCGAAATCGGCATTGTCCGTCCTGGCCTTGTCCATCTTTTTGAGAATGGTGTTGGCCCCATTCACGTAGGCTGCGTGGTGCTTTTCGTGGTGCAGCTTCAACAGGTCTTCCGATATAATCGGTGCAAGCGCATTGTAGTCGTATGCAAGCTTCGGTAAGGTATACATTTTGGGTGCTTCCATTTTTTCATCTCCTTTTTGAATTGTATGTTCGTTAAGATATTTTTGTTAAGGAAACCAACCGATCTATCGGACGCAGCATCTTTCATGTTCGAAGAAGACAACTCGCCTTGGCTCTTCCATTGAAGGTGCAAACTGCAATGCACCACCTCCTGTCCGGTACTCCTAACGAACAAGGCCATTTTGCACCGATTTCCCTCCCTTGTTTCGGCACCCGGTCGCGGTTTCTTCAAACCTTCTCCCACACCTTTCGCTCCCTCGGCCACGGTTGTTTGCCGTAAAGCCCTGTCCAGGAAAGCTGGGTCCGCTGCACATATTTGCCGCGCATATCGACAAAGCCATTGTCGATATTTTCCCCCTGTGGAGTAAACTCAGTGCGGCGCTCATTTTTCATCTGTTCGATACGAGATGACTTTTCAATGATGGGCATTTTCAGGTCTTGGATATTGCGCAAAACTTTTTCTCTTTCTTTAAGTTCGCCGCTTGCGCCCTTTCGTGTAAGGTCATACATTTTAACCTTCCATACGTTCCATTTCGTCTTCAAAATATTACCATAGTCAATGGCGTTCATGATAACCTCTTTTTCTGTTAGTCCCTTACAAGTTCAAATGGTGACAAAATGTGCACATTTATCAGACGGTTGTGGCTGCAGCAGCTCGCGCAAATCCACCAGACGAAAATCGTTTTTCGCAGGGGCGCAACCTTGCGCGACACGCTGCCGTCCCGGTGTTCCACCTTCCGGTGGTGCTTAAAAAAGGAAACGTCGTTGGCCGTTGTCTCGACCCGCAGCACGAACTGGTGCTTATCGTACATCTTGATGGTCTGACCTCATAGGTTTATAGAACGCAGACGAAGCCGGGCAGAATGCATAGGGGCCTATTTTGCTGTTCCGCCGTGAGGCTTGTAGAAGACATGCTCGCCTACCTCGACTGTCTTGATGTATTCCGCGGACCAACTGGGGGTTACTTCCCGCTGGTGGAAATACAATGCGCCACCGGTTCGGTCCGTTAGTTGCCGGTTGAGAGTTTTTCGAGCTATTTCCTTGGCGATCGCGTAGGATTTATCCTCCTCTGCGTCATCCAAACTGCCATCGCACCACCACGAGAATTGGCAGGCACCCTGCTCGCGGCCTTGCCTGACAACTTCACAAATCGTGTTTGGAAAGCCCTCATGGCCTATCCGGTTCATAACAACATTGGCGACTGCTTCCATGCCGGAAGCCCCCTCGCCCTTGGCCTCCCAGTAGATGGTGCGTGAAAGACAGGTGATCGCATCATCCAAGGGCTCTTCGCCGATCGGATCGACCGCCTGCGCTTCAGGCTTCGTGATGATCTCGGATGGAGAAGGGAGCGCCTTGCTGCCCTCGGACGCTGCGTTCTTCTCCAGTACCCCCGCCTTGCTCTCAGCGACGTCCGCCTTCTGTGACCGGTCAGCCGCAATCGCCTGACCCACGAGAAGGATTGTCGCAAGGCAGGTCACAATCCATATCTGGCGCATGGTCGAACCTCCTATATGAATCAAACATGGCCCCACGCCCGCGCGATACGTCCAACGGGCCATCCCCGCCGAACGAAGAGGTACGGGGGGGCGTTCCGCTTTTGGCGCGTCCCGCTTGATCGCAAGTGTTGGGGGTTACCCGGATCAGCGACTGCGACCGCCACCAGGCCCCATGCCGCCACCCGGACCCATGCCGCCACCACCCGGACCCATGCCACCACCTATAGCAGATGGCTCTTCGGGCAGGGTCACACCACGTTCATTGGCCCGCTCTTTCATGCGCTCGTGATATTTCTTGCGGATTTGCTCTCGCTCCTCGGCAGTTTTCGCATCGCGCATTCTGGCGCGATATTCGGTGTGCTCTTGTTGCGTCATCAGTTGGCTGCCATAGATTTGCTCTTGCCTTTGTGTTTGGGCCTTTTCTTGGGTTTGAGCCTGGTCAGCCGCCAACGTGAACCCTGTGGACAAAGACAGGGCAGTAGCCAAGGCGGCCACCATTAATAATCGTTTCACCATCGTAGATTCCTTATCAATGTGGGTTGTGCAATTTGCGACCGCAGCCACTGAAACCCGTTCAGTGACCACGCCCAAAAATTATTATTTTATATTTACGTTTCTTTCAATCGGGGTCCATTATATGCTATATTGTTTACCCTGCGGGAAGGCCGAAGGCCTCCAAATCCACCGTTGCCAAGGGTTTGCAGTAGGTTTATTGCGGCTTCACCATCGGCGCCTTGGCTCTGGAAGCCCTCCGACTTTTGCAACGTTAGGGTAAAGCGTCAAGATGTGAGAAACAAAACCTACCGTCGTCTTCTCCAATAGTAACCGCCTCCCCCGCCGAACACTAAAAGCAACACTACGATGAGAATGATGATCGTTAAAGTACTCATGGTAATTTCCTCCCTTTACTTTGTTGTATTTTTTTTGTAGTTCCCGGAATACTTTTTCCGGGCGATTCATTTACCACTGCTTTTTATAACTTCAATTTTTGTGCCAGGGTTCTAACACTCAGGGTCGCGTCACACATCATTTTGATTTATAAGAATAATTAGTTTAAAAAGCACTTTCAGGGCAGTCATTAACATCCATATAAAAAGCGTCATATTTGC
>JAWOIY010000020.1:0-24777 GCA_046484425.1 Desulfobacterales bacterium | reverse complement strand
GTTCGGTCACTGTAGGAGACAATAGCTGACTTAAGCTGCTCCCGCAATTGCGTTTTAATAGCAGGAAGGTTCTGCATGATGACAGCTTTGCCGATATTTCTCATCGATTCTTTCGATGGGTCCTTTGAGCAGCGAAACGGATGCTGAACTTTAATGCAGCTTGGAAATCCCGGTCCTCAGGGCCGGGTCAGAGTTCAATGGCTCTGCCGGTAAATGATTCAATAGGAATAATGGAATGATGGAATGATGGAATCGTGGAATAATGGGTTGTGAAGGAATTCTGTCAGTTTTAAAGAGATCATTTCCGCTTCTACCACCCAATCTTCCAGTATTCCAATCTTCCAACATTCCAATGACTTTCAAAAGATACAAATCATGCTCTCTGGGCTTAGCTCAAAGCCGGGCCCTCTGGACCCGGATCTTTACTTGTTTTGATTCGTATATAACACCGGTTGACATCATAGATTGCCTATGGCATTTATCTATTCCAGAATAAATCTCCATCACAATTAACTTTTGTTCAGTTAATAAAGAGAAAAAAATGAAAACCATAAAGATAATTTTCCCGTGTATTTTATTTCTGTTGTTTTCTTCATGCAGTCAAAAAGAGGAACAACATGCACAGGCGCCTCCACCACAGGTGACCGTTGTCGTTACACAAGCAAAAGAAGTTCCCATCTACCAGGAATTTGTCGGTCAAATATACGGTTTCAAAGATATTGCCATACGGGCAAGGGTGGAAGGCTTTCTGGAAGGGGTTCATTTTAAAGAGGGGGCGCGGGTTGAAAAAGGCGATCTTCTTTATACTTTGGAAAGTCAGCCGTTTGAGGCCGATGTCGCCGCAAAAATGAGCAGGGTTGCTGAAGAAAACACCAGGCTGGCGAAAGCCAAAAGTGATCTGGACAGAATTGAACCCCTTGCAAAGGAAAAGGCGCTCAGCCAGAGTGATCTGGATGCCGCCATAGCCCAATATGAGGCTTCTATCGAATCGGTGAAAGCGGCCGAAGCGAATCTCAGGGCCAGCAACATCCAACTCGGTTATACCAAGATTTATTCGCCCATCTCCGGAATCATCGGAAAGACAAAAGCCAAAGTTGGAGATTTTGTCGGTCGCAGTCCCAATCCGGTGATTTTGAATACGGTCTCCCAAATAAAGACGGTTCTCGTGGAGTTCTTTATTACGGAGACACAGTATCTTGAGTTGGCCCGGAAGGTTTTATCGGAGATCGAATCAGCTGTTCGGAAAGTCAGGGAAGACGATTTGGAACTGATTCTGGCAGACGGAACTCTGTACGAGCACAAAGGCAAATTCGAGTTTGTCGATCGAAACGTGGATCCCGCCACCGGCGCCATGCTGCTTCAAATCTCGTTTCCCAACCCCCAGGAATTGTTGCGCCCCGGACAATTTGCCAAGGTAAAGGCCCGTGTTGCCGTCGTCAAAGACGGTATTCTGATTCCCCAAAGATGCGTTGTAGAACTTCAAGGGCGATACAGTGTCTATGTCGTTGGCGATGGTAATAAGATCCAGGCGAGAAACATAAAGGTAGGTCCCAAGATCAAACAATTCTGGCTGATTGCAGAAGGGTTAAAGCCGGGCGAACATGTTGTGTACGAAGGTTTACAGAAAGTAAAGAACGGCGCCGTAGTAAAACCCACTGTGATAGAAATCGAATCAATAGACCAAAACCAAAAAAGCATGTGATCAGATATGGGTAATTTTTTTGTAAGACGGCCCGTTGTGGCCATGGTCATCGCCATCATCATGGTTGTCGTAGGGGTCGTATTCCTGAAAGGTCTTCCTACTGAGCAGTATCCCGACATTACACCCCCGGTGGTGGAAGTCCGGGCCACCTATACCGGAGCCAATGCCGTCAGTGTGGAACAGTCGGTGGCCACGCCGCTGGAACAGCAAATCAATGGTGTGGACAATATGATTTACATGAAATCCATCAATGCAAACGACGGTACAATGAACATTCAGGTGTCGTTTGAGATCGGCACCGATCCGGACGAGAACACAGTTTTTACCCAAAACAGAGTTGCCGCTGCAACAGCCAAACTCCCCGAGGAGGTTAAACGATTAGGGGTGACTACAGAAAAATCCCTTCCGAATATATTGATGCTGGTAACGCTCACGTCGGAAGACGGCAGATATGACCAAAATTTTCTTGGAAACTATTCATTGATCAATATTAAAGATATTTTGGCCCGTATAAAAGGTATTGGTCGTGTGAACGTACTCGGAACCAGTGATTATTCCATGCGCATATGGATTGAGCCCGAACGATTGGCCCACCTGGGTGTAACGGTGCCCGAGATCGTGAATGCCGTTCGAGAGCAAAGTGTGGTCGTGCCGGGAGGTAAGTTCGGTGCAGAGCCCGCCCCACCCGGGACGGAATTTACATACACGGTCAGATTGCCGGATCGCCTGCAATCTGAAAAAGAATTCAGTGAAATCGTCATCAGGACCACCGAGGAAGGCTCTCAGGTAAAAATCAAAGACATCGCCCGTGTCGAACTCGGCGTAGAAACTTACAATGCATTTACCCGGTTAAATGACAAAGCTTGCGCCATCATCGCCCTGTATCAGGCGCCCGGTTCCAACGCCGTTGAACTGGCCAAAGAGATCCGAAATACCATGGCGGAACTATCCAAAACTTTTCCGGAAAGTATCCGATACGACATATCGCTGGATACGACGTTGGCCATTACCGCAGGCATCGATGAAATCATCGAGACACTCTTTATCGCCCTGGCGCTGGTTATTCTGGTGGTTTTTATTTTTATTCAAGACTGGCGGGCGGCACTGATTCCCACCATCGCCATACCCGTTTCTCTCATCGGTGCGTTTATTGTATTTCCGTTGATCGGTTTTACGGTTAATGTCCTTTCGCTTTTGGGACTGGTTCTGGCCATCGGTATTGTTGTTGACGATGCCATTGTGGTCGTGGAAGCCGTCCAGGTTAATATTGAAAACGGTATGAATCCTAAAGAAGCAACCGTTCATGCCATGAATGAAGTCACCGCCCCTGTCATTGCGACCACACTGGTTTTGGTGGCGGTGTTTATCCCGGTGGCCGTCATGGGAGGAATAACAGGAAGATTATATCAACAGTTTGCCATTACGGTTGCCGTTTCGGTGGTTTTCTCATCGATTAACGCGTTAACCCTGAGCCCTGCTCTGTGTGCATTGTTGCTCAGAAAACAGAAACCCTATCGCGGCCCTTTGGGGATATTCTTTCGCATTTTTAACAAAGCCTTTGACAGATCCACGGAAGTCTATATGGGGTTTACCCGCATCTTGACCGGTAAGATTGTCAGAGGATTGATATTTATCCTTGTTGTAACCATTGCCATGGGATTTTTGGGGAAAAAAGTTCCGGGCGGGTTTATGCCTGAAGAAGATATGGGGTATCTCTTGGTTAACATACAATTGCCGGATGCCGCTTCTCTGCAACGATCCGATGTGGTGGCCCAAAAAGTTGAAAAAATTATAAGAACATACAATGAAGTGAAATATATTACCACAGTTACGGGATACAGCCTGCTTTCAGGGAGCATGTCATCCAATACTGCCTTTATTTTTGCTTCCCTTAAGGATTGGGGAGAACGGGATAAAACCGCCAAGGCTATCGTTGGACGATTAAATATTGATTTTCATTTGGCGATTAACGAAGCGCAGGTCTTTGCCTTTGGACCGCCGGCAATTCCCGGTTTGGGAAGTGGTTCCGGATTTACCCTGATGATTCAGGATAAAGGGGGGAATACACCGGATTATCTGGCCAAACAGACGGTAAATTTTGTTCAGGCTGCCATGAAACGACCTGAGATCGGTTCTATATTTACAACGTTTCGAGCAACCGTCCCCCAGAGATACATGGAAATCGACAGGGATAAAGTCCTCAAAGCAGGTATTTCATTAAATGACATATATACAACGGTAGGTGCTTTTCTGGGCGGTTCCTATATAAACGATTTCAACAGATTCGGAAGGCTTTACAAAGCCTATATTCAGGCGGAACCCGAGTACCGGCAGAATGAAGAACAGGTAAACCTTTTTTTTGTAAAGAATAAAGAGAACAAAAGCGTTCCCATGGCGGCATTTGTCGATATCAAAGAAATCGTGGGGCCGGATTATACCAATCGATTCAATTTATACAGAGCCATAGAGCTTTCCGGCGGGCCTGCCGCCGGATACACTTCGGCCCAGGCATTGGATGCACTTGAAGAGGTGGCCGGAAATATCCTTCCGAGAGATATGGGCTATGAGTGGAGCAACATGTCGTACCAGGAAAAGAAGGCATCCGGAACAGGTGCCATTGTTTTCGCGTTTTCATTGTTGTTCGTATTTCTTATCCTCGCCGCTCAGTACGAGAGCTGGTCCTTACCCTTTAGCATTTTGCTGGGGACACCCTTTGCCGTCTTTGGTGCATTCACTGCATTATTGGTTTCCCGGCAGTTCAGTCAAAGCTATGAACTCAATATTTTTGCCCAGATTGCACTGGTAATGCTCATCGCTATGGCGGCCAAAAATGCCATTTTGATCGTTGAGTTTGCCAAGCTGGAATTTGACAAAGGCCTTTCTTTGTTCGATGCGGCCGTAAAAGCCGCTAAACTGCGATTCAGACCCATATTGATGACGGCCTTTTCTTTTATATTGGGTGTGCTACCGCTGGTTTTTGCTTCCGGTGCCGGTGCTGAGGCAAGGGTCGTTATGGGTATGGCATTGTTGGGCGGGATGTTTATCGCAACACTGTTGGGGGTTTTCTTTTATCCCATGCTGTTTGTTTTCATCGGCAAAATTGCCAAATATGAGCAGAAACGAGATCTTCAACTGCGACCTGATACGAAAAAACCATGATTATGATTGAAATGAAAAAATTGGCCCAAATCGTTACGCTGATGATGATTGTATCCCTCACCGGTTGTGCAATGGGTCCTGATTTTAAAAAACCTGTTGTCGAGACACCGCATAATTTTAGATTCTCCGATTCACAATCCAAAGAAGTGGTCAACTTGAAATGGTGGGAATTGTTTGATGATCCTGTTTTGTATTCATTGGTTGTTGCTGCATTGAAAGACAATAAAGACTTAATGATAGCTGCCAGCCGTATCGAAGAAGCCCGTGCATCCCTTGGGTTTACCAGGGCGGATCAGTATCCCCGGCTGGATATAGAGGGTAGCGCAAGGACAGGAAATTTTTTGGGTGTATCACGGTCGTCAACAACCGACAAATCCGCCTATATTGCGCCGGTATTGAGCTGGGAGATTGATTTCTGGGGCAAATACCGCAGATCCACCGAAGCCGCGAGAGCGGAATTGATGGCCTCCGAATATTCCCTGAGAACCGTTCAAATCAGTTTGATTTCCGAAGTCGTCAGCACTTATTTTTTGTTGCTGGATTATCATCAGAGATTGAAAATATCCAAACAGACCCTCGATTCGCGGCTTTACAGCCTTGATATTATTCAAAAGCGTTTTGACAAAGGCATTATACCCGAAATTGATTTGAACCAGGCGCAAATTCAAAAAGAAATCGCCGCCGGGGCCATTCCTTTATACCAGCGGTTAATTGCCGGTACCGAAAATGCGCTGAGTATTTTAATGGGAAAATTCCCTGGAGAAATCGAAACAGAAGATGATTTGAACCGGCAATCTGTTCCTCCGGATATTCCCAGCGGAATACCTTCGAGCATCCTCGAACGGCGGCCTGATGTGGCTGAAGCGATGTACTTGCTGGAGGCGCAAACAGCAAGGATTGGTGTTGCCGAAGCGCTGAGGTTTCCATCCATCACCCTGACAGGTCTTTTCGGAGCAGCCAGCAGTGAATTGTCATCCGTCTCCACGGATGGAGACATCTGGTCTGTGGGGGGTAGCCTGTTTGGACCGCTTTTTGATTTTAATAAAAGCCGCCGGCGGGTTGAAATTGAAAAAGAAAGAACCAGGCAGGCCTTATATCAATACGAAAACAGGGTGCTGTTTGCTTTTAGAGAAGTCGCAGACGCTTTGAATGACATTCAAACCTACAAAGAGCAGATTTCTGCGGTGGAGCGAAAATTCATTGCAGCGGAAAATGCTGCCGCCCTATCAAAAATGAGGTATGACAAAGGCGTAACCAGTTATCTTGAAGTTTTGGATACGGAACGAACATTGTTTGATGTCGGACTGGAGCTTTCCGAATTGAAACAACAATTCTATAATGCCTATGTAAGATTATACAAAGCCCTTGGCGGGGGATGGCTTACAAAAGCGGAAATGGAACAGATACAAAATCAGCCGGACTCAAAAAAGAAACAACCTTAGAAGCTTTGGTTTCTTTTTCGATTCGTCCAAGCCTTGTGTTATGATAGAAAAGAAATTAACCAGAAACAATATCATTCTTCTCACTTGTATACTCCTCGTTATTTTTTTCTATCCCGCTTTATCGAAATTAAGACTACTCATTAGAAACATCATTTTCACGGCAATCGTCCTTTCCGGTACGTATTCTTTCGATTTTCCAAAAAAAACCCGTAGAATCCTGTTTGCTTCCGGAATCATTACCATCGTTTTAACCTGGGTGAATTATGTTTTCCTCAAAGATATTTGGGACTTTGTCTCCTTTTTGTCATTTTTCTGCTTTAACACGTTTATTGCCGTGTTTATGATCCGCCATATTGCCAGGAGTGACCGGGTTAATTTTACCATTATCCTTAATTCTATCAACGGTTACTTGCTGGTCGGCATATTGGGGGCGGTGCTCTTACAACTGGCGGAAATCGTGCAAAGATACTTTTTAAAATTGGATACCGGAGCGATCAATTTTGCCGGCAATACCGCTGCAGGATTTCACGATTTTCTGTATTTTAGCTTTGTGACCCTTACCACTGTGGGATATGGTGATATTACACCGATTTCCACTTTTGCCAAATCATTGTGCATTGTCATTGCTGTATCCGGACAGCTTTATTTGACGATTCTCGTTGCCATGCTGGTGGGCAAGTACTTGAGGAAAACCCCAAAAATTTGATGCAACCCTACGTTTTCCGATGGAACGGTGTTCATGAACATCATTTTCGTACTCATCATTCTGAGCGCTTTCTGCTTTGCCGGCTGGCAGCAAATATTCTCTGTTCCGGTGCAAGGTTCTCCGTCACCCATGGAGATTCTCTCCAAGGCGATGATTGAATCTGCCGGCGGAGCGGTGGAACTGGCCATTGGCCTGGTGGGCGTGATGGCCCTTTTTTTAGGGTTGATGAAAGTGGCCGAAGCCGGCGGCATGCTCACCATTCTGGCACGGCTGATTCGTCCGTTGATGGTGAGACTGTTTCCCGATGTACCTGCGGATCATCCGGCGATGGGTGCCATGATTTTGAACCTTTCAGCCAATGCACTGGGACTCGGCAATGCCGCTACACCCTTCGGTATCCGGGCCATGCAGGAGCTGGACAAACTTAATTCCCAGCGCGGTACGGCCACGAATGCAATGGCCCTGTTCCTGGCCATTAATACATCCAGTGTGACGCTGTTGCCTACCGGTGTCATCGCCCTTCGCGCAGCCGCTGGTTCTTCAGATCCTACTGCAATTTTACCCACCACCTTGTTTGCTACCATCGGATCGACCACCATTGCCGTAATTGCAGCCAAACTGTATCAGAAGCTACTGCCGATCAAGGTTGATTCCGAAGCCTCCTTGCAACCGGTGCTTTCAGATGATGGGGAAGAAGTGCCGTTCAAAGACGCTGCCAAAGGATATCCGTTGTGGGTCAGTCTTGTGGCCATTGTTTTTCTGGCGGCATTGATACCTGTTGCCGTCATTTACGGACGGTCCGTATCACCGTGGATCCTGCCGGGGCTCATGGTCGGGTTTTTGGGTTTCGGCATGGTGCGCCGCGTGCGGGTTTACGAAGAGTTTGTTGAAGGTGCCAAAGACGGGTTTCGAGTGGCCCTTCGGATCATCCCCTATCTGGTGGCCATTCTGGTGGCTGTGGATATGCTGCGGGCCAGCGGTGTCATGGAGGTTATGGTCGATGCGATAAGCGGAATTACCGGCCGTTTCGGCCTGCCTGCCGAGGCGCTTCCCATGGCGTTGATGCGTCCGCTTTCCGGATCGGGGGCATACGGTATTTTAGCGTCCATCATCAACGATCCGGTCATCGGTCCCGACAGTTACACCGGCTATCTGGTTTCCACTTTACAGGGTTCCACCGAAACGACCTTTTATGTGTTGGCGGTTTATTTCGGAGCGGTTCAGGTTCGCCGCCTCCGCCATTCTCTGGCTGCGGCTTTAACGGCAGATCTGGCCGGTGTGATCTTTGCCGTCCTGGCCTGTTCGTTTTTTTTCGGTTAGGCCAGCCTGTTTCAAATCACTATTCGTCTTTTTTAGGAGGCGTTAATTTCAAGCCGAAAATAAACACAAAGGCCAAGCCGATCATACCAATCAAGCCCATTCTTCGCAAATCTTCAAGGTCAGCATATCCTGCGACATATCGGTAAAAGATGTATCTGGGGTCTATTTCCGCTGCCTTTTTAAAATCTGCGCCGGCCAATACATCTTCACCCGATTCCAGATAAGCCTTGGCCCGGGTTCTATAAACATCTGATAAAATTTGCAGATCACTTTCTGTGGCAAGAGCTCTGCTTGAATCCTCGATGGCTTCGTTCAGTTGACCCATCATACGGAAAGCTTCCGCCCGGTAACCAAACACCCCTTTTATTTCGGATTCCAGATCGATGGCTTTGTCGAAGTTGACAATGGCATTTTCATGGTTGCTGATTTTGAGATAAGCCATTCCCAGCATCCGGTAAGCGTCGGCTTTGTTCGGGACCATCCTGATATAGTTGGTAAAATCCTCAATGACTTCGTTGTATTTTCCCTGGAAATAATAATTCAATCCCCGTTTTTCATATGCGGGCGCAAGCCCCGGGTTCAACTCTATGGCCTTGGTAAAATAATTGGTCTTTTTATAGGCCATCGAAGTTTTCATGCCAAGATCGAAGTATTCCAGGGCATTTTTGTCAAAGGCATAAACTATTGTACCCTGTTTAGGCCAGGCTATCGTCACCAAGAGTATCAGTAAGCTGATGTATATTTTTTTCATATCCTTTATCTCTCTCTCAATATATTTTTCCTGAATGCCTGTTTTATATCACAGACACGGAGGCATTTTGTTTGAATGTGTTTCTCAAACACTGCGCTGAGACATGTAAATGTATCAAGCGTTCATCCCGGTGTTGCCATAAAGTAACTCAGAATACCTGGATTACAACTTTAAATAACGTTTTCATGACAGCATTCACCCATCGGGTTAAAACATTATTTGTATAGTGTTTAACAGGTTATATGAAATCCATCTTTGGGCAACAAATCTGTCACGGGGTATATTTAATGCGAGTTCATCACAAAGGAAACCGGGGCCTGGAATTCAAACTTGCTTCCCTGGGATACAAATAACCGTTCTAAATTTATATCTGCAAATATCGTTCCAAAAGAAGCTCATGCTGGGGAAAATTTATTTTATTTACAACCGGTTGTTTTATGGCTCTGGAAGATTCAGGATATATCGTATGAGGTTCGACAAAAATCGGGTAAAAATTTTTAACAGTATGTAAAGAATTTTGACGGTTCTCTGTGCTATTCAATTTTTGCGCGATACAGTCGAAGACTGTTTGATACCACGGAGATACTGCTGAAGGACATGGCCAGGGCCGCCAATATGGGATGAAGCTGCTTTAAAAAGGAAGGAACAGAATCAAAGGGTGCCAGAACGCCGGCGGCAACGGGAATGAGGACGATGTTGTAAATAAAGGCGAAAAACAGATTCTGCTTGATGGTGGCCATGGTGGCGTGGCTGAGTCGGATAGCCCTGGATACGCCGGTCAAGCTTCCGCCGGAGAGGATGACATCCCCGGTTTCAATGGCCACATCCGTTCCGGTTCCGATGGCCATTCCGATGTCCGCCTGGGCTAGGGCCGGGGCGTCGTTGATCCCATCGCCCACCATTCCGACCTTTTTGCCGTTTTCCTGAAGTTCTTTGATCTTGAGTGATTTTTCTTCCGGACGGACTTCGGCAAAAATGTCGTCGATGTTGACTGCCGAGGCAATGGCCCGGGCGGTCTGAAGGTTGTCCCCGGTGAGCATGACCACCTTTAGGTGTTGTGCATGGAGCTGTTCAACGGCTTCTTTTGATTCCGGTTTCAGGGTATCCGACACCGCAACAAGACCGCACAATTTATCCTCCCTAACGAGAACCATAACCGTTTTCCCCTGGGACTGGAGTGCATCGATGGTGTTTCCGGCGAGTTCCATACCGATGTCGGTATCATGGAACCATTTGGGTTTCCCCATTTTTATCCATTCCCCCTGAATCCTGGCTTCAACTCCAAAACCCCGCAAAGCCTTAAAGTTTTCAGGTTCCCAAAGATCGATGTTTCTTTTTTTTGCTTCATTGACGATGGCTTTTCCCAGGGGATGTTCGGAACCTTGTTCAACGGAAGCCGCAAGTTTCAAAATCTGATCTTCGTTTTCAAGAGCGGAATCAAAGGAGACAATATCGACCACGGCGGGTTTGCCCATGGTAATGGTTCCGGTCTTGTCAAGAACGATGGTATTAAGTTTCGTTGCCGTTTCAAGGGCTTCGCTTCTTTTAAAAAGAACCCCTCTTTCAGCGCCTTTCCCTGTGCCTGCCATGATGGCGGTAGGTGTGGCCAGCCCCAACGCACACGGGCAGGCAATGACGAGAATCGCAACCAGGCGGACCATGGCCGGGACGAATTCACCGGAAATTCCCCACCAAAGGCCAAAGGTTACCAGGGCAATAACAATAACAGCAGGCACAAAGACGGCCGCCACCCGGTCGGCAATGGCCTGAATAGGCGCCTTGCTTCCCTGGGCTTCCTGAACCAGTCTGATGATCTGTGCCAGGGCGGTTTCTTTTCCCACGCGGGTGGCTTCAAACTTCAAAAGCCCCTCACCGTTGATGGTTCCGCCCACAACTAAATCCTTGGGGTGTTTGTCCACCGGAATCGGTTCGCCGCTGAGCATCGATTCATCCACTGAGGATTCACCCTCAACAACAATTCCGTCAACGGGAATCCGCTCGCCCGGTCGAACAATCACTCGATTACCCACCCGGACCCGGGATAAAGGGACCTCATGTTCTTTGCCGTTTTGAACAATGGTTGCGGTTTTGGGTTGAAGCCCGATCAGTTTTCGGATGGCGCCGCCGGTCTTGCCTTTGGTTCGGGCTTCGATCATTTTGCCCAATTTGATCAGGGTAATGATGACCGCCGAGGTTTCAAAATAGACATGTTTCCCCAATGTCGGGGAAAAAAGAACCGATATCGAATAGAAGTAAGCAATGGATGATCCCATGGCCACAAGAACATCCATGTTTGCGCTCTTGTTTTTTAGGCTTTTGATACCGTTCACATAATAATCCCATCCGGTATAAAACTGTACCGGCGTGGCAAGGATCAGAAAGAGCCAGTTCACCCATGGCGCATGGCTCCAGGGACCGATGAGGTTGAAATCCCGCATCATGCTCATAACAAACAAGGGCAAGGAGAAGATCAGACCGACGACAAACTTGCGGGTTTGATCTTTGATCTCGGTTCGGCGTGCGGCCTGTTCCGCATCTTCCGTTTCCATGGCGTCGTCCGGAATTATGACGCCGTAACCGGCCTTTTCGATGGCCGATACGATATCATCGATGCCGGAAACACCGGGGATATATGCCACGGACACCCGTTCCGTGGCAAAGTTAACGGCCGCCTGAACAACACCGGGAACTTTTTTGTTTAAAGCCCTTTCGATGTTTGCCGCACAGTTGGCGCAGGTCATCCCGGTTACCGGAAGTTCTGTTTTTGCGGTCGTAACGGAGTAACCCGATCCCTGGATATTTTTAACGATGTCTTTGACATGAAGCTGTTTTGGATCAAAAGTAACGGCCGCCTGTTCCACCGCAAAATTGACATTGGTGTCTTGAATCCCTTCAAGTTTTTTTAACCCTCTTTCAATGTTTGCCGCACAATTGGCGCAGGTCATCCCGGTTACCGGCAAAGTTATGGTTTGTTCCGTCACGAAATCTTTGTCCTCCACATAATTGAGGGGTCGGGGTGTTTTTCCAAACAACCGCTACATGGATAATCTTTTTTAAACCGCATGAACTCGCGGCAAGGGATCGTAAAGAAAAAGCAGGAAACTATCTTTGAAATATCAATAGGTTGTCTGCATTATTTTAAAATTCTTTTAACGATACGATTTCGGTTTGCGCCTGTTTTTTCTAACGATCCCTAAGCCACTCAGACAGCATCCGATTTAAAAAAAGATCATCCATTCCGCTATATTCAAAAATTTAGGAGAAAAACTCCCCGACCCCTGACATAATTAAAATGTTGTTTATGATACCATCTTGGCCTTCGCGAAAACAAAGACTAAAAAAGAGCATCCGTCTGATTTACTATGACCCTGAGCTGATCGTTACAACATTTGAAACGATCAACTTGGAAGAATGTTTCATCAACCCTGTCTCTTGATGATTTTTCTATCACAAAGTGATACTTTTTAAGGGGTTGTCAAGTCCGAGCTTGAAAATTATAAGATAATGACGACCAAAAACAAAAACAGATCATTTTTCTTTTCCCAGGCTTATGGCACATCGGAATCCGACATCCGGGAAAGCTTCCCATGGATACCGGAAATTCTTAAATTGTTGACCGGGATATTGAGACGTTGCCACTACCAGGCTTGGATAGAAGATATTCTCTTTAGGTCTATCTTCATAAATGCTTTCCTGCCCCATATCATTCCGCATGATCCATTCCTTGAAATTTTCTCCAGGATCCCTGGGCACAGAGTGCTCGGGCGTTCTTGACCTGCTTTCGTCGATGCCTGATGTGTCATGCATGTCCATCATATGGGTGTGCATTTGGCTGGCGGGCGACTTTCTATCGGTGTCGATTTGGGGGATATCCGCTTTTTCCCCCAAAGGTGCTTTACCAGGGATCAAGTGTTTTGAGGTCATGTACGTCCACTCGGACTCTGTCAGGAGTCGCTTGCCGTAGTGTCGGGCATAGGCAGATGCGCCATACCATGTCACACGGGCGACTGGGTATGCTGCGTACTGCGTATCCAGCAAAAGGAATCGACCATGCTTAAAAGTAATCCGTTCTTCGGATGCAGTGCCTTCTCCCAGATAGAACCAGATTTCATTCTTATTTTTTACAATGCCGTTTTCAACCACCAGCCGGTCCTTCATTTCATTTAAAAAATCGGCAAAGTGATGATAGGTTACCATTTTTTCATCCACATAAAAAGGGGATATTCGAATGATTTGCCGTGTATTTTTAGGGTCTTTACTTTTGGTCTTGAGTTCTCCACCGGGAATAAAATGCATGGTTATACCGTCTTTGCCCAGGATAGATGAGGCAGGAGTTTTAGGTGTTGCAGTCTCCTGCGTTAAAGGCACGGCGGACCCGGGTGACGGCGACTTCATCTGGATCGTTTCCGATTTTTTCAAAGATGTTTTTTCCCTACCGGGTTCACCCAACAAGTGCCAAAGACTCATCGCCGCCAAGGAAAAAACAGCAATGGCAATGCCTGTCCAGATAAACCGGGGTCGATATAACCAGGGGAGAGACTTGGGGTTCGTCGGCGTGCCGGCTACGCTTTCGGTATCCAGGATATTTAACGCTTTCAAAATGGAATTTCGCAAATCACCCACCGATTTCAATCGTTCCTCTTTTTTTTCAGCCGTAGCCTCTTGAATGATTTTGTCCAGTTTATTCAAAAAAGGTGTATCCGGATTGGCCAGGGCGGCACCTTTAAACGGAAGGACTTTTGAGGTCATTTTGCCGTCGACAGCTTCATAAAGGATTTTGCCCAGAGAATAAATATCACTTTGTTGATCCGCATTCTTAAAATCAAAAAAATGCTCCGGCGACATATATGCCGGGGTTCCTTTGACATCCAAAGACTGGGTTATGGGTTTCATGCAGATAGAGCAGGCGAGGCTGAAATCGGCAATCTTCGGAGTTGTACCGTCCATGAGAACGTTTTCAGGCTTCAGGTCATGGTGGGCAATGTCTCCGGTATGGATGGCTTCAACACCTTCTAATAATGGTAAAAAGTAATTAAAAAGCCATGCCGCAATTAGATCCTGTTCAGGATAAAATCCTTCTTCGGACATGGTAAAGCGCAATGTTGCCCCGGGAATGTATTCCATGGCGATATATTCCACCGGAACATCACGGTCATCTTTATGGATTATTTCTGAGCCATAGTCGAAAATTTGCAGAACATTGTGATGCCGAACTCGGGCCATGGCCTGAACTTCGCGCCGGAATCTCTGAATTGTGTTTTCAATTTCTAACGGATCGTCTTCAAAAGATTGAAGTATTTCCTGCGAGATGACCTTAATGGCTACATCTCGTTTAAGGTTCAGCTGATGAGCGCGATAAACTTCTCCCATGGCGCCTTTGCCGATAAACTCGATAATTACCCATTTATTGTTTAGCACGTAACCGGTTTTAAAAATATTGTTGGAAGGATCACTCATTTTATGTGTTTGATTTTGTGAAAGAGTTTAGCCTTTTGAAAATGAATCGCTCCAGGTTTGCTTAAATTTTTTCGTTCACTTCAGACCGATTTCTTTGCGCATTTTTTCAAGATCTTTCAACATACCTTGCATTAGATTAATCATATTGGAATCCACTTGCTTGACGCCCATCATATAAGAGGGGGCGTAGTTCAGCATTTCCGCTACGTGTTCCAATATTTCCGCCAGTCTCTCATTCATCTCCTTAGAAGCCTTTCCTGAACGTATAATTTTAGCTGCCTGGGTCGTCATCCCTGACATGAGATTCATCATCCCATATGTCATGGACCTATGTCCCCACCCGGCTCCGATTTGATTTTCCGTCACCTCATTAGGCTGGAATTGTTCATAGCCACCCACATTCAGGCTTTGGGCAAACGAGGAGGACCCTGCGCATAATCCTATTAAAAAAAACGCTGAGATTATGGATATCCTTTTCATATGAACCCCCTAACAAAAAATATGAACCAATCCATCAAAAGGATGGTTTTTGATAATCGCCCGATTCGATTTTGTTTTGTATGGTTTCAACGATATGCAGATTCATCTTTCCATCGAAACCTTTTAATTGTGCTGAAAAAGATTGTTTTATTTTCAATTCTTTTTCTAAAAGACCATAAGCAGAGTCAGATATGATGACTTCACCGCCTTTGGCTTCAGCCTGGATCCTTTGGGTAATATTTACTTCCGACCCAACAATGCCATACTTGGCTCTGGTTGCGGAGCCGATGTTTCCCACTACAGCATCTCCCACATTGATACCGATACCTGTTTGAAGCTCAGGTAGATGTCTTGATCTCATTTCTTTGTTGAACCTTTTCATATTTTGTTGCATCTCAAGGCCGCAGTGAACGGCATATCGGACCTCTTTCTTGACGGGGCCTTCAAGCGGATCAAAAAAAACAAGGATCCCGTCACCGTAAAAATCTACAATAATCCCTTTATGCCTTTGGATCGCTTCAATCATGTGAGAAAAATAATGATTCAAAATACGAATGGTCTCCTCAGGGCTCAAGGATTCGGAAACAGGTGTAAACCCCCGGATATCGGACATTAAAATGGCGACTTCGCGTTTTTCGCCGCCCAATCTGCTGGCCTCAGGGCGTTTCATGAGTTCTCTGGCGATTTCCGGATCCATGTATCGCCCAAAGGTGTCGCGGATGAAATCCCTTTCTTTTAAACCTTCGACCATAGTGTTAAAGCTGGTTTTTAATTGTCCTATTTCGTCTGAAGAAGTTATGGGCAGGGGACTCACGTAATCTCCAATGGCAACCTGTTTTGCTGCATCTGAAATCTTTCCGATTTGATCGACCAACCTGCCGCCGACAAATTGAATGAGCACCAAAATAAAGACAATACAAAGACTGCCGGCAATGGCGTAATAGAAGCGAAATTCGACGATGGGCGACAAAATTTCTTTGCCCGGCGCAAACATGACAATAACCCAGGGAGCTTGCTGGATCCGATAAAAGCCGCTCACCAGTTCGGGAGGATGTCCGGAACCCAGGTGGGTTCCATATGGTTTGTCGCGAATTTTCTTCATTATGGCCAGTTCCACCGGATCTTCAGTCTCTCCCAACCTGGTGCGACCTTTCATGGCGGTGCTGTGGGCAAGATACCGTCCGGATGCATCGACCAGGCAGGTCATGTTGCTTTCCCACCACCCATATTTTTTGATATCCTCCAGAAGAAAGTCAAAGCCAAGGGATACCTCCAACCGGCCGACAAGGCGGCCGGATTCATCCTTGAAATCTGAAATCAAGGTTACTGTTTTTTGTCTGGTCTGTGCATCGTAACGCGGGGGTGTCACCTCTGATATTATAGCCCTATGAAATTGCATCATACCTGTACCCCCCACATGATGATTTTGCATGGCCCTGTTGGAAGGCCCCAAATGATTGTCTGTCCATTTCAGATTGACGTTCGTGACACCCTTAAGGTTTTGAATCTGGGTTAGAATCAATTCCTGGGTTGCGGGTCCGCCACGGCTTTCGGCAGTTTCATGGAACATTTTAATCCACTCCATCGGACGACTTAACCGCATGTCCATGTAATGTGCAGCGCGTTCCAGTTTGAGTATCGCCGCCTTTTGCCATTCATCGAGCAGCACGTTTTTCGCATATATAAATCCTGAAACGCCCGTAAGAAAAAGCAGCAATGCCACGGGAAGGATCAACAAAAGCGACAGCTTTTGTTTTAAGCTTTTGATCATTAAACACTCCTTTGTCCATAAGTATTCGGCCCGATCGTTCGTTTGCCGAATTTCATTCCGACGGGCTTCGGTGAACCGGAAGAGGCACTTTTTACTGACCAGGCATTAGCCATGCGGGTACCAGAACTTAAAAACGTGATTTTCGGCATCAACTTTCACCATACAAATCACACCGTATTTACCGTTTTTTTCAAATGTAAAGTTGGCCGCGTAAATCCCACTGTGATTTTTCAGTGAATTTATCTGCTCCTTACCGTTCGGGTCGATGATTTTAACCTTTCCAACAGCGTCTTTAATTGGATGATTCGTGGAATCATGGAACAGGTTTACCATAACGTGATGGGTCGCACCGTTTGGATCTTTCATATTCATACTTGCCAGGCTCATAATCTGGAACTCCGCTCGAACATGGTTCATAACCGCTTCATGTTTAAATGTGCCTGCAGGGCTGGTTTTTTCCATTGCAGCCGTTTCTTGCGTATGTGCTTGTCCATGTCCTTCATGGGTGGCTGTGCCTGCGGTTCCCAAATTCAGCGAAACCAATCCGATAACGATAAACAGTGTAAAAATTGCGATTATGTTTTTCATGACAATTTTTCCTTTTAATCTTTTAGTGTTCTGTCTTTTGGACAGAAGTATCCTTTGGTAAATTCCATCCCTTCCACAAACCGTAGATCGCCGGTACGACCACAAGTGTCAGGATGGTCGCACTGACCATCCCTCCCACCATGGGCGCAGCGATGCGTTTCATTACGTCGGAACCGGTACCGTGGCTCCACATGATGGGCATCAGTCCGGCCATAATGGCCACCACGGTCATCATTTTCGGCCGCACCCTCAAGGCCGCGCCTTCCTCAATGGCTTCATAAAGGTGTTTGCGGTTGAAATGTTCACCGTATTTTGCTTTAAACTTGTGAAAGGACAGATCGAGGTAGATCAGCATCACCACACCCGTCTCGGCGGCAACACCGGCCAGGGCGATAAACCCGACACCCACGGCGACACTCATGTCGTAACCCAATAGATACAAGAGCCACAGGCCGCCGGTGAGTGAAAACGGTACACTGAGCATGACAATGAGGCTTTCGGTGACATTTTTGAAATTAAAGTACAGCAACAAAAAGATGATGATCAGGGTCATGGGCACCACGATCATCAGCCGCTTCTGGGCCCGCACCATATATTCATACTGGCCGCTCCAGACGATGCTGTAGCCCGGCGGCAATTTGATCTTTTCCCGAACAACCTGCTGCGCTTTTTTAACATAGGTCCCCACATCAATGCCGGTGAGATCCACATAAATCCAGGCATTATTGCGTGCATTTTCACTCTTTATGCCGGGCGGGCCTTTGATGATACGTATATCCGCAAGCTGGGTGATCGGAACCTGGGCGCCGGTCGGCGTGGGTACCAGGATGCGCCGCAGTTTTTCAGGAGAATCCCTCAGCTCCGAGCCGTAGCGGATATTGACCGGATACCGTTCCAGACCTTCGACCGTTTGGGTAACATTCATTCCGCCGACCGCGGTCAGGATGATGTCCTGAACATCACCGACCGTAAGGCCGTAGCGCGCCGCTCCATCTCGATTTATTTCGTAGTCCAGGTAATTGCCGCCGGTAACCCGTTCCGAATAAACACTGAGGGTACCTGGCACCTCGCGCATCACCGCTTCAATCTCTTCACCCAGATCGCTCAGCACCTGAAGGTCTTCGCCCATGAGCTTGATTCCCACCGGCGTTTTGATCCCGGTGGACAGCATGTCGACCCGTGTCTTGATGGGCATGGTCCAGGCATTGGTAAGGCCGGGAAACCGAATGGAATTATTCAGCTCCGTCACCAGTTTGTCCATGGTCATGCCTTCCCGCCACTCCGATTCCGGCTTGAGCATGATGGTGGTCTCGATCATGGAGAGCGGCGCCGGATCGGTGGCTGTCTCGGCCCGGCCGATTTTGCCGAATACGTGGTGAACTTCGGGAAAGGTGGCGATAACACGGTCGGTCTGCTGTAAAAGCTCCTTGGCCTTGGTGACCGATATTCCCGGCAAAGTAGTGGGCATATACAGCAGATCACCTTCGTTTAACGGCGGCATAAACTCCGAGCCCGTGCCTTTCCAGGGGATATAACTGGCCGCCAGAACCACGACCGCCAGCAGGATGACCAGCGTCTTGGCCCGTAAGACCAGCTTGATGACGGGATGATAAATCCAGATCAGAAAGCGATTGACCGGATTTTTTTCTTCAGGCCGGATCTTTCCGCGAATCCAGTATCCCATGAGAACAGGCACCAGCGTAACTGCCAGCAGAGCTGAGCCCAACATGGCGTAGGTTTTGGTAAACGCCAGGGGGCGGAAGAGCCGTCCCTCCTGGGCTTCCAGGGTAAAGACCGGCAGGAAGCTGACGGCAATGATCAACAGTGAAAAGAAAAGGGCAGGCCCCACTTCTTTGGCGGCATCGGTGATCAACTCCCAGTGCGGTTTTTTGCCGCCGTCGTGCTCGATATGTTTATGAGCGTTTTCAATCATCACGATGGCCGCATCCACCATGGCGCCCACGGCGATGGCAATGCCGCCCAGACTCATGATATTGGCGTTGATCCCCTGCCGTTCCATGATGATAAAGCTGATCAAAACCCCGATGGGCAGCGTTATGATACCGACCAGCGCGCTTCGGAAATGCAGGAGAAAAACGATACAGACCAGAGCGACGATCAAACTCTCTTCAATCAGGGTCCTTTTCAAGTTGTCCACCGCCCGCAGGATCAACGCCGAACGGTCATAAACGGTTTTGATCTTAACGCCTTCGGGCAAACCGGGTTTTAACTGGTCCAGCTTTTTCTTGACATTCCCGATAACTTCCAAAGCGTTTTCGCCAAAACGCATCACGATAACGCCTCCGACTACTTCTCCGGTTCCGTTATAGTCGGCGATTCCCCGCCTGAGTTCGGGACCGATTTTAATGTTGGCGATGTTACGCAGCATAATCGGCGTACCGCGATGATCTACCCCGAGGGGAATACTTTCCAGGTCTTGCCGGGTTTTTATGTATCCGAGTCCGCGTACCATAAATTCGGTCTCACCCATTTCCACCAGCCGACCGCCCACATCGTTGTTGCTGCGCTGAATGGCCATCTTCACTTTCTGAAGGGGAATGTTAAAGGCCAGCAGCTTGTTGGGATCAACTATCACCTGGTATTGCTTGACAAAACCACCGATGGAGGCCACCTCGGCCACGCCGGGTACACTGGTCAGTTCGTAGCGCAAAAACCAGTCCTGAATCGAGCGCAGTTGGGACAGATCATGCCGGTCACTTTCAAGGGTGTATTCATAAACCCAGCCCACGCCGGTGGCATCCGGCCCCAGGCTCGGGTTGACGCCTTGGGGAAGCCGGCCCGATACAAAGTTGAGGTACTCCAGGACCCGGCTTCGGGCCCAATACATATCGGTGCCGTCCTCAAAAATGATGTAAACGAAAGAAAATCCAAAGAAAGAATAGCCGCGAACCACCTTGGCGAACGGCACCGCCAGCATGGCGGTTGTCAGGGGATAGGTGATCTGATCTTCAACCACCTGGGGCGCCTGGCCCGCATATTCGGTAAAAATGATAACCTGAACGTCCGACAGGTCCGGTATGGCATCCAGGGGCGTGTTGAGCACAGCGTATATGCCGGCGGCAATCACAAAGAGAGTCCCCAGAATTATCAGGAATCTGTTATGTACAGAGTATTCAATTATTTTTTTGATCATCTTTTCTCTTTCCTAATTGTCATCGTTTATCCGGTTCGGGCGCACCCGGCGTGTCCTCCATGGTCATGTTCGACATATCTAGATCGTCCGCTTTCTTTTCCGGTTGAAAATCCGCCGGTTCTTTGGAGGAGTGACCTTCATGGCCGGCGCTCGATCCCTTTTTCTGAACTTCTAGCATTTTTTGAATCGCTTCCCGCAGACGGCTTTCCGAATCGAGCATGAACTGAGCGGAAATCACAATCTGTTCATTTTCCTTAAGACCTTCCAATACCTGGAATTCATAATCATTGACTTCCAATCCAAGCTTGACTTCACGAGGCTGGAACTTGCCCTTTCCAAGGACCACAAACACGATCTTTCGAACACCGCTGTCAATGACCGCTTCCTGAGGAATAACCAGATCATCCCCGGAAACTGCAGACCCTAGATTCACGTTGGCGTACATGTCCGGCTTTAGCTGATAATCAGGATTGGGAAATTCCAATCTGAGTTTGGCCGTTCGGGTCTTTGCTGTAAGAAACGGATAAACGTACAGCACTTTGCCGGTAAAGATCTTACCCGGCATGTAGGAAAGTTCCATTTTTGCAGGCATTCCTTTTTGAATCCAGGGAAGCTCATACTCATAAACCTCCACATCCACCCACACCTTTGAAAGATCGGTGATTTCATAAAGCTGTTCGCCTGCTTTTACATAGTGACCTTGAAAGGCATTCTTTTTGACAACCACCCCGCTGGCCGGAGAATATATGGTCAGTGATTTTTGAACGTTACCTGTTTTTTCAATTTGTTCTATCTGTTTTTCGGTCAGGTCCCAGTATCTGAGCCGGGTACGGGAGGCATTCAAAAGCCGCTGGGCCCCTTCCCGGATGCTGTCGTAAGGGCTTTCTTTTAAACTTTCGTTATGATGAAGTGATAGAAGATATTCCTCCTGAGCAGTTACCAGTTCGGGGCTGTAGATATCGAAAAGGGGCTGGCCTTTTCTCACTTTTTCGCCGATAAAATCAACATACAGCTTCTCGATCCATCCGTTGAACTTGGTATTAACCGCATAGATCCGCCTTTCATCATAGGTAATGTTGCCGTATGTTCGAATGTTTTTAACCAAAGGTTTGCGTTCTACCCGCCCAATACGAACCCCCATATTTTGAATGGTCACCGGATCAATACGGATGGTCGAAGCCGGTTCTTTCTCTTCACCTTCTTCCTCATAAACCGGCACCAAATCCATCCCCATGGGAGATTTTCCCGGTTCGTTCCGAATATATGTCGGATCCATGGGAGCGGCCCAGTATTTGATCTTTTTACCGGTTTTGGGATCGACCATTCCTGCTTTGAGTCCATTTTCCGTAGCCAGGGCTTTTGAAACCTTTAACATCGGTTTTCCGGCAGGGTTCATGCCGGAACCATCCCAGGTGATCAGTGCTGTCATGACACCGATCAAACTGAAGATGGCTAAAAGAAAGAATCTTTTTATACGTTTTTTCATGATGTTTTTTCCTTGTTCAAATGAGATGCGTGATCATCCGGATTTCGAGACGAGAGCGGTTCGCCCAAAACCTCTTCAAGCTCTGCACGCTTCTTGTAAAGGCTGAACAAATAATTTTCTGACTGAAGTTCGAAGTGAAGCAGACGAATTTGAGCGTTGACCGTAGTATTAAAGTTCACTTTGCCGACTTCGTAAGCGGTTAGGGATGATTGAGCCCACTGCTCTGCCTGGACGATCAGGGCCTCGGTAATCAGCCTGTAGTTTTTCTGCAGATTTCGAATATCGGTTACCAGGGCGTCTATTTTGTGGGGGAGACTGTTGACCAAATTTTGGTAGGACTGTAATGCAGCCTTATGGCGCAGCTTGGTTGCGCCCAGTTTTTTGTCCTGCCGTGTTTTTTGCCAGAGGGGAATATTCATAACAATAGAGGTAGAAAAAAAATCTGCCCGATCCTCGCCGGTTGGAGTGTCATCCCGCTGGCCATAAGCCACCATGAAATCCATATCCGGCCAATAGTCCTTTCGGGCCAGTTCAATTTCTTTGCCGGCCAGATCAATCTCGGCCAGTTTGACTTTCAGCCAGGGATTCATGGCCAGGGCAAGCGTTTGTAATTTCTTTTCTTCCAACACTGTATCCGAATATTTCAAGCTTTCAGGGGGTGTAACAGGTATAAAACTCTCCCGATTCAGCAGGCCGTTGATCTGGTCTTCCAGCATGCGGCGATTTTTGTCCAAAGTGATCTGTTCATCCAACAGTTTGCCCAATTCCACCTGGGCCTGCAAAACATCTTGCTGGAGACCCTGACCTGCTGAATATCTTGATTCTGACACCCTTAGGAGCTGGGTCAGCATGTTAATGAGTCTTTCATTGATTTTCTGACCACTGGCAACAAAACCGAGTTCGTAATAGGTGGAAGCAATTTGTCTGGAAAGTTCAAGACGTTTTGCGTTCAGGATCGCTTCCTGATGAATTGCTTTGATTGCAGCCTGTTGGGAACGGAGATCCAATTTGCCGAACCAGGGTATTTTCTGAGCGATAAAAATTTGCTTCTGGGTCATCGGCTCCTGATCAAAATTGAATGTGTCGGTTGGGAGATTCAATAAACCGAAACCAATGCGAGGATCATTCAAAGACCCTGCAAACGAAATTTCCTCTTTAAGACTTTCTACCTGAGACACCAGACTCTGAATTTCCTGGTTTTTGGCCAAACCCTCTTCAATAAGCACGGCCAGCTGCGGTGGCGCCCAGATTGAAGGGTCGGCCGCTGATCCGTTGGGAGCAATGAAAGCAACCATTGCCACTGCCCGCATTAACGATAAAAATTTAGGCAAAAACCGATTCATGTCATCCCCCCTGTTAATCTGAAGATTTTAAGTATTTTCATACGCGTTAGTGACACTTCGGCGTTTTGCCGCCGGTGACTTTGTTCAAACGATCCAGATAACGGTTCCACCATCCTTTACGCTTGGTTGTCATTGATTCCAAATATTTCTCAGGGTTGGCTTCGAAAGATTTGAGACAGGATTCGTCACAGAAATAATAGGTGCGCAGTCGATACGTAAACGTGAGATCTTTCCTGCCTGGCGCCACTTTCATCAAACAGACCGGATCGATAAAGATCCGGCTCGAATTTTTGGGTTGTTCCATGACATATCTCCTTGTTTGTGCTCTTTGGTTTCACAAAGCAAGGAATATGCCACATTGTGGTTATTATATTAAGGGTATGAATTTACCGGTGTTATTCGTTTTCGTATTTATGGAAGCATTTTTTCTTTTTTAAAAGCGGGACAGAGCGGGTAAAAATTACCCAAATTCCTCCCAAAAGAAAGTTCAGATGGATAAAAATTACCCATCCTGAACCTTTGGGTCCGGTTCTGACCGCATTTGCGTTAAACCTTAAACGTGTTTTTTGAAGGATCGCCCCACATTTGCCACAGCATAAGAACGGCGTCGACGGCAAAAACCGTGCCGAATAAAACCCCTCCGGGGATATGCAGCCAGAAAAAAACCGGATCAACGAACAGCTTCAGCCAGACCGATGCCAGATCGAAGACAACACCGATAAAGGGAAGCACAATCAGCCAAATTCGAGTTCTTCGACTAAGGTCGAGGAAAAGAACGAGGATTCCCATGAGAATAAAAATCGCGCTCATACCGAAAATGTGGATGTGGGTGAATTTGAGTGCATAGATAAACGCATCGGTTTGGTAAAAAGGGGCAGGCTTTTTCTCAGCCGGAACACCGGCAAACAGATCTCCACGCATACCAGAATGCTTTTCCATATGGCCATGGTCCGCCGTCATGTGCTGTTCGTCGCTCCAGAAGGTGGGGATTATATCATGCACCACAATCTGACCCAGGGCAACGCCGAGGCCTAAGGACATCATGAGAATAATCATGGTGACCAGCACTTTTCCGGTCAACGGCCAGGCACGCAAACCCGGCGCCCGTATAAAAGGTATGGAGCCTTGGTCTCGATCGGTGGTATTCATGGTTTATAACCCGTTACTCCCCTGTAAAGTTTGATCCGCTATATTCTCCCTTTTCCGTAAAAAAGATATAAACGGATGGAGGTTCGCCTTTGCTGCGGCTGAATTTTACGACAACCTCTCGTTTTTCCCCAATTTGGCGTGGAAATACTTCGATACTTTGCAGGTCTGTTTCCCAGGATTCTTCAATCTTTCCGGATGCCACCAGTTTGTCATACAGTTCCATTCCTTTATTAGCGGCCTGCAGCGCGGTGAACTCGATCCCCCCATGA